>JANMDU010000032.1:0-18248 GCA_031376455.1 Variovorax sp. | reverse complement strand
AGAATCCTAATGGCGAGAAACTCAGCCTGACTGCGGGTATGCTGGTGGTGGCCGAAATCCACCAAGGTCGGCGAACAGTGCTGGAATATTTACTCAGCCCGGTGATGAAGGTGGGGGCAGAGGCGGCGCGGGAGCGGTGAGATGAGGTGGGGGAAAAATGCCTCATAGAATTGATGCATGTCCACTCACCAACATGCGCCTCTCGCCGAACGCCTGCGACCCAAAACGCTGGGTGAAGTGATCGGCCAACAGCATATTCTGGGCGAAGGCATGCCGCTGCGCGTGGCATTCGAATCGGGTATCCCACATAGTTGCATTCTCTGGGGCCCGCCCGGTGTGGGCAAGACGACGATTGCGCGGCTGATGGCCAGCAGCTTTGCAGCGCAGTTTATTGCGATTAGCGCTGTGCTAGGCGGCGTGAAAGATATTCGCGAAGCTGTAGAAAAGGCGGAAGCGGCAAAAACCGGGCTGATGCCTCAGCGCACGATCGTGTTTGTCGATGAGGTGCATCGCTTCAACAAATCGCAGCAGGATGCTTTTTTGCCGCATGTAGAAAGTGGCTTATTCACCTTCATTGGCGCAACCACGGAGAACCCTTCTTTTGAAGTGAACTCCGCTTTGCTCTCACGAGCAGCAGTGTATGTGTTGGAATCGCTTTCCGAGGAGAATTTGAAGCAAATCGTGCTTCTCGCCGGCATAGAATATGCGCAGAGTGCTACGGATTTGATAGTGATTGAAAATGCAGCGCAAGATAGATTGGTGCAGTATGCCGATGGCGATGCAAGGCGGCTGATCAACACACTGGAGACGCTCTTCGTGCTCGCGGGCGCGCAAAAGCTCACCAAGATTTCAGATGAGTGGCTGCTTAAAGTGCTCGGCGAGAAAATGCGCCGCTACGACAAAGGCGGCGAGCATTTCTACGACACCATCAGCGCCTTGCATAAATCCGTGCGCGGCTCAGATCCTGATGCCGCCCTGTATTGGTTTGTGCGCATGCTCGATGGCGGCGCTGATCCGCGCTACATGGCCCGCCGCCTCGTGCGCATGGCCAGCGAAGATATTGGCCTCGCCGATCCTCGCGCGCTGCGCATGGCGCTCGATGCGGCTGAGGTGTATGAGCGCCTTGGCTCACCTGAGGGCGAGCTCACACTCGCCCAATGCGTCATCTATCTGGCCATGGCACCCAAATCGAATGCTGCCTATATGGCCTACAACGAAGCCAAAGCCTTGATCAAAAAAGACGGCACGCGCGCTGTGCCCTTGCATCTGCGCAATGCGCCCACCCAGTTGATGAAAGATATTGGCTATGGCAAGGCCTACCGCTATGCGCATAACGAGGCGGATGCCTTTGCCGCAGGCGAGAGCTATCTCCCTCAAGGCATGCCCGCGCCAAATTTTTATCGTCCCACTGACCGCGGGCTAGAAATCAAAATTGGTGAAAAATTGCGCGAGTTGAAAGCGCGCAATGCCACAGCTTTTTTAAAAACATCTGAGAAGCCGCCTTGATGCAAACTCGTGAACATTAGCGCAACTGATCCAATCTCAAAGCCGCTGATAGCCGCACTTTCACCGGGAAAACCCACCCTTAGCCACCCATCTCAAGCGCAAGTACCCAAACCAGCTTCGATACAATCTCATCCACCAACCCGCCTGCGATTTACAAAAAATATCTTGGCGGGTTTTTTGTTAGCTATTTGGTGATTACTTGGTGGTTACTTGGTGATGTGGCAGGCATGATCAAAACGATTCATGCGCTCGCACCATCAAAACGGAGATTTTTTTCATGGATATTTTTCTGCAACAGGTCATCAACGGTCTGGTTTTGGGCAGCATGTATGCGCTGATCGCACTGGGTTACACGATGGTGTACGGCATCATTCAACTGATTAATTTCGCCCACGGCGAGGTGCTGATGATTGGCGCGCTCACCAGCTGGGCCATCATTGGCATGATGAAAACCGGTATGCCCGGCGTGCCAGGCTGGCTCATCTTGTTGCTGGCCTTGATCATCGCTTGCATCGTTTGCGCGTCGCTCAACTTTTTGATTGAAAAGCTAGCCTACCGATCACTCAGAAACAGCCCTCGCCTTGCGCCTCTGATCACAGCCATCGGTATGAGTATCTTGCTGCAAACCATTGCCATGATCATTTTTGAGCCAACCTTCAAGTCTTATCCCAATTTGATCGGCGCAGAACCGATTGATATTGGCGGTGCAGTGATCACGGTGACGCAGATTTTCATTCTCGGCATCACAGCCGTTTGTTTGGCCATCCTGAGCTTCGTCGTGGGTAAAACCAATCTGGGCCGTGCGATGCGTGCCACCGCAGAGAATCCACGCGTGGCAGCGCTGATGGGCGTCAAGCCCGACACCGTGATCTCAGCCACCTTCATCATCGGTGCGATCCTAGCAGCCATTGCGGGTGTCATGTGGGCTACAAACTACGGCACGGTGCATCACAGCATGGGCTTTTTGCCCGGTCTAAAAGCCTTTACAGCGGCCGTGCTCGGTGGCATTGGTAACTTAGCCGGTGCCGTTGTGGGCGGCATCTTCTTAGGCTTGGTTGAATCCATCGGCGCGGGCTATCTGGGCGCGCTCACAGGCGGCGTGCTAGGCAGTCACTATGTAGATATTTTGGCTTTCACTGTGCTAATCATCGTGCTCACGCTTCGCCCATCGGGTTTGCTGGGTGAGCGTGTGGCAGATCGCGCATAAAGAGGGAGACCAACATGAACATGCTGAAATTTGACTTTAAAAACAAAACTCACGTCATCGTGATGGCGCTCTTTCTTTTGATGCTGCCGCTCATGTTGCAAGGCGTAGGCAACTTTTGGGTGCGCGTCGCTGATATGGCTTTGCTGTATGTGCTGCTTGCGCTCGGCCTCAATATCGTGGTGGGCTTTGCGGGCTTGCTCGATCTTGGATTCGTCGCTTTCTTTGCCATCGGGGCATACATGTACGGTTTGATGGCCTCGCCGCATTTGTTTGAAACCTTCCCAGCCATCGCACGCATGTTCCCCGAAGGACTGCACACGCCGATTTGGATCATCGTGCCGGCGGCGGCTTTGCTTGCCGGCGCATTTGGCGTGCTGCTGGGCGCGCCCACGCTCAAACTACGCGGCGATTATCTGGCCATTGTCACTCTAGGCTTTGGCGAGATCATTCGCGTTTTCATGAACAATTTAGATCATCCCGTCAACATCACCAATGGCCCGAAAGGCTTGATTTTGATCGACCCGATGAATTTCTTTGGCTACAGCTTTGGCAAAGGCATTGATCTGTTTGGCTACAAAATTGGTAGCCTTGCGATGTATTACTATCTTTTTATGGCGCTGGTCATCATCAGCGTGATCATCTGCCATCGCTTGCAGCTCTCGCGCGTTGGCCGCGCTTGGATGGCGATTCGCGAAGATGAAATCGCCGCAAAAGCCATGGGCATCAACACACGGAATTTAAAGCTGCTCGCCTTCGGCATGGGCGCGACGTTTGGCGGCGTAAGCGGCTCGATGTTTGCAGCCTTCCAAGGCTTCATCTCTCCTGAATCTTTCTCGTTGATGGAATCCGTCATGATTGTGGCGATGATCACACTGGGCGGCTTAGGGCATTTGCCCGGCGTGATCATCGGAGCGCTGCTGCTGTCGACGCTGCCCGAGGTGCTCCGCTGGGTCTCGGGCGTGCTGGATCTGCAATCCGTCACGGGCGGGCGCGTCGATGCCTCCATTCTTCGCCAGCTCCTGATTGCCTTGGCAATGATCATCATCATGCTCGTGCGTCCACGTGGTCTGTGGCCCTCGCCTGATCATGGCAAATCACTGGAAAACGCGGCCAATGCTTCTAAAGCAGCCGCTGACAAACAAGGAGCGGCAGCATGAGCCAAAGCGTGAATGACTGTGTTCTCAAAGTCTCTGGCGTCTCCAAGCGCTTCGGTGGATTGCAAGCTCTCTCCGATGTCGGCATTGAAATCAAACGCGGTCAGGTGTATGGCCTAATCGGCCCTAACGGCGCTGGAAAAACCACGTTTTTCAACGTCATCACTGGCCTGTACACGCCCGATAGCGGTAGTTTTGAGCTGGCTGGTAAGCCATATACGCCCACGGCAGTTCACGATGTGGCCAAAGCCGGGATTGCTCGCACTTTCCAAAACATTCGTCTTTTCGCGGAAATGACTGCTTTAGAAAACGTCATGGTCGGTCGCCATGTGCGCACGAGTTCTGGCGTGATTGGCGCGATGCTTCGTACAGCCAGTTTCAAAGCCGAAGAACTGGCGATTGCAACGCGCGCCCAAGAGCTGCTCGATTACGTTGGCATTGGAAAATTTGCTGATTACAAAGCACGTACTTTGAGTTACGGCGATCAGCGCCGCTTAGAAATCGCGCGTGCGTTGGCCACCGATCCACAACTCATCGCACTCGACGAGCCCGCTGCCGGCATGAACGCGACGGAGAAAATCACTCTGCGCGCTTTGATCGACAAAATCCGCAAAGACAACCGCACGATTTTGCTGATTGAGCATGATGTCAAGCTGGTGATGGGCTTGTGTGATCGCGTCACCGTACTCGATTACGGCAAACAAATTGCTGAGGGCGTGCCCTCGGATGTGCAGAAGAATCAAAAAGTGATCGAAGCTTATTTAGGCACAGATCATTAAAGCAGGAGAAGAACAAATGACGACCAGCAACAAACCCATCCTGCTCAAAATCTCTGGCCTCAAAGTCGCTTATGGCGGCATCCAAGCCGTCAAAGGCGTGGATTTAGAAGTCCGCGAAAGTGAACTCGTCACGCTGATTGGCTCGAACGGCGCAGGCAAGACCACCACGATGAAAGCCATCACCGGCGGCTTAAAGCCCAATGAAGGCTCAGTGGAATATCTTGGCAAAAACATCGCTGGCCTCGGCGCTTGGGATCTAGTGCGAACGGGCCTCGCGATGGTGCCCGAAGGCCGTGGCGTCTTCGCCCGCATGACGATTACAGAGAATTTGCAAATGGGGGCTTACACGCGCACCGACAAAGCGGAGATTGCCGCCGGTATCGAGCGCGCCTTCACGATCTTCCCGCGCCTCAAAGAGCGCAAAGATCAACTCGCCGGCACGATGAGCGGCGGCGAGCAGCAGATGCTGGCGATGGCGCGCGCCCTCATGAGCCAGCCCAAGGTGCTGCTACTTGATGAACCTTCGATGGGCCTGTCTCCCATCATGGTGGCAAAGATTTTTGAAGTGGTGAAAGAAGTCTCTAGCCAAGGCGTCACCGTTTTACTCGTGGAGCAAAACGCAAAGCTCGCATTGCAAGCCGCAGATCGTGGTTATGTGATGGATTCTGGCCTGATCACGATGAGCGGCGATGCCAAGCAAATGCTCAATGATCCGAAGGTGCGTGCGGCGTATCTGGGTGAGTAGGTGGCTCGATAGCGACGCGCAAACGCCGCTATCGAACGCTCAAGCTTTTTTAGACCTCAGTAAGCGCAGAAATATGAGCGTGTACGCTGCGGGCTAGCGCATCAAGGTTGTAGCCACCTTCTAGGCAACTAACGACTCTGCCTTGCGCATGGCGCTTGGCTATCGTGCAAATTTGCTGTGTGAGCCAAGCGTAATCAGCCTCGATCAGCCCCATCTGCCCCAAATCGTCATCGCGATGCGCATCAAAGCCTGCACTGATGAAGATCATCTCTGGCTTAAATGCATCGAGCTTGGGCAGAAGCATTTGCTCAAACAATTCGCGTACAGCTGCGCCTTTTGTATAGGCGGGCACAGGTAAATTCATCATATTGGCCGCCGAAGAATTCTCGCCGCTGTGTGGGTAAAACGGATGCTGAAAAATACCCACCATGAGGCAGCGCGGATCATTTTGCAAAATATCTTCTGTGCCATTGCCGTGATGCACATCGAAATCCACCACTGCCACTCTTTTGAGGCCATGCCGCTCTAAGGCATGCTTAGCAGCAATGGCAATGTTGTTGAAGATACAGAAACCCATCGCCTTCGCGTGCATCGCATGATGACCCGGTGGGCGAACAGCGCAAAACGCATTTTGCAATCGCCCCTCGATCACAGCATCGGTGGCAGCCACCGCAGCGCCTGCAGCTCTGAGCGCCGCGTCCCAACTGTAGGCATTCATGGCGGTATCGGGATCGATATAAAAATGACTCGGCCCACCCGCCATTTCTTCGGCCTCGATGCGATCTCGCAAGCCCTGCACACTGGCCACATGCATTCGGCTGTGCGCCAACTCCAAATCCGACACGCTGGCCAATGGAACTTCACTCTGCACGAGCACGTCAAGCAAGCCTGTTGCCAACAAATGATCGGCAATCGCGTCCAAGCGTTCGGGGCATTCAGGATGCCCCGCGCCCATCTCGTGCAGGCGACAATCAGCATGAGAAAAATACCCTGTGCTCATCGGGGCAACCACAAATTAAGGTATCGTTTCAAGATGGATTCCAATCAAACAACTGCCATTCTTGAGCGTCTCCTCAAGCAACTTAATTCCGTCATTGTAGGCAAGAAAACACAAGTGCAAGACTGCGTGGCTTGCCTGCTCGCTGGCGGGCATTTGCTGATCGAAGATGTGCCCGGCGTAGGCAAAACGACGCTGGCGCATGCACTCTCGCGCAGCTTTGGCCTTAAATTCTCGCGCGTCCAGTTCACCGCCGATTTGATGCCCAGCGATCTCACAGGAGTCTCCATCTACGAGCGTGGCAAAGAGAGTTTTGTGTTTCACCCTGGCCCGATATTTGCGCAGGTTTTACTGGCCGATGAGATCAACCGTGCCAGCCCCAAAACACAATCTTCTTTGCTGGAAGCGATGGAAGAAAAGCAAGTGACTGTCGAGGGCGAGACGCGTCCCCTGCCCCAGCCTTTCTTCGTGATTGCCACGCAGAATCCGCATGACCAACTGGGCACGTATGCGTTGCCCGAGAGCCAGCTGGATCGCTTCTTAATGCGCATCAGCTTGGGCTATCCAGATCGCGCTTCTGAGCGGCAGCTGCTTGCCGGCGGAGATAGGCGCGATGTCGTCGAACAATTGCCCCCCGTCCTCACTCCCGATGATCTGAAAGCTTTGCAAGCGGCTGTGCAAAACATCCAAGCCTCTGAGCCACTGCTGAACTATGTGCAGGATTTGATGGCCGCCACGCGCAACGGGCAATGGTTTTTACAAGGGCTGTCGCCCCGCGCAGGTATTGCGCTGCTGCGCGCGGCCAAGGCGCAGGCCTTACTGGCTGGCAGAGACTATGTTGCACCTGATGACGTGCAGGCCATCCTGCCGCAAACCATCTCGCATCGGCTGGTTCCTGTCTCCGATGCCGGGCGTGGCTCGGTTGAGCAGGTGCGCGCCATGATGTCCGCTGTGGCATTGCCCTGACAAAAATCATGCTCGGAGCACTTCGCAAACGGTTTTGGCGATGGTGGCAATCGCGATTGCCACTGACTGATACGCTCACGTTGACACAGCGCAACGTCTATATTTTGCCCACGCGTGCTGGCTGGATGCTTGCGATGACATTGATTGTTTTACTTGTCGCTTCGATCAACTACCAGCTCAATTTAGGCTATCTGCTGACCTTCATGCTTGCAGGCGCAGCTGTGGTGGGCATGCATGTGACGCATGGCAATCTGCGTGGCATGACTATGAATTTAATAGCAGGTCGCGCAGATTCTACGCCGGCTAGTGGCACGATGAGTCATATTTTTGCAGGCTCGACAGCGAATGTAGAAGTGCGCCTCTCGCACACACGCAAAGCTAAGCGCCCCAGCGTCGGCCTCGCTTTGCTCGATGCAGATCACGCGCCGCATTGGGCCTGGGCCGATGTGCCCGCGCAGGGCACGAGCGTGGTGAAT
Source organism: Variovorax sp. (assembly GCA_031376455.1). Taxonomy (GTDB): domain Bacteria; phylum Pseudomonadota; class Gammaproteobacteria; order Burkholderiales; family Burkholderiaceae_C; genus JANMDU01. The sequence continues at coordinate 10,418 of JANMDU010000032.1, read as the reverse complement.
GTGGCCTTCAAAGCAGAGCGGCGCGGCCTGCATCGCGTGCCTAATTTGCAGGCCGAGACGCGTTATCCGCTGGGCACGTTTCGCGTGTGGACAGTGTGGCGGCCTAAAGCGGAAGTTTTGGTCTATCCAGCGCCTGAGCCCCATGCGCCGCCGCTGCCACCCGGCGAGCCGCGCTCGGGTGGCGGGGGAGCGGCGCGGGCTCAGCAAAGTGGCGAGTTTGATGGTGTGCGGGCGTACCGCAGAGGCGATCCGCTAAAGCTTGTGGTGTGGAAAAAAGCAGCGAAGTCTGATGAACTCGTGAGCCGCGATACCGAACAAGCCCAGCGCTACGAGCTTTGGCTCGATTACGCCGCTTGTGCAGTAGCAGATCATGAAGGCAAGCTCAGCCGGCTCACGGCTTGGGTGCTAGCGGCTGACAAGCTCGGGGCGGATTACGGCCTTAGGATTCCCAGCCGTGAGATCAAGCCCAGCAGCGGCGAAGCGCACAAACGCGCCTGCCTTGAGGCGCTTGCCCTATGTTAAGCATCACCCACAAACTAAAAACTTTGCCGCGCGATGCGCGCGATACGCTGTTTTTGCTCGGTGTGATTGCTTGGGTCATCCTGCCGCAAACTGAGCATTTGCCGCTATGGTGTTCGGCGCTGGCCGCTGTCGTTTTGGTCTGGCGGGGCCGGTTGGCTTGGGTCAGTAAACCGCTGCCTTCTAGGTGGTGGCTGCTTGGCTTGCTGCTGCTCACCATCGCTGCCACGCTGTTTACGCATCGCACCCTGCTTGGGCGCGACGCAGGCGTGACACTCATCGTCGTCTTGCTCACGCTTAAAACGCTGGAGCTGCGCGCGCGGCGCGATGCTTTTGTAGTGTTTTTTCTGGGTTTCTTCACGATGCTCACGAATTTCTTTTTCTCGCAAAGTTTGGCTGTAGCCGCTGCGATGATGGTGGCACTCATGGGCTTGCTCACTGCGCTGGTCAATGCACATCGCATCGTCGGCCAGCCGCCCTTGAGAGACTCGCTTAAAACCGCAGGCTTCATGGTCTTGCTCGGCGCGCCGATTATGGCGCTGCTCTTTGTGTTGTTTCCAAGGCTCGCGCCGCTGTGGGGCACGCCGGGCGACGCCATGACAGGACGCACTGGTCTTTCGGGGCAGATGGAGGTCGGCGCGATTGCCAAATTAGCCTTAGACGATTCAATCGCTTTTCGTATCAAATGGAATTTAAGCGCGAGTCAACAAATCCCACCGCAGAGCGAGCAGTATTTTCGCGGCCCCGTGCTCACCAGCTTTGATGGCCGCACCTGGCGGCCCAGCACCTCACAAATCTCGCGTCGCTTTGCCGTGCAGCCTAATCTCAAAACCAGCGGCGAGGTGTTGAATTACGAAGTCACCATGGAGCCGACGCAAAGGCCTTGGCTCTTTTTGCTAGAAGCCGCTACTGCTGCGCCAAAAGTGCCCGGCATTGATGTCACGATGACGCAAGAGCTGCAATGGCTGGCCAATCGCCCGATCAACGATTTACTGCGCTACAGCGCCGCCAGCAGCACGCGCTTCTCGCATGGGCCGGATAAAGCAGTGATCGGTCTGCAAGATTTCATTGATCTGCCCGCAGGCTTTAATCCGCGCACCCTTCAATTGGCCTTCGATATTCGCCGCGATCCACGCTTCACGCAAGCCGATGCTAATCTGCTCGTGCCCGAAGTGTTGCGTCGTCTGCGCGATGGCGGCTACAGCTACACGCTGGAGCCCGGCGTATTTGGCCAACACACGGCCGATGAATTTTGGTTTGATAAAAAAGAAGGTTTTTGTGAACACATTGCATCAAGTTTTGTGATTTTGATGCGCGCCCTCGATGTGCCCGCGCGCATCGTGACCGGCTATCAAGGCGGCGAGATCAACTCGGTCGATAACTTTTGGACCGTGCGCCAGCGCGACGCGCACGCATGGGCCGAGGTGTGGCAGCCGGGGGCAGGTTGGGTGCGAGTTGATCCCACGGGTGCGGTCTCGCCCGGGCGCGTGGGCAGCTTCAATCGCTTAGGCGCGCCGCAGGGCGCAGTGGGCGCAGCTTTTGGCGCGGTGATTCCGGCGGGGTTCGCCACGCAAATGCGTGCGGCGTGGGAGGCGGTCAACAACTCTTGGAATCAATGGGTGCTCAATTATTCGCAAGCCAAGCAGCTTGATCTGCTTAAGAGCTTGGGTTTTAAGAGCCCGAGCTGGGAAGATTTGGGCAAGGTGCTCGCGCTGATCGTCTCTGCTGTTGGCCTGATTGGCGCAGCCTTCACCTATTGGGAGCGCCACAGCCAAGACCCTTGGCTGCGCGAGCTAAGCAGAGCCCGCAAGCTTTTGGCCAAAGCGGGCTTAGCCTCCGAAGCCAGTACGCCGCCGCGCACTTTGGCCTTGCAAGCGCTCGCCAAATTCGGCGAAGCAGCGCGCCCGCTGCACGATTGGCTGCTGCAATTTGACAGCTTGCGTTACTCGCCGCGCAAGGCCTTAGCGCCCAAGAGCTTGGCTACACTCAAGGCAAGCTTTTCCCGCCTCAAACCTTTGCCGCCACTCTCTGGCTGATGCCCGCTGATGCCCTGCTCCTTCTCATCCCCTCCGTTGACTCTCAAAGCCTGCCATCGCGCATTGCAGACTGCTATATTTTCAATAGCACTCTGCGCAGTATTCATGCCGGCGAGTGCCCAGAAACGCTCTAAAAATGCGGTGAAATCTGCAGCGCCAGCCGTGAGCCAAGGCGAACGCTATGCCAGCAACGAAGAGGCCATGCGCTTCGCCGATGATGTGGCCGAGCGACGCAATCTCGATAAAGAATGGGTGCGCCAAGCCATTGGCCAAGCGCGCTTCATTCCCACTGTGCAGCGCCTGATGCGGCCGATGCAGCCTTCCGCGTCATCCGGTACTGGCGTGGTTTGGAAGAATTGGCGCGTGTATCGCAGCCGCTTTATCGATCCTGTGCGCATTCAAGCAGGGGTAAAGTTTTGGCGCGAGAATGCCGCAGCATTGGAAAAAGCAGAAGCCGAATTTGGCGTGCCCGCCGAGATCATCGTCGGCATCATCGGCGTCGAGACGATCTATGGTCGCGACATGGGCAGCTTCCGCGTGATGGATGCGCTAGCCACGCTAGCCTTTGATTTCCCCAAAAGCCCCAAGCGCGATCGCAGCCCATTCTTCCGCGATGAGCTCGAACAATTCCTCTCGCTCACCGACCGCAGCAACGTCGATCCGCTGCAATGGCGCGGCAGCTATGCCGGCGCGATGGGCCTTGGCCAATTCATGCCCAGCAGCTGGGTGAAATACGCGATTGATTTTGATGGCGATGGCAAAGTCGATTTGTTCAACAGCTCTCAGGACGCGATTGGCTCGGTCGCCAATTACTTCAAAGGCTTCGGCTGGATCACCGGCCAGCCCACGCATTACCCCGTGAGCTTTGATGCAGCGCGGCTGGATAAAGACGCGCTCATGGCGCCCGACATCCTGCCCACCTTCAGCCCCGAGAGCTTCCAAGCCAAAGGCGCAGTTTTGGGTAGCGCCGCGCAAAATCACGCAGGGCCACTCGCGCTCATCGAGTTGCAAAATGGCGACCCCGCCTTGTCGCCCGCCAACGCCCAGCAATACGTCGCCGGCACACAAAATTTCTACGTCATCACCCGCTACAACTGGAGCAGCTACTACGCCATGAGCGTGATTGAGCTGGGGGCTGAAGTAAAAGCTGCTTTAAGGTAGATTCTCAGGCAACTGTTTGACGCGGCCTTTTGTACCTGCGTCGTACCATCGGGCTGTTGCCTCAGCAAATTTTTTAAAATCACACGCGATAGAAGCCATCGCTGTCAAACCCTCGCCCCGCGCGCCTTTCAAAAAATTTCTGATTCAACAGCCCAATGGTTTCCGCTGGAAATATTATTGGCGCTCAAAACAACTCCGCTGGATCTAGTGTCGTGCAACGCACGCCATGGACACAGCATACAATTACACATTGATTCACACATCACTGTGTGTAGGAGTACACCATGGCAACTAATCTCGCAATCGACGATTCCTTACTTACCGAAGCTCAAGAGATCAGTGGCCTGCGCACGAAGAAAGCCGTGGTCACGCAAGCACTGATGGAATACATCCAAAAGCGCCAACAAAGCCAACTCTTAGGCCTTTTCGGCAGCATCCAGTACGAAGCTGATTACAACTACAAAACTCAGCGCAAGACCAAAAATGCAAGTGCTCGTTGACACTTCCGTTTGGTCACTCGCGCTGCGCCGCACCAAGCCGCCCACAAAAAAAGGCTCAGCCCACACGCCGTTGAATCCTGCTGTCGCCCAACTCACAGACCTCATCCAAGATGGCCGCGCCTGCATGCTCGGCGCGATCCGGCAAGAGCTGCTGAGCGGCATCAAACTTGCCGCTCAATTCACGGCATTGCAAACAAGCCTGCGAGCGTTTGAAGACATTGCCTTGACTCAAGCAGACCATGAACTCGCCGCCGAATTTTTTAATCGCTGCCGAAGCCAAGGCATTCAAGGCAGCAACACCGATTTCCTCATCTGCGCTGCAGCCAGCCGCCGGCAAATACCAATTTTGACAACTGATTTGGATTTTGCGTTGTATCAAAAGTATTTGCCGATTAAGCTGTATTGATTGAAGCGATTTAATTCCTATCGCTCTGAGCTTTTTTGCACTATTATTTTAATAGCGCCTCACACAGTATCTATGCCGGCTAACTGCCTAATATACTTAGATTTTTAGCGCTTCACCCGAAACCACGCTGCATACATCGCTGGCAAAGCAAGCAACGTGAGCACAGTTGCCACAATTAATCCGCCCATAATCGCCACCGCCATCGGCCCCCAAAACACACTACGCGTGAGCGGAATCATCGCGAGCACAGCAGCAGCAGCGGTCAGCACAATCGGGCGCAACCGACGCACGGCTGATTCGACGATCGCATCCCATTTCGGGATGCCGGCGCGGATGTCTTGTTCGATTTGATCGATCAGGATCACGGAGTTTCGCTGGATCATGCCCATGAGGGCAATCACGCCGAGCAGGGCGACAAAGCCAAAGGGGCGATTGAAGATCAGCAATGCACCAGCCACGCCGGCGATACCTAGCGGGCCCGTGATGAAGACGAGTAAGGCGCGTGAGAAGCTTTGTAATTGAAGCATCAAAAGCGTGAACGTGATGAAGAGCATGATGGGCATGCCGGCAGCAATCGAAGCCGAGCCTTTGGAGCTTTCCTCGACGGCGCCGGCCACCTCGATGCGGTAGCCGCTCAGCCCCTTTTCAGCCCACGAAGCCTCAAGCGCTTTGAGCGCTGGCAACAACTCATTCGTCACTGTTGCGCCTTGCATACCTTCGGTGATGTCGGCGTTAACAGTGATCGCGTAATCACGATTTTCGCGCCACATCACGCCCGGTTCCCAAGCGAACACCGGCTTGGCAATCTGCGTCAGCGGGATGCTGCGGCCTGCGCTGGTGGGCAAATAGGCGTTTCCCAAATCAGTGATCACATCACGCTCGGCGAGCGGCTGGCGCAAAACGATATCGATCAATTTATCGCCATCGCGAAACGTGCCAATCGTGCTGCCGCTCACTATTGCGCGAGAGGCTTGCGCGATGCTCTGGCTCGTCACGCCCAGCGCCCTCGCCTTGGCTTGATCGACCTCCAAGCGAATGGATTTAACCGATTCATTCCAGTTGTCATTCACACCGCGTGCATTGGGCGATTTGCGTATTTCTGCTTTCACCGTATCAGCCAACCCACGCAACACACCCGGCTCTGCGCCGATCACGCGAAATTGCACAGGATAAGGCACAGGCGGGCCATTGGGCAGCAGCTTGGCGCGGCCTCGGATTTCAGGGAATTCCGTGGCGAGAAGGGTGGGCAGCTTCAAGCGCAGCGCTTCGCGCGCCTTCAAATCTTCCGGCAACACGATCATTTGGCTCACATTGGTTTGCGGGAAAAATTGATCCATTGGTAGATAAAAACGCGGCACACCCGAGCCCAGCCATGTGTTGACGCTCACCATCCCAGGCTCTTGCATCAGGCGAAGCTCCAGCCGCTTGGCCACGGCCTCGTTGGCCACCAAGGCTGTGCCTTCTGGAAACCACAGATCCACCAAAATCTCAGGCCGCGAAGAATCTGGAAAGAATTGCTGCTGCACTTTACTCATGCCGGCGATGCCGAGTGCAAACGTCAAAATCGTCGCGCCAATCGTGAGCCAGCGATGCTTCACGGCCCAGTTCACCATGCGGCGGAAGGTGTTGTAGAACGGCGTGTCGAAATGCTCTTGGGTGTCTAAACCATCGCCAACATGGTGTCCATCTGAATTGCGCAGTGCTTGGCCTTGTTTGTGTTTCAAAATCAACACGCCCAGATACGGCACGAAATACACCGACACGACCCAGCTAATCAGCAGCGCAATCACCGTGACCCCGAAGATGGCAAAGGTGTATTCTCCGGTCACGGATTTTGCGATGCCAATCGGCAAAAAGCCCACAGCAGTGATTAGCGTGCCCGTCAACATCGGCATGGCAGTGAGCTCGTAGGCAAAGGTTGCGGCGCGCACTTGTGTATAGCCCTCTTCCATTTTTCGCACCATCATTTCTACGGCAATGATCGCATCGTCTACGAGCAAGCCTAGTGCAATGATTAGCGAGCCGAGTGATATTTTGTGCAGCCCCAGCCCGAAATACCACATCGCTAAAAACGTCACGGCAAGCACGAGAGGAATGGTGATGCCGACCACCAAGCCGGGGCGGATATCAACGTAGAAGCGTTTGTAGAGCGACGTGTCTTTGCCACGGCTGTGAAAGCCCAATGCAATGAAGCTCACCGCAAGCACAATGATCACCGCCTCAATCAACACCGCAACGAACTCATTGACCGACTTGGCCACAGCTTTGGGTTGATCTTGAATTTGATCCAGTGTTGCGCCCAACGGCAGCGTTTTTTCTATTCCATCCGTCGCAGTTTTGAGCGCTTTTCCCAAGGCAATAATATCTCCGCCTTTGGCCATAGAAACACCCAAGACAATCACTTCTTGGCTAGTCACTTTGCCTTTTGTATCGAACGCCGTGCTTCGCACTTTGACTTGCGCAGGATCGATGTAGCCGCGCCGGATATCGGCAATATCACCCAAGCGAATCTGCGCGGCGCCAGCGCTTTGCGCATTCGCAGCACGAATCGGCATGCCTTTCAGCTGCTCAATATCATTAAACTGCCCAGCCACGCGCACTTGCAACACATCCAGCGGTGTGGTGATCACGCCCGCTGGCTCAATCGCATTTTGTGCATTCAGCTGCGCGATGACATTGCCGAAATCCAGACCCAATTGCGCCAGCCGCTTTTGCGAAATTTCTACATAGAGCTTTTCATCTTGCTGGCCAAACAGCTCTACTTTAGAGACATCTTTCACGCGGAGCAAACGCTGGCGCACATCATCGGCAAACGCCTTACTTTGAGCCGTAGAGAAGCCATCCGTCTTGAGCGCATACATCACGCCATACACATCACCAAATTCATCGTTAAAAAACGGCCCTTGCACGCCCGGTGGCAGCGTGACGCGCATATCGCCCACTTTCTTGCGCACGTTGTACCAAATCTGCGGCACATCTTTGCCCGCACCGTTGTCTTTGATTTGAAAAATAATCAGCGCCTCGCCCGGCTTCGCATACGAGCGAATCTTGTCGGCCAGCGGCACTTCTTGTAGCGTCTTCTCAATTTTGTCGAGCACTTGCTCGCTCACCTGCTGCGCTGTAGCGCCCGGATAAAACAGGCGAATCGCCATGATGCGAAACGTGAAGGGCGGATCTTCATCTTGGCCAAGTTGAAAATAGCTCGCTGTGCCCAGCAGCAGCAGCACGACCATCAAATAGCGCGTCAATGCGGGATGATCAATCGCCCATTTGGAGAGGTTAAAGCCTGATTTAGCGGGCGAAGCGTTGGGAGCATCCGTCATCACGCACTCACTTTGCTGGTGTTGATGATGCAGGGGATGCTACTGATTTAGTAGCACTCTGTGCAGTATTGATGCCGGCTGTATCACTAATCTTTTGCCCTTTTTCGTTAAAAATCGTCACCTTCAAGCCCGGCGAAAGCACATGAATCCCCGCGCTCACCACGCTGTCGCCCGGTTTCAAACCGGCGGCGATCACGGCTTCATTGCCATCTGCCGTAGCCACTTGCACTGTGGCCTGATTCACCGTCATCGCAGCCTTATCCAGCAGCCACACAGTCGATGCGCCCTGGGCGTTTTGCATCAACGCACTGGTGGGCAACTTGATCACCGCCGTGCTTGCCGAAGCAATACTAGGGAACAAATAAACCGTCGCGCCCAGCGGCAAATCTGCTGCTGCATCGATGCTCATCTTCGCTTGAAATGTGCGTGTGAGCGGATCAGCGCTAGCAGCCAACTCGCGAATTTTGCCGCTCAACTCTGCCGCATTGCCTTCCGACCAACGCCGCGCTTTCAAAACTGAACCCACAGCGACAGATGCAATTTTGTCTTCCGGCACAGCGAACACCACATCGCGCGCACCGTCCTGCGCAATACGCACCACCGGGCTACCCGCAGAGACAACTTGCCCCACCTCGGCATCTACAGCAATGACGATGCCCGAGACATCGGAGACCAAATTCGCATAGCCCACTTGGTTGCCCGAATTCGAGAGAGCTGCCTGAGCTTGGCTGACTTGCGCATCAGAGGCCTTCAACGCGCTCTCGCGCCGCTCCAACTCCGCGCCGCTGATAAAGTTTTGCTCCTTCAAGCTTTGGAAACGCTTGAAATCCGCCAAAGCCAAATCGCGATTCGTCGTCGCAGCCACGAGCGCAGCACGTGCGCCATCCGCCGCTAACCTGTAATCTTGCGGATCAAGCTGCGCCAAAATCTGTCCCGCTTTGACCCGTTGACCGACCTCAGCCTGCCGCTTCACAAGCTTGCCCGCCACGCGAAACCCCAAGCGAGACTCTACGCGCGCGCGCACCTCGCCCGAGTATTCATACCCTGCCGTCAATCCGCTTGCGCCCACCGTATGAATCTTCACAGCGCGCACAGGCTCGGGCGCTGGAGCAGGTTTGGAGCAGGCGGCTAGCAAGGCCAGCAGAGAAACGCTCGCAGCAACTGCTATATTCTTAAGAGCATCTCGCGCATATTTTTTGCCGGTAAGTGACCGATTTGACATATTTTTCTCCATGACCTTCAACATCTCGCTGTTCTGAAGCGCTGATGGCTTTTGCTGATCGAATTAGTTAATGACTGACTGGTTAGTAATCTATCCGATTCAGAAACTCTTGTCAATCACCACGCAGATGGGGTGCCGCAGAACGTGTCAGTGCGAAGCTGGCGGTGATTCGTCTTCAGCCACCACCCGCGCACTGCGGGAGAAACTTAAGTACGCGCTCGTCCAATCGGCAAGTACCGTGAGCCGATTGCGAAAACCAATCAAGAAATAAATGTGCGCAAACAGCCAGAAGAGCCAAGCGGCTTTTCCCGCAAAGCGCAGCGCGCCTGCGCCCAGCCATTGGGGCAAGGCCAAATCAACAACAGCTGCATTGCGGCCAATGGTGGCGAGATTGCCATAGTCAGCGTATTGAAAAGCTTGTGTACTTTGTCCGGCCAACCGGCGCAGCACGTTTGCCGCTGCGCAGCGCCCCATTTGCTTAGCTGCAGGGGACACACTGGGAATCATGACGCTTACTTTTTTCCCATCCGCGCCATCGACTTCTCGCATCAAACTGGCCATATCACCGATCACGCTCACATGCGGCGCACCCGCAATGCTCAAATCTGGCAACACGCGCACGCGCCCCGCACGATCGAGCTCGCAGCCGATGCTTCTCATCAGCTGCTTACCCAAAACTGAGGCCGCTACGCCCGCTGCCCAAATGATCGTCTTACTATAAATTTGATAGCGTTCTGCGCTTATTTCATGACGGCTAACTGCCGATTTATCTTGTGAATCTGGCTGGAAAGATAGGCTTTCTACCTGCACCCCCTGCGCATCAATCTGAGTCACTTGTCGATTCAAACGTACATCCACGCCAAGCGCCGCGAGCTGCTGCAATGCCTTCTCGCTCAAGCCTTGCGGCATCGCCTGCAACACGCGCGCACCAGCTTCTAGCAAAATAATTTTTGCACTTGCTGGATTGATGCGGCGAAATTCGCCCGGCAAGGTATGCCGTGCGATCTCAGCCAAAGTGCCCGCCATCTCCACGCCAGTGGGCCCTGCGCCGATCACCACGAAGGTCAGCAGTGCATCATGTTTTGCGGTGTCATCTTCAGCCTCAGCCGCTTCAAATGCCATCAAAATTTTGCGCCGAATCGCGAGTGCATCGTGCAGCGTTTTGAGCCCCGGCGCATGTTGCCCCCAAGCATCGTTACCGAAATAACTGTGCGCCGCGCCTGCGGCCACAATCAAATGATCAAAGCCCAT
>JANMDU010000127.1:0-7899 GCA_031376455.1 Variovorax sp. | reverse complement strand
CAGAAACTACACGGAAGGCACAGAAAAATCATTTTGTATTTCTGACTTTTTCGTGTCTTCCGTGAAACCTCCGTGACTTCCGTGTTCTCAATGACCCCTCATGAAAAAATGACTCAAGCAGCAACAACAAAACTCCCCTACGAAGGCATCCGCATGGTCGAATTCACCCATATGGTGATGGGCCCGACTTGCGGCATGTTACTGGCTGATCTAGGCGCAGAAGTCATTAAAGTTGAGCCACCGAAAGGCGACAATACCCGCAAGCTGCTCGGCTCAGGCGCAGGCTTTTATCCGCTCTTTAATCGCAACAAAAAATCTCTCACGCTCGATCTCAAGACGGAAGCAGGCCGCGAAGCAGCACACAAACTAATCGCCACTGCCGATATCGTGAGCCACAACTTTCGCCCTGAGACGATGGCCGCGCAAGGACTGGATTACGAGACTCTCAAAGCCATCAATCCACGCCTGATCTATATCGAGCTGCGCGGTTTTCTGCCAGGACCTTACGAGCACCGCACGGCGCTCGATGAAGTCGTTCAGATGATGGGCGGCTTGGCTTACATGACCGGGCCCGTAGGCCAGCCGCTGCGCGCCGGCAGCAGCGTCAACGACATCATGGGCGGCTTGTTTGGCGGCATCGCGGCGATGGCAGCACTCAAGGAGCGAGACGATCCCGTCAATGGCACGGGGCTTGGTCAAAAAGTGCAATCGGCGCTGTACGAGAACAACATCTTCTTGATCGCCCAACACATGCTGCAATACGCCGTCACTGGCGTGCCCGCTGAGCCGATGCCCAACCGCATCAGCGCGTGGGGCGTATACGACGTGTTCACGGTGAAAAATAGCGAACAGATTTTTTTAAGTGCTGTGAGCGACAAACAGTGGGATGTGTTTTGCAGAATTCTCGATTTGCAAGATCTCAAAGTTGACCCGAAATACCTAACCAACAATGATCGTGTGAGCCAGCGCTCCACGCTGATTCCGCATCTGCGCGAACGATTGAAAAACTACAGCGCCGCTGAGCTCACCAAACTCTTTGAAGACAATGGCTTGCCTTACGCCCCCATCAACCGCCCCGAAGATTTGATCAACGACCCACATCTCAAAGCCACCGGTGGCCTTACGCCTATGACATTGCCTAATGGTCAGATCACAGACACCGTGCTCTTTCCCTTCACTCTGCACGGCAAGCAACCCGGCCTGCGCATGAGCCCACCCAAACTAGGGGAACACAGCATGGAAATCTTGCAGAGCTTGGGTTACAGTGAAATACAAGCCAAGCAATTACTATTAAATACATAGCATTTCACGCAGTATCTGCTTAGGCTACCAGCCCTTTTTGAATAAATATCCTAAAGCCCTAGGGAAACCAGCATGAAAACTTCTTTCAGCATCCATCGCCGCCATCTGCTGACAGCTGCCGGCGCAGCCACGCTGCCTTTTGCAAGCTTGGCGCAAAGCAACACCGTAAAATTTATCCTTCCCGTGAGCGCAGGCTCAGGCGTAGATGGCATCGCCCGCGCCAGCAGTGCGCAACTCTCCAAAGCACTCGGCCAGAATGTGGTGATTGAAAACCAGCCCGGCGCGGGCGGCATCGTCGGGACGCAATCGCTCATCAAAGCCGCACCCGATGGACAAACGCTCTCGATGGTGTCGAACAACCATGTGATCTACCCCAGCGTGATCAAAAATCTGAGTTTCGATCCCGTGGCCGATATAACACCGATTGCCGTGATCGCCTACACACCGCTCGTGCTCATCATCAACCCCAAAGTGCCCGCACAAAACTTGCTTGAATTCGTGGCGTTGCTCAAGAAAAACCCCGGCAAATACAACTATGCATCAAGCGGCAACGGCACGATTTTGCATCTCGCGCCCGAACTCTTTAAAGACGTCACGGGTACATTCAGCACGCACATCCCGTATCGCGGTTTCGCCCCCATGCTGCAAGACATCGTCAGCGGCCAATGCGATTGGGGCGTGGGCGCTTTGCCTGCTGTTTTGCCGCAAATCAAAGCGGGCAATGTGCGCGCCCTGTGCATCCCCATGATGCAGCGCAGCCCCGCTGCGCCAGAGATTCCCACCTCTAGCGAAGCGGGCGTGCCGAAATACCAGCTTGATGCTTGGATCGCTTGCGTAGGACCAAAAGGAATGAGCACCGCTGCAGTGCAAAAAGTTAATGCTGCGCTGCGCACCGCTTTTGCGTCGGATGAAGTGAAAGAGGCGATGGCTAAGCAAGGCAACATCGTGAACATTTCTACGCCAGAATTTGCACTTGAGCACTTCAAGAAGGAGCTGGTGCGGTATGGGGCGTTGGTGAAGAAGGCTGGTGTCGTGCCGGCTTGATAGCAGCACAGCGCTTTTGGCCTACACTTGGATGCATGCTCTGGGTTAAAGCTTTTCACATCGTCTTCGTGGCCAGTTGGTTTGCTGGCTTGTTTTATTTGCCGCGTATTTTCGTGAATCTCGCGCAAGTGCCGCCGGGATCTGAGGCTGAAAAACAGCGTCTCTTGTTGATGGCACGCAAGCTCCTGAAGTTCATGACGATTCTTGCTATCCCTGCCATCGCGCTCGGAGCGTGGCTCTGGATGGGATACGGCGTTGGGCGTGGGCAGGGCTGGATGCACGCCAAGCTGTTAGTTGTGTTCTTCGCTATCGGTTATCACCTGAGCTGCAACGGTATTCTCAAAAAGTTTGAGCGTAATGCCAACACACGCAGCCATGTTTGGTACCGCTGGTTTAACGAGATGAGCGTGCTCATCATGATCGCAGCCACGGTGTTGGTGGTCGTCAAGCCGTTTTAAAAATCATGCAAGCGCATCGCAGTTCAGCCACGCTTTTTGCGCTGATCTTTGCGATTCTGATTGTGTATGCCAGTCTGTATCCGTTTGGTGGCTGGCGCGATCAAGGACTCAACCCGTTTTATTTTTTAAATGCACCTTGGCCGCGTTACTGGAGCCGCTTTGATGTTGTTGCAAATTTTTTGGGCTATGCGCCGCTGGGTTTCTTAGTCACGCTCAGCTTTTTGCGCACGAGCTTGCTGCCTAAACCCGCCTTGCTTGCGGCGCTCTCTTGCACAGTGCTGTCGTTGTTTCTGGAGGCTCTGCAAAGTTATTTACCGCTGCGCGTTCCTGCGCTTTCTGATTGGCTTCTTAACGCAAGCGGCGCTTTGGTGGGCGCATATTTGGCGTTAGCGCTTGAGCGCATGGGTGTGATTGATCACTGGAGTCGCTTTCGCGCGCGCTGGTTTGTGCGCGATGCTCGGGGCTCGCTGGTGTTGTTGGCGCTGTGGCCTGTTGCTTTGCTGTTTCCCCCGACCGTGCCGCTGGCGTTGGGGCAGGTGCGCCGTCGTTTGCACGATTTTTTGAATAATCTGATCGAAGGCACACCGTTTGCGGCGCTCATCGACGAGCCGATCAGTTACGCCTTGCCATTGTCCAACCTGAGCGAATTGATTGCTGTGGCACTGGGGTTCGTGATCCCTAGCTTGCTGGCCTTCATTGTCACGCTGGGCTGGTATCGAAGGGCGCTACTGCTTTTGGGTGGCATCATCATGGCGCTTGCCGCCAGCAGTTTGTCGGCCACGCTCAGCTACAGCCCAGATCATGCTTGGGGTTGGCTCAGTTTCGCCTCCTCAGTGGGACTCGCCGCAGGCGTGATCGCTGCCTTGCTTTGCTTAGCGCTGCCGCGCAAACTGTGCTTAGGGCTGTTGGTGGCGGCTTTAGTGTGGCAATTGAGCTTAATCAACGCCGCGCCTGAAACACCCTATTACGCGCAGGCCTTGCAGAGCTGGGAGCAGGGGCGCTTTGTACGCTTTCACGGGCTGGCTCAATGGCTGGGCTGGCTCTGGCCTTATGCGGCACTGCTCACTGCGCTATCCGCACTCAGTCGCAGAGAAACCGATTTGCGTCGATAAAATCAATGCATGACCAACGCCTCTGCCCCGTATTTTCAGCGCCACATTTTTTTCTGCACGAATCTGCGCGAGGGCGAGCCCAGCTGCGCCGAGCACAACGCTGGCGCGGCGCAAAAGCATTGCAAGCAAGCGGTGAAAGCTGCTGGCTTGTCGGGCCCGGGCAAGGTGCGCGTCAATGGCGCGGGCTGCTTGGATCGCTGCGCGGGCGGGCCGGTGTGTGTGGTGTATCCCGATGCAGTTTGGTACACATATGTGGACAACGATGATATTGACGAAATCGTCGATTCGCATTTGAAGAACGGTCATGTGGTGGAGCGTTTGCTGCTACCGGCCCATATTGGCAAATGAGGTTGGCAAGTCAATGAATTCGCAGACTGAGCGGCTGATGCTTCAAGGCGCAGCAGGACAGATAGAGGCACTGCTTGATAAGCCAGAAGGCGGCAGCAAAGGGATTGCCGTTATCTGCCATCCGCATCCGCTCTTTGGCGGCACGATGGATAACAAAGTGGTGCAAACACTCGCTCGCGCTTTCGTGCAGGCGGGATGGACAGCGCTGCGATTTAACTTTCGGGGCATCGGGCAGTCTGGCGGTGTGTACGACGAAGGACGCGGCGAAGCGGATGATTTGCGCGAGATCATCAAGCAGATCGCGCCCCTACGTTCTGCACTCGCCATCGCTGGTTTTTCTTTTGGCTCGTTTGTGGTTTCGCAAGTTTTAGCGGAAGCAACGCAGAGCCATGATCTGCAAAAAATCGTATTCGTTGGCACAGCCGCCTCTCGTTTCGCCGTTGCCGACATCCCAACTGAGCTGCACGACAAACTCATCGTCATTCACGGCGAACACGATGACACCGTGCCCTTGCAAAGCGTGATGGATTGGGCCAGGCCACAAGTGATTCCCGTCACTGTCGTGCCCGGTGGCGGACATTTTTTTCACGGACAGTTACCGCTTTTGCGCGGCTTGGTGGCTAGGCACTTAGGTTTGTAAACTACAATCGCGATATGAATTTGATAGCACTCCGCGCAGGTATTACGCCGGCAAACACCATAATTTGCTTATTTTTTGCGTTGCTACAGCCTTTTACGGCTTATTCACAAACGTTGCAAGGCCCCGAAGTTGCCGCTCGCGCATACCTGCTGCTCGACATCACAGCCAATCAAATCTTGGTTGAAAAAGATGCCGACATGCCGGTAGAGCAAGCCAGCCTGACCAAGCTCATGACGGCATACATCGTTTTCGACGCACTGCGCGCCAAAAAGATCACGCTCGATCAAACCTTTGCCGTCAGTGAGCGCGCTTGGAAGATGCCCGGTAGCCGCATGTTCATTGATCCAAAAATGAAAGTGAAAGTGGATGATCTGCTCAAAGGCATGATTGTGCAATCGGGCAATGACGCGACTGTCGCTCTGGCAGAAGGCGTGGCCGGCAGCGTGGAGCGTTTTGTGCAGCTCATGAACGAGCAGGCCAAGTTGCTCGGCATGACAAAGACGCAATACAAAAACCCGGAAGGCTTGACCGAAGCCGGTCACACCACCACAGCGCGAGACTTGGCCATGCTCTCCACCCGCCTGATGCGCGAATTCCCCGAATACACGTCGATTTACGCCATCAAAAAATACCGCCTAGAAGGCAGCCCTGCGGCCAACGACACCAATCGTAACCTGTTGCTTTTTCGCGACCCGAGCGTTGATGGCCTCAAAACGGGTCATACCGATGCCGCTGGTTATTGCTTGATCGCCACGGCTAAACGCAACTTTGCAGGCATCGGCCAACGCCGCTTGTTGTCGGTCGTTTTAGGTGCGGCGAACGAAAATGCCCGCGCCAACGAAAGCCAAAAACTGCTCAATTGGGGCTACACCGCCTTCGAGGCCGTCAAGCTCTTTGATGTGAACCAGCCGGTGATCAATGCGCCAGTGTGGAAAGGGAAAGAAGCAACAGTCAAGCTTGGCAACGCAGTGACTGCTTACATTGTGGCCGTGCCAGCGGGCAGTGCCAGCAAAATTAAAACTCAGGTCGTTCGCCCTGATCCGTTGTTTGCTCCACTGGCCAAAGGTCAGCAAATCGGTAGCTTGAAGATCAGCGTGGGCGATCAGCCTTACACCGAGCAACCCTTATTTATATTAGCGTCCATAGAACAAGCCGGCTGGTTTGGCCGAACTTGGGATGCACTGCGCTTGTGGATCAAGTGAGTGATTCCATAAACGCCGAATTCGGGCTATAATCAAAGGCTCTGCGCATTTCGGCGTAGAGATATTTAACAGTCTTTCACGTCGTTGTGAAACTCCGAAAGTTAATTTTGGGGTGAATCAATCGTCTGTCGCCAATTGAAGTGGCAGCGGTGGAAGTTACGGAGAAAACAATGAGCAACAGCAACCGTTTGGGTTTGCTGGGTCGCAAGGTCGGCATGATGCGCGTTTTCACGGATGATGGGGATTCTGTCCCAGTCACCGTGGTTGATGTATCAAACAACCGTGTGAGCCAAGTCAAATCTCAAGAAAACGATGGCTATGTGGCCTTACAAGTCACATTCGGGCAGCGCCGCGCATCGCGCGTGACGAAGCCTATCTCTGGTCACCTTGCCAAGGCAGGCGTGCAAGCCGGTGAAATCATCCAAGAATTCCGCGTTGAAAGTGATGTGGCCAATGCTCACGCAGCTGGCTCAGTGATCGCTGCGCAGGCTGTGTTTGCAGTCGGCCAACAGGTAGATGTGCAGGGCACATCTATCGGTAAAGGCTTCACCGGCACGATCAAGCGCCATAACATGAAGTCGCAGCGTGCGTCGCACGGTAACAGCCGTTCGCACAACGTGCCCGGCTCAATCGGTATGGCGCAAGATCCAGGTCGCGTGTTCCCCGGTAAACGCATGTCTGGCCATCTCGGCGATGTGACGAAGACGGTGCAAAACCTTGACATCATCCGCATTGACGAAGCGCGTCAATTGCTTTTGATTAAAGGCGCTGTGCCTGGCTCAAAAGGCGGTTTCTTAACCGTGAATCCAGCCGTCAAGACACGCCCTGTTTCCACTGCAAAAGGAGCCAAATAAATGAAGTTGGATCTCCTTAACGATCAAGGCCAAGCTGCATCGCAGTTTGATGTTCCCGAGACCGTGTTTGGCCGCGAATACAACGAAGCTCTGATTCATCAGATCGTCGTTGCTTATCAAGCCAATGCCCGTCAAGGCACTCGCGCTCAAAAAGACCGCGAGCAAGTTAAACACTCGACCAAAAAGCCGTTTAAGCAAAAAGGTACGGGCCGCGCTCGTGCTGGTATGACATCTTCCCCGCTGTGGCGCGGAGGCGGTCGCATCTTCCCGAACATGCCTGAAGAAAACTTCACACAAAAAATCAACAAGAAGATGTATCGCGCCGGCATGGCCAGCATTTACTCTCAGTTGGCTCGCGAAGGCCGCTTGATGGTGGTGGATTCGATCACGGTCGATTCCCCAAAAACCAAAGCGTTTGCTGCCAAACTCAAAAGCATGAACCTTAGCAACGTGCTGGTGATTGCCGATGTGGTGGATGACAATCTTTATCTCGCCTCCCGCAATCTGCCGGGCGTGCTCGTGTTAGAGCCACGTTATGCAGATCCGCTGTCTTTGGTGCATTACAGCAAAGTGCTGATGACCAAGGCCGCTGTGGAGAAACACAAGGAGATGTTCGCATGAGCGCCTCTATCATGAAATTTGACGAAGGTCGTTTGATGCAAGTGTTGGTCGCTCCTATCGTGTCCGAAAAGGCAACGATGGTGGCTGATAAATCCAATGCCGTTGTTTTCAAAGTCCTGCAAAACGCCACCAAGCCCGAGATTAAAGCTGCTGTTGAACTCATGTTCAAGGTGCAGGTTAAGGGCGTATCGGTGCTTAACACCAAAGTCAAAACCAAGCGTTTTGGCAAATCCATTGGCCGCCGCGATAATCTTCGCAAGGCTTATGTGACGTTGCTGCCTGGTCAAGAGCTCAACCTGTCAGGAGAGGCTGCCTAAC
>JANMDU010000116.1:0-10431 GCA_031376455.1 Variovorax sp. | reverse complement strand
CGCGCATCTGCTGGCCGTGCTGCCTTACACATTGATTGCGCTATCGCCTGCTTATCTTGGCTTCGACCAACGCTATGCCCACATCAGCAGCGCTTTGGGCAAAAGCCGCTGGGTGTTTCTTACCCAAGTGAAATGGCCTTTGCTGCGCACCAGTCTTTGGAGCACCGTTGCCGTTGGATTCGCGGTCAGCGTCGCGCAATTTTTACCCACACTTTATATCGGCGAAGGTCGCATCGTGACCGTCACAACGGAGGCTGTGACGTTATCTTCTGGCGGCCAGCGCTCGCTCGTCGCTGCATTTGCTTGGGCGCAATGGCTGCTGCCCGCCATCGCGTTTGCATTTGCGGCATGGTTGGGCCAGCCACGCCGCTGGCGGCCTTCAAAATCGTTAGAACTAAACTCTAAGCTATGAAGATTGAAGTCAAGCAACTCAGCGTAGGCATTGGCAGCGAGCAGCGCGTCTTGCTGCGTGATTTTGATCTCGATTGCGACAGTGGCAGCATCACCACGCTGATGGGGCCGAGCGGCTGCGGCAAATCGAGTTTGTTGGCGGCCATCGCAGGCCTACCCATTGCCGGTTTGCAAACTGACATTCGCGTCAAGCTTGCTGGCCAGAGCGTTGACCATCTGCCCACCAGCCAGCGCCGTATTGGATTGTTGTTTCAAGACGATTTGCTTTTTGCACATATGAGCGTGCGGGAGAATTTGCTCTTCGCTGTGCCTTCCGGATCGAAGGCTGATCGGTTGAGGCAGGCTGATGCCGGCTTAGCAGAGCTCGGTTTTGAAAATATGGCAGACCGCAACCCGCTCACCCTATCCGGTGGCCAGCGCGCCCGCGTCTCGCTCATGCGCACTTTGCTCGCCAAGCCGCAAGCCCTGCTGCTTGATGAGCCTTTTTCAAAATTAGACATCGCGCTGCGCGAGCAATTCCGCCAATTTGTCTTCGCGCATGTGCGCCGCCTGCAATTGCCCACCCTGCTTGTGACGCACGATGCAGCAGATATTGCCGATGCCTCTCGCGTGATCGATTTTGAAACTTTGACCAAAGCCACAGTGCCCTCTCATGCTTGATCGTCACATCACGCCATTGATGAAGCCCGCCGTGGAACAAATAGCTCGTGCATTGGTCAAGTGCGGCGTGCGAGCGGATCACGTCACTTTAGTCGCTTTCGCCATCGGGATCATTGCTATTATTTGCATAGCATTCCGCGCATATTCTGTGGCAGTCATCCTAATATTTTTATCAAGATTGTGTGATGCTCTCGATGGCGCAGTGGCGCGGCAAACCGAGGCCACCGATGCAGGCGGCTTTCTCGACATCACGTTAGATTTTTTGTTTTATGCAGGCATCGTGTTGGCCTTCGCCTTTGCAGCGCCAAAGACAAATGCATTGCCTGCCGCTGTTTTACTCATGAGCTTTGTGGGCACGACATCCAGCTTCCTCGCTTTTGCCGCGCTCGCAGCAAAGCGCGGCATCGCGAGCATGGACTACCCAGACAAGTCCTTTTACTTCTTAGGCGGCTTGGCCGAGGCGACTGAGACGCTCATCATCTTTACGGCTATGTGCATCTGGCCGCGCTATTTTCCTCAGCTTGCCTACATTTTTGCCGCAATTTGCGCGATAACCACCTTCACCCGGATCGTTGGCGGCTACCAAACTTTGAAGAAATCAAGCGGAGAATGAATATTTGCATGAAACCTTCACACTGCTAGACTGCATCGCAGTAAGAAACCAGCCCCATACGCAGACTGAAGAGTGCATCCAATTTGCGCTGCCTTGCGTAACTCACAACAACGAGGATTTATGAATAAAAGCAAACTCATCCTGATTCTGGCGCTCATCGCAGCGATCATCGCTTTCTTTGCCTTCGATCTTGGGCGATTTTTCACACTAGATTTCATCAAGCAAAGCCAAGCGCAGTTTGGTGAGTTGTACAAGGAAAAGCCAGCGCAGGTTATCGGTGGCTTCTTTGCCATTTATGTTGCGGTTGCAGCTTTATCGTTGCCGGGAGCAGCGATTATGACGCTGGCTGGAGGCGCGATCTTTGGTCTCGCAACAGGCTTGATCGTGGTTTCGTTTGCCTCCACGATTGGCGCAACGCTTGCCTTCCTCGCTGCCCGATTTGCCTTGGGTGAGTCGGTTCAGAAGAAATTTGGCGCTCGCATGGCCGAGATCAACAAAGGTGTAGAAAAAGAAGGCGCGTTCTACCTCTTTACGCTGCGTCTCGTACCCCTCGTGCCCTTCTTCGTGATCAACCTGCTGATGGGTTTGACCAAGATGAAGACTTGGACTTTTTTCTGGGTCAGTCAAATCGGCATGCTTTTAGGCACAGCGGTGTTTGTGAATGCCGGCACGCAGCTGGCCAAAATTGATTCGCTCAAAGGCATTCTCTCGCCCGGCTTGCTCGGCTCATTTGTGTTGCTCGGAATCTTCCCGATCATTGCGAAAAAGATCATCGAAGGCATTAAAAAGCGCAAGGTGTATGCCAAATGGAATCACCTGAAGCCGAAGAGCTTTGATCGCAACATGGTCGTCATCGGCGGTGGCGCGGGCGGATTGGTGTCAGCGTACATCGCAGCCGCTGTGAAAGCGAAGGTCACGCTGATTGAGCATCACAAGATGGGCGGCGATTGCCTCAACTATGGCTGCGTGCCGAGCAAAGCGATCATCAAATCGGCAAAATTAGCGCACCAAATGCGGCATGCAAGCAACTATGGTTTGGCTGATGCAAGCCCAAGCTTTAGCTTCAAAGCCGTGATGCAGCGCGTCCACGACATCATTGCCGCCATTGAGCCGCATGATTCGATGGAGCGATACACCAGCCTCGGCGTGGAATGTTTGGCTGGTTACGCAAAAATCGTCAATCCGTGGACGGTCGAAATCGCCATGAACGATGGCACAAAGCAGACGCTCACCACCCGCAGCATCGTGATTGCCACTGGCGCGCGCCCCATCGTTCCGCCGCTGCCAGGTATTGAAGACGTGGGCTATGTCACCAGCGACACGCTTTGGGATACTTTTGCAAAGCTAGATGCAGTGCCGGCGCGCTTGGTCGTGCTGGGTGGTGGGCCGATTGGCTCTGAGCTGGCGCAGGCCTTTGCTCGGCTGGGCAGCAAGGTGATGCAAGTTGAAATGGCGCCGCGTATTTTGATTCGCGAAGACGAAGAAGTCTCCAAGCATGCGATGGATTCTATGAGCGCAGATGGCGTGGAGATTTTGTGCAATCACAAAGCGCTGCGCTTTGAAACTACCGGCGGAGTTAAAACCTTGGTCGTAGAACATGCCGGCGCTGAGAAGCGCATAGAATTTGATCAAATGATCTGCGCGGTAGGCCGAGTCGCTCGCTTGAAGGGCTTCGGTTTAGAAGATATTGGCGTGCCGACCAGCCGCACGGTCGATACCAACGAATACCTTGAGACGCTCTACCCCAATATTTTTGCTGCGGGCGATGTGGCTGGCCCCTACCAGTTCACGCATATGGCAGCGCATCAGGCTTGGTATGCGGCTGTGAATGCGCTGTTTGGCACGTTCAAGAAATTTAAGGTGGATTACACAATAGTGCCCGCCGCCACGTTTATCGACCCCGAAGTCGCTCGCGTGGGATTGAATGAAATTGAAGCCAAGGCGGCAGGCATTGCCTACGAAGTCACGAAATACGGCATTGACGATCTCGACCGCGCCATTGCCGATAGCGAAGCACATGGCTTTGTGAAGGTGCTCACCGTGCCCGGCAAAGACAAGATTCTGGGCGTAACTATCGTGGGCGTGCATGCTGGCGATTTGCTGGCTGAATACGTGCTCGCGATGAAGCATGGCTTGGGCTTGAACAAGATTTTGGGAACAATCCACACCTACCCCACTCTATCCGAGGCAAACAAATACGCCGCTGGCGAATGGAAACGCGCGCATCAGCCTCATAAGGTGCTCGCTTGGCTCAAAAAATACCACGATTGGAGAAGATCATGAAAGCAAACACCATGCAACGCAGAACTATCATTTCAGTAGCGTTCAGCGCAGTATTCTTGCCGGCTACTGCCGTATTCGCTCAAACCTTTGATCACAACTACGCCGCATGGAGCGCCTTGCTCGCCAAACATGTGAAATGGCTGCCCGACAATAAACAAAGCAAAGCGAATTACAAAGGCTTTGCTGCGGATCGCGCTGAGCTGTCCAAGGTATTGGAAAGCCTCTCTGCGGTGAGCCAAGCATCGTTCAATGCGTTCAGCAAAGAGCAGCAAATGGCCTTCTTGGTCAATGCTTACAACGCTTTGACCATCGACATCATCCTCACGAAATACCCCGACATCAAATCCATCAAAGAGCTCGGCAGCTTCAATCGCGGCCCATGGAGAAATGAATTTTTCACCCTGCTCGGTGCCAAACACCATCTCGATTGGATTGAGCATGAGCAGCTTCGCCCCAAATATGCCGAGCCGCGCATTCATGTGGCGGTGAACTGCGCCAGCATCGGCTGCCCTGCGCTTTATCCAGAGGCGTTTACTGCACAGAAGATGGAAGCCATGCTCGAAGATGGCATGCGCCGCTTCTTAGGCGACCGCACGCGCAATCGCTACGACAACGGAAAAATCCAAGCCTCTAACATCTTCAAATGGTTCAAAGAAGATTTTGAAAAAGGCAACAAAGGCTTCGCCAAGCTGGAGGATGTATTCGCCAAGTATGCTGATCTCCTCACAACCGATGAAACAGCTCGTAACCAAATCAAAGCCAAGACTGTGTCGATCAGCCATCTCGATTACGATTGGAGTTTGAATGACGTGGGTCGTTGATCAGGAGCGTTTCTATGCAGCCAAATATGGCTTGGCGAGGAATTGCGGCATCGCTGCTAACGACCTTGCTAGCTCACGCAGCCGCAGCGCCTCTGCCTGCATTTAGCATTGCAGCGATTGGCCAGCCCCCCGCGCCATGGAAGGCGGTTGGCTTGCCAGAGCGCTATGCCAAACCCATCACGCAGTTTGATATCTCCGAGATCGATGGCCAGCAAGCGCTTCGCGTGCGAGCTGACAAGTCTTGGGGCACTTTGGCGCATCCTGCCAGCAATGTTGTCAAGCCCGGCACGCTTCTCAAATGGCGCTGGCGCTTGGATCAGCCACTGGTCAAGTCGGATGTTCGTAGCAAATCCACTGAAGACAGTGCCCTCAAAGTCTGTGTCAGCTTCGATATGCCTGTCGACAACATTCCTGGCGGTGAACGCGCCCTCTTCAAGCTTGCTCAATTCTTCACAAAAGACAAAATTCCCACCGCGACACTTTGCTACATCTGGGGCGGCAAAGAAGCCATGGGCTATCAGCAAGCCAGCCCGGTGACGGCTCGCGTGCGCTATATCGTGTTGGCTAACGAATCCACACCCCTCAAAGCTTGGCAAAGCAAGGAGAGCAATATTCACGCCGACTTTTTAAAGGCTTTTGGGCAAGAAGCCGGCATAGTACCTGCGCTGAGCGCTATTCTTTTGGGAGCAGATGCCGACAATACGCTGGGCAGCAGCATTGGATTTATCGGCGATGTGCAGCTTGTTCCATGAACTTGGCGTGAAGTCACCTTGAATCCAAAAACCTGCAATGCGCGTAAGTCCTAAGCGCTTTGCTCTGTAAGAGTTGATCAGCGCACACGACAATCAGACATTGCCCTTTTTCTGCCATGACCAAAACCCTGCTGCTTTTTAACTACGACTGGGATGCCACCGCCTCGAAAGCATTGAGCGAGCAAGGCCACAGCTTCGATGCGCGCGGCTTTGATCTGTTCAGCTTTCCCAGCAATGCAAATTTACCGTTTTTCAGCATGGAACGCTTTGTGAACAAGCTCGCTGCGCAAGCTGCTCGCGAAGGCTGGCAGGCAGTGAGCTCGCAACATGAACAGTTTGGCGCCCTAGCTGCAGCCCTGCTCGCTCAGAAAATGGGCTGGCCGGGCACTTGTCCGAAAGCGGTAGCAGCATGTCAACACAAGCTCTATGCCCGGCAGGTTTTGGAACAAGTTGCGCCAGAGGCCAATGTTAGATTTGTGCGTCTTCCCTGCGCTTATGGCGAAGATGTGCCGCAAGGTTTGCAATATCCGGCCTTCGTCAAGCCCGTCAAAGCCGCTTTTTCGGTGCTCGCGCAAGTCGTGCGCTCGCGCGAAGATCTGCAAGCCTTCACGCGCTTTGGCGCTTATGAGCTGTGGGTTATCAAGCATTTGGTGCGCCCGTTTGAAGAGGTGTGCGAAAAGCTTTTGCCTGAAGCGGGCACAGCGCACAGTATGCTCTTGGAAGAGCCCGTACAAAACGGCAGAGGCCAGCAATACAGTCTAGATGGCGTGGCTTATCAAGGCGAGATCAAGCCGCTCGGCGTGGTGGACAGCATCATGTATCCCGGCACGCAAGCATTCATGCGCTTTGATTATCCTTCTCGCTTGCCGCCGATGGCGCAAATCCAAGCATTGGAAGTCGCAAGCAAATTTCTGAATGCCGTCGGTTTTACACATGGCATGTTCAATATGGAATTCTTCTACGACACTGCCACGCAAACGCTCAAGGTCATCGAATTCAACCCACGTATGGCCTCGCAGTTCTCTGATCTGTACAAAAGAGTCGACGGCCTAAATCTGCATGCCATGGCGCTCGAATTGGCGCATGGCCGTGATCCGTGGGCGCTGCCTCGTGAGCTCAGCACGGCAGGCGTGGCTTCAAGCTTTGTTTACCGCGTGTTTGACGAGCGCGCCAGCCATCTGCCGCAACGCATTCCTGCCATGCCCAGCGCCACGCAGCTCGATCAACTGCAACTGCAATCGCCTGATCATCTTTTCTTGCAATTCCCCAAAGCTGGGCATTCGCTCGCGCGAGATTTCAAATGGTTGGGCAGCTACCGCTACGGCATCTTGCATTTGAGTGGCCGCGATGTGCATGATCTACAAGAGCGCTGCCAACGCGCTAGCGGCATCTTGCATTGGCCAATTCCATACGCCAGCGAGCTCGCTGAGGAACTCTCATCGCTGCCGTCGCTCTCCTCGACTCGCTACATTTCCTAGTCTCTTTTCTTAAACCTAGCATCACATCACATCTCATGAACATTCTGACTCGCCGCATTCTTGCCGCTTCTGCCATCGCTACAGCTCTCATCCTCGGCGGCTGCGCCGCCATCAATGCACAAAACCCTAGCGGCAATCTGCGGCCTGTGAATGCACACGTGGTCGGCGAGCAAAGCGCTGTGATGCTCAAGGGTCACGATGTCGTCTCGTATTTCACGCAAGGCAAGCATGCCCAAGGCGATGCAAAATTCGCCAGCACCTATGAAAACGTCACTTTCCATTTCGCTAGTACCGAACACAAAGCCCTGTTTGACAAAGAGCCCACTAAATATATTCCCCAATACGGCGGCTACTGCGCCAACGGCGTGGCCTATGGCATTCCGTGGGGCGGCGATGCGGATACATGGCGTATCGAAGGCGGCAAGCTGTATATTTTTGGCGGCAAGGAATCCAAAGAAGCGTTCGAGCTTGATGTGCCCGGCAACATGAAGTTAGCCCAGCAGTACTGGGACAGCGAGATCAAAGGCAACAACAGCTTCATTCAGCGCGGCAAGCGCATCGTCTTTAAAGTACCCCACTATCGTAGTGGGGAAGAGCTAGCGAAGATGGTGGCTGAATCAAAGAAGAAGTAAGCTCAGGGGCAAGTCAATTCGGAGATCAACATGAAACGCCTCGCCCTTCCTCTCATCCTCAGCACCGCGCTAGTACTGGGCGGCTGTGCAGCAGTCACCGCTCAAAACCCTGGTGGCAAACTCACGCCTGTGAATGCGCATGTGGTTGAAGGCAAACCCAGCGTCATGCTAAAAGGCCATGATGTGGTCGCGTATTTCACGCAAAACAAACATGCGCTTGGGTCAGCCCAGTTCAGCAGCGTCTATGAAGGCATCACCTTCCAATTCGCCTCTGCCGAACACAAAGCCCTGTTCGACAAAGAGCCTGCCAAATATCAGCCGCAATACGGCGGCTACTGCGCCAATGGCATCGTCTATGGCATCCCATGGGGCGGCGATGCGGATAGCTGGCGCATGATTGACGGCAAGCTCTACATCTTCGGTGGCGCGGGCTCGCGCGATGGTTTCTTGATCGATGTACCGGGCAACACCAAGCTCGCCGATAAATATTGGGCAGAAGAAGTAGCCGGCTCCAACAGCTTTTGGCAGCGCAGCAAACGCCTCGTCTTCCGCGTCCCGCATTACAAATCGGGCTCAGAGTTGGCAGCAGCCGTGGCAGCGGCCAAAAAGTAAATACTATTGATTTAGTAGCGCTTCACGCAGGTTTTATGCCGGCTAGAGGCTGATTTCTTATAAATTTTCACACGCAGCGCTCTACTAGGCGCTTTTTTTCACAGGAGATACGTCATGCAAATATTCTCAGCAAGTAGATCGCGAAGTTCGATCTTAGGCCCGCTCACCAGCGGCGCAGGCGGCAGCCCAGCACCAACCTTTGGAGCGCGCAATGACAACTGCTAACTCCTCGCTTTCTTACCCGTCACCTCTGTCCAACCCCTCCCTCCCGCGCTCCGCCTCTCCCCGATGGAAGATGGCCTTAGATGTAGAGCGCTGCATTGGCTGCCACGCCTGCTCGGTGGCCTGCAAAGTCGAAAACGAAGTCCCGCTCGGCCGCTTTCGCACCAAGGTCTACTACTACGACCACGGCAAATTCCCCAAAGTCAAACGCAACTTCCTGCCCACGCTGTGCATGCAATGCGAAGATACGCCTTGCCTCAATTCATGTACAAATAATGCGATTGAAATGGGCAAAGACGGTATCGTCCGCGTCCTCGCAGACAAGTGTGAGCACCTAGGCTTTTGCGAAACCGCCTGTCCCTATGGCGCCATCGGCTGCGATGACAACGATGTCGCCGACAAATGCGATTTTTGCTCGCATCGGCTTGACGTTGGCATGGAGCCCGCTTGCGTTGAAACTTGCCCGGCAGAAGTCTTCCATTTCGGCGATGCCAATGAGCCCACCTCAGCCTACTCCAAATTCATGGCACAGCATGGCAGCAAAACCGCTGTGCTCAAACCGGAAGAAAAGACCAAGCCTTCAGTGGCCTACCTCGGCCACATGAAGGAAATGGAATCCAAAATTCCCAAAGGTAAAGTACACGATCCATACTCGTATGAGATTGAAACTTGGACGCAGCTTGCCCCCCAGTTCCCGAAAAATAAGCGCGTGCAATGGGCAAAAGTTGAGCAGCCACTTAAGGTGAATACAAGCAATACAGCCAGCAACTTCGGAAAAGACATTGGCAAAGGCAGCAAAGCATGAAGCGCCGCGAATTCCTCCAAAACCACGCCACATCTTTAGCAACAATAGCCCTCGGCCAAACCATCCTGCTCGCGCCCGACACCGCCGAAGCAGGCATCCTCGATCTCTTCCGCACCACCCCGAAACTCTACGGTCAGCGCAAAGATGCACGCCGCGCCAGCGGCAAAGGCCGCAAGAAAAATGATTACAGCAGGGCAACAATCGTCAAAGGCGTGTGCCTCAATTGCTCCACCGTTTGCGGCATTCAAGGCTATGTGATTGATGGCAAGCTGGTGAAAATCGGCGGCAACCCGGAAGACCCGAATAACGGCAAAAGCCTCTGCGCCAAGGGCCAATCGGGCACCACAATCAATAATTATGCGGATCGCATTTTGTATCCGATGAAGCGCGTGGGCGCCAGAGGCGAAGGCAAATGGCAACGCATCACGTGGGATGAGGCTTACGGCATGATCGCCCCGCGCATCAAAAAAGCGATGGACGAAGGCAAGCCAGAAGAAGTGGCCATCCAAATTGGCCGCTCGCGTATTGCTGAGGAAATGACGCGCTTTTTAAATGCGATTGGCTCACCCTCGCTGTTTAACCATCGCGCGCTTTGCTCGTCCAACAAACGCGCCGCCAATTACGTCAGCCTCGGCGAGACGGATTGGGAAAGCGGAGATTTTGAGCGCGCCAAATACATCCTCAATTTCGGTGCAAATTTTTACGAAGCGCATCAAGGCGCGATACATGCGGCCAAGCGCATCATCCGTGGCCGATATGACAACGGGGCAAAACTCGTCACCGTCGATGTCCGCATGAGCAACACCGCTGGCCGCTCCGATGAGTGGCTTTGCCCACGCCCCGGCACGGATGGCGCTTTGGCTCTCGCCATGGGGCATGCCATCATCGCTGCAGGCAAGCATGACGCGAAGTGGCTCGATACGTGGAGCAACATCCAAGCCGAAGATCTTAAAAACTGGATTGCGCCCTACACACCTGAATGGGCAGCGGATTTGAGCGGCATTGCAGCAGACGATATTCGCCGCATCGCCTTAGAGTTTGCCGAGTCACATGTGAATGAATACTAAACAACTTTTCCACAAAGGTGCGACGAAAATGTAGTAGTTGCATGGGAAAAGAAGACTCATCCTCTGCACCTAAAG
>JANMDU010000027.1:0-21274 GCA_031376455.1 Variovorax sp. | reverse complement strand
TTTTTGCAGCATGGCGGGTTGGATAAAAAGATCAATGACAAGTTAACTGCGCTTGACACGGAAGACGTGCGGGCGCTGGCCACCATGGGTGCAGAGATTCGCGCTTTGGTCGAGGCGCAGCCTTTTCCAGCAGATTTAGAGCAAGCCATTCGTGAGGCGTATACCATTTTGTCGGGCGGCGATACAACTGGTGGTGCAACAGCAAGCTTCGCAGTGCGCTCTTCTGCCACAGCAGAAGATTTGCCCGATGCTTCGTTTGCAGGTCAGCAAGAATCTTTCCTCAACGTGATGGGCATTGATGAGGTGCTGCACAAGATGAAAGAGGTGTTTGCATCGCTTTACAACGACCGCGCGATTTCTTATCGCGTGCATAAAGGCTTTGCGCATGCGGATGTGGCACTCAGCGCGGGCGTGCAGCGCATGGTGCGCTCGGATCTGGGCGCGGCTGGCGTGATGTTCACGATTGATACCGAGAGTGGCTTCGATCAAGTGGTGTTTATTACCGCCAGCTATGGCTTGGGCGAGACGGTGGTGCAGGGCGCTGTGAACCCCGATGAGTTTTATGTACACAAGCCCGTGCTCGCTGCTGGCAACCGCGCAGTGATTCGCCGCAATCTGGGTTCTAAGCTTTCGCAGATGGTGTTTGCCACGCCTGATGAGAAAAAGCAAAGCGGCAAGCTCGTGAAAACGATTGACGTACCCACTGAGCAGCGCAATCGCTACTGCCTCTCGGATGCCGATGTGGAGCAGCTGGCCAAATACGCCGTGATCATCGAGCAGCACTATGGCCGCGCGATGGATATTGAATGGGGCAAAGATGGCAACGACGGCCAAATTTACATTCTGCAAGCCCGCCCTGAGACGGTCAAAAGCCAGCAAAAAGGCAAAGTCGAGCAGCGCTACAAGCTCAAATCGCGTGGCGCGGTGCTGGCTGAAGGCCGCGCGATTGGCCAAAAGATCGGCACGGGCCCGGTGCGCCTCGTGCATTCGATTGCTGAGATGGATCAAGTGCAACCCGGTGATGTGCTGGTTACTGACATGACTGACCCGAACTGGGAGCCCGTGATGAAGCGCGCTTCGGCCATCGTCACCAACCGAGGCGGGCGCACCTGCCACGCCGCCATCATCGCCCGCGAGCTGGGCATTCCGGCGGTGGTGGGCTGCGGCGATGCGACTGAATTGCTTAAGCAAGGCACGCTGGTCACGGTGAGCTGCGCTGAAGGAGACACCGGCTTCATTTACGACGGCTTGCTGGACACTGAAATCACTGAAGTGCAGCGCGGCACGATGCCTGAGATCAAGACGAAGATCATGATGAACGTGGGCAACCCGCAGCTCGCTTTTGACTTTGCCCAAATGCCAAATCAGGGAGTTGGTTTAGCGCGCTTGGAATTCATCATCAACAACAACATCGGCGTACACCCAAAAGCCATTTTGGATTACCCGGCTGTGGATGCAGATTTGAAGAAAGCGGTGGAGAGCGTGGCGCGTGGCCATGCTTCGCCTCGCGCTTTTTATGTGGATAAAGTGGCCGAAGGCATCGCCACGATTGCAGCCGCCTTCTGGCCTAAGCCCGTGATCGTGCGCCTCAGCGATTTCAAGAGCAATGAATACCGCAAGCTCATCGGCGGCTCACGCTACGAGCCTGAAGAAGAAAACCCAATGCTCGGCTTTCGCGGTGCGGCGCGCTATATCAGCGCAGAATTCGGCGAAGCCTTCGCGATGGAATGCGAAGCCCTGCGCAGAGTGCGTAACGACATGGGCTTAACCAATGTAGAAATCATGGTGCCCTTCGTGCGCACGCTGGGACAGGCGAAGGCGGTGAATGAGCTGCTAGCGAAGCATGGGCTGGCGCGTGGCTCTTTGCCTACTACTCCTAATTTAATAGCGCCTCGCGCAGATAATACGTCGGTTACTGGCCAAAAAGGCACTCAAAATGCCTCTAAAGCGCTGCGCCACATCATGATGTGCGAAATCCCCAGCAACGCCATCCTCGCTTCGCAATTCCTCGAATACTTCGACGGCTTCTCCATTGGCTCTAACGATTTGACGCAGCTCACCCTCGGCCTAGATCGCGACAGCGGCTTAGAAATCCTCGCCAAAGATTTCGACGAACGCGACCCGGCCGTCAAAGCCATGCTCTCAATGGCAATTGCCGCCTGCAAAGCGCAAGGCAAATACGTCGGCATCTGCGGCCAAGGGCCTAGCGACCATCCTGATTTTGCGCAATGGCTGGCTGATCAAGGCATCAGCTCGATCTCGCTCAATCCGGATACGGTGGTGGCGACTTGGCAGGCGTTGGCACAATAATAATAAACAATGGTTTTGTTGATAAGCACTAGAAAGGCCTGTTGTAGCTTGGGTGAATTCGGCTGATTTCGGGAAAATTGGCTTCGTGATCGCAACCATCGCTTTGGTCGTTATTTTGTTTGAGGGCGGCTTTGGTGGGCTGCTGATTTTGCGCGAAGTGCGCGATTTCCCCAATAAAATCTGTCCACACTCGCCTACGCTTTTATTGTGTATGGCATCACTGAATTTTTGGGGTTCTCAGGGGCGATTTCGGCCATGGCATTGGGCATCACACTCACGAGTGCAGATCAGATGGGGCTAGCACGCTTTAAATCTTTGAGCAATCAAGTGCAGGCACTCACTAAGATGGTTCGTGCGTTTTATCAAGAGGCGATCTTTTTGCTGAAGACGTATTTGTCTTTGCGCTATCTCGGTGATGGCTTATTGGCTCAAACCTGTCCGCAGCATGTATGCTGCCTTATTAGGAAAATAAGAAATGCCGTTTACCCTGTCTCGCACGTTCATTGCGTTTTTTGAATCTGAAAAAATTGCGGCTGCGCTCTTGCTGGTCTGTACGCTTATCTCTCTGGCTGTGGCAAATTCTTCACTGGGACCAGCGTATTTGTCTTTCTGGCAAACGACAGTGCTCGGACTCACGCTGGAGCATTGGATCAATGATGCGCTGATGGCTGTATTTTTCTTGCTGATCGGGTTGGAGCTGGAGCGCGAGTTGTATGTGGGTGAGCTGTCTGATCTGAGGCAAGCTTTGCTGCCAATTTTTGCGGCGATAGGCGGGATTGGGGTGCCCGCTGGCATTCATTTCGCGCTGAATGCGAATACGCCTACGCAGGCAGGCATGGGTATTCCGATGGCCACTGATATTGCGTTCGCCTTGGGCGCTCTGGCCTTGCTGGGTCATCGCGTGCCCGCCGCACTCAAGATATTTCTTGCGGCACTAGCGGTGATGGATGATCTGGGCGCGATCATGGTGATCGCTGTTTTCTATTCCAAGCAGTTCTCGCTGATTTACTTGCTCGCTGCTTTGCTTGTATTTGCGATATTGATGGGTATGAATCGCCTGCGGGTGATGGTCTTGTGGCCTTACTTACTTGGCGGTGCGCTGATGTGGTTTTTGATGCTCAAATCCGGCGTTCATGCCACGATTGCAGGTGTTTTGCTGGCGTTTGCCATTCCATTTTCAGGGCGTTCCGATATCGAAAATTCGCCTTCGCATCGCCTTGAGCATGCATTGCATAAACCGGTGGCTTTTTTGATTTTGCCGATTTTCGCACTGGCAAATACAGGGGTCGTGTTTGATCCGCAATGGCGCGATAGCTTGCTGCATGCCAACAGCTTGGGTATTTTGGGTGGGCTTGTTTTTGGCAAACCCTTGGGCATCGTGCTGATGTGCTTTCTAGCTGTCTCACTTGGCATCTGCCGATTGCCGGCTCAACTCAATTGGCGGCACATAATCGGCGCCGGCTTGCTGAGCGGCATCGGCTTTACGATGTCCATCTTCATTACGAATTTAGCCTTTGCTGATCAAGCTGCTCTGATTAACAGCTCAAAAATGGCAGTGCTGTTGGCCTCTGCTGCGGCGGGCGTGGCGGGTGTGTTGTGGTTGCTTTTGATCCGCGTTCCGTTAGATAAGAATACGTAATAGGTGTGTGCGCTCGCTGGGTCACTGGCACCGCATGAGTAAAACACCAAGCCTATTCAACGCAGTAGCTTAGATGGTGGTGATGCACACCGCTCGGGCTGGCGATGGCGGCTGTCCAAGCTGCTGGCCAAGCACTGTTTAGTCGGTGTCCCCTTGCCTGCAACTCCTAATTTCATAGCATCCTGCGCAGATGATATGCCGGCTACTGGCCTAAATGGTTTAAAAAATCCAACCACAGCCCTGTGCCATATCATGATGTGCGAAATCCCCAGCAACGCTATCCTCGCCGAGCAATTCCTCGAATACTTCGACGGCTTCTCCATCGGCTCTAACAACCTGACGTAGCTAACGCTGGGCTTAGACCGCGACAGCGGCCTAGAAATCCTCGCCAAAGATTTCGACGAACGCGACCCTGCCGTCAAAGCCATGCTCAGCATGGCTACCAGCGCTTGCAAGTCGCAAGGCAAATACGTCGGCATCTGCGGCCAAGGCCCCAGCAATCATCCTGACTTTGCGCAGTGGCTGGCAGATGTTGGTATCAGCTCGGTATCGCTCAACCCGGATACGGTAGTGGCGACTTGGCAGGCGTTGGCGAAGTAAAAGCAATTCAACGACGGGTAACGAGCGAATGACGAACTCTAGCGGGTCACCAGTTTTTTTCTTTGTTCTGCTGGCGGTTGTTTTTGGAGGGTGCTGTCTTTTCGTTTGCTATACAAAGGTCAAATCGCTATTTGGCAAACGATTTTTTGCAGCTACCCTCGCTTTATGTTGTGCTTTGACTTTTTTTTGCTGGCATGGAACTATTGGTTTTGGGAAACCCATCTAGAGATAGACCTAGGTTCGCTACGCGCAAGGAACAAAAGTGGAGCTGGTTTTTCGTTGTTTAACTTTGGTTTTCCATTGTTCGCTGGTATCTTGATTGCTTGCTCTGTTTATTTCGCGATTCGCAAAATAGACAGAGCTCGTGAATAGGCTACCCCTCAATTCCGCCATTATTTTGCATGCTGTGCGCTTTTGCCCATTAGAAGCCTTTTGCCTCACGCTTGAAGAGCCGCCCACATTTCTTGATCCCGAGCAGCCGTCCAAATCCGAGGATTTTTGATACCGCTGGCTTCGTCGTAAGCGCGGCTCACGTCGAAGGGTAGGCAGTGCTCGTAGATGAAGACATGGCCGAAGATCGGGTCCATGCTTTTACGGGTGTGCGCCATGGAGTCTTTGAGATTGAGCTTTTGCGCGACGGCTTCTTGACCGCACTTGTAGAGCGTCTCAACCCAGCGCTTGGTGTAGTCCAGCGCTTTGTTTACGTTCGCTTTGCCTTTCATGGCTTCGCCTCGGCCGGGGACGATGTAGCTTGCGTCAAGTTTGCGCAGAGCCTGTAGTGTGGCGGGCCACTCGGCGAGTTGCGCATCGCCGGTATAAACGCCTGCTTCGTATTCGACCAAATCGCCGCTGAACAGCACGCCTTCAGATTCCACCCAAGCAATCGTGTCGCCGCGCGTGTGGCCCATGCCGGGATGCCAGATTTCGACGACTACGCCGCCTAAGTTGATCGACAAGCTGCCTTGGCGGCCAGGTTTGCCATCGCCAATGACCATGCTGGGCCAGGTGAGGCCGGGGATGCTGCCTGCGCCTTGAAAGAGGCGGGGGAAGCGCTCGATTTCGCTTTGCATATCTTGCGCGCCACGCTCGCGGATGAGCTCTAGCGTGCCGCGACTAGCTATGATTTCAGTAGCGCCTTCCGCAATGTATGCGCTGGCACCGAGCACTCTGACTGCATGGTAGTGGGTGAGTAAAACATATTTGATGGGTTTGCTAGAAACGGTGCGGATTTTTTTGATGAGGTCTTTGGCCATCGTGGGCGTGGCCGTGGCATCGCTGACCATGATGAAATCGTCGCCAATGATCACACCAGAATTTGGGTCGCCTTCTGCGGTGTAGGCCCAGCAGTGCTTGCTGAGTTGCTCGAAAGTAATTTTTTTGGCGGTGATATCGGATTGGCTGGCGAAGGCTTTGGACATGTGCGTTCCTTTTGGCTGAGTGAGCGATCTTATTTGATTGTAATTTACCTAATCGTAATTCGTTTCGTTTAGGTAAATTTTGCAGAATATTGATGTCTTGTTCCGTGCATCGTAGCGTGCCTGCCTGAGCCATCCGCCTGCGCTTGGGCTGCTTTACTTCGCGAATGTCCTCCGGCTGGCGCTGCGCGCGTGCCTCCCCCTTTATTTCGCTGCGTAAAACAACCCAGTCACAGTCGGATGGCTCATGCCGGTGTATACGAAGGCAGTACAAGACTAGGAGAAAAAGAAGTCGCACAGAACGATCACATCTGAACGCGAAGATTTGCTGAACTCCAAACAGGCCACGAATGTGAGCCGCTGTGCTTTGGGTATCTCACGCAGCAAAATAAAGGGGGAGGCACGCGCGCAGCGCCAGCCGGAGGACATTTGCGTAGTGGGATACCCAAAGCGCAGCGGCTCGCATTCGCAGACGGTCTCTAAGAAATGCAATCTCTCTAAGCAAATTCAGAGAGAAACCAGCGCATCGCCGGCACAGATACTGCGCAGATTGCTATTAAATATATAGCAATCAATTGCTAAACGCTGCAATCCCCGTAATCGCTCTGCCCAGAATCAGCGCATGAATATCGTGCGTGCCTTCATAAGTGTTGACCACTTCAAGATTCACCAAATGGCGCGCCACGCCATATTCATCGGAGATGCCGTTGCCGCCCATCATGTCGCGGGCTAAGCGGGCAATATCGAGTGCTTTGCCACAAGAGTTGCGCTTCAAAATAGAGGTGAGCTCGACGTTGGCAATGCCTTCGTCCTTCATGCGGCCTAAACGCAGGCAGCCTTGCAGGCCAAGGCTGATTTCGGTCATCATGTCTGCAAGTTTTTTCTGGATCAGCTGATTCGCAGCCAGTGGGCGGCCGAATTGTTTTCTGTCCATCACGTATTGGCGGGCTCTTGTGTAGCAATCTTCCGCTGCGCCGAGTGCGCCCCAAGCAATGCCGTAGCGGGCTGAGTTCAGGCAAGTGAACGGGCCTTTGAGTCCGCGAATCTCGGGGAAGGCATTCTCGTTGGGGCAGAAGACGTTGTCCATCACGATCTCGCCGGTGAGCGAAGCCTTCAAGCCCACTTTGCCGTGAACAGCTGGAGCGGATAATCCCTTCCAGCCTTTTTCCAACACGAAGCCGCGAATCGCACCTTCATCGTCTTTGGCCCAGACGACGAACACATCGGCGAATGGACTGTTGGAGATCCACATTTTGTTGCCAGTCAGGCTATAGCCACCAGCGACCTTACGGGCTCGCGTGATCATGCTGGCGGGATCAGAGCCGTGGTCCGGTTCTGTGAGACCAAAACAGCCAATGTATTCGCCGGTGGCTAATTTTGGAAGGTATTTTTGCTTGGTGGCTTCATTGCCAAATTCAAAAATCGGCACTATCACCAGTGAGCTTTGCACGCTCATCATGGAGCGGTAGCCAGAGTCCACCCGCTCAACTTCGCGGGCTACCAAACCGTAGCAAACGTAGTTGAGGCCAGAGCCACCGTATTGCTCGGGAATCGTTGCGCCTAAGAGGCCAAGCGCACCCATTTCGCGAAAGATGGCCGGGTCAGTGTGTTCGTTGCGGAAACCATCGATAACGCGGCTGGCGAGCTTGTCTTGGCAGTAAGCGTTTGCCGCATCACGCACTTGGCGTTCATCATCGGTAAGCTGCGCTGAGAGATTAAATGGATCTTCCCAGCTGAAAGGTGATTTGCTTGTATTGGCCATACAAATTGTTCCAGAATTCGGCGATGCTAAAGGAAATGCTTTAGGCTTAAAGTAATTATGCCTGATTCAAGGTTTCTTGAGAGCCGCAAGGGTTTGCTCAACGAGCGTAAATGTCGCTTGCGTGGCATGGAGTGTGATCACATCGGGCTCGTTGGTGGGTTCTTGCAGCGTGGTGAATTGGCTGTCGACCAACGACTCTGAGAAAAAATGTCCAGCGCGATGACTCACGCGCTTGTGAGCCTCTTCGCGGGTGAGCTTCAGGTAAGCAAAGCGAAGCTCACCTGCGCTTCGCAACGTGTCGCGATAGCTGCGTTTGAGCGAGGAGCAGCCAATCACGCAACCCGCAGGGTGTTTTTGAATTTGTTGCACCAAGGTTTGCAGCCAGCCCGCGCGATCTGCATCATCCAGCGGCGTACCAGCAGCCATCTTGGTTTTGCTCTGCGCGCTATGAAAATCATCGCCCTCAATCCAAGGCAGGTTCAGTTGCTTCGCAAGTGCTTGCCCAAACGTCGATTTGCCGCAACCGGCCACCCCCATCACCACGATACTTGTCATGCATCGAGTCTACGGTAGGGTAACGGCTTAGTAACTGATTTTTGTGATCACATCGCCGCGCCCAGCGCTTGCGTTGTCTTTGAGCGCTTTCGTGATCACACCGGTGATCACGTTGGCGAAGTAGCGTGCGCCCCAAGCGGCGTAGCGCTGCTCGTCTTCGGGCGTGAGCGCGAGCACGCCTGCGCATTTGCCTGCGCGCACGATGCCCTTAACGCCTTTTTCGATCATGGCTTGGACTTGCGGCTCGTAGAAGCGGTTCTCAAAGCCCATGCTGTGCGCAAGATCATTGGGGCCGATGAAGACGGCGTCCACGCCGGGGGTTGACGCAATTTCAAATGCAGCGTCAATCGCGGGCACCGTCTCCAGCATGAGCACCAGCATCACGTCTTGGTTGCTCTTTTCGTTGTGTGCTGCGCCGCCAAAAGCGCCATAGCCTGCGGCTCGCACAGAATACGCGCAGCCGCGTTGGCCGCTAAATCCTGCATAGCCTGTGGAGCGCGGATAACGCACCTTGTCTGCGATCTCGTGCGCATGCGCTGCATCTCGGATCATGGGAATTTGAAGGCCGCTAGCGCCGGCATCGAGCGTGCGAGCGATGTCATGCTCCAAGCAGCGCACGAGCGCTGGTATGCCGCTGGCGCGAGCGGCGCGCAGCATGTGCTCGGTGGTCTCAAGGCCCGCGCTGCCATGCTCGTTGTCAATAATGGTGAAGTCGAAGCCAGCAAAGGCGGTCATCTCCACCAAGGCGGGCGATGAGAGGCCGTTAAACAGGCCGCGCAGGGATTGGCCGCTCTGCATCAGGGTGCGCAGACCTGCGTCGATAGGATGAATCATGATTTATTTCCAAAGAATGTTGGACGCTAATTCTGCGCCTTCGGCCATGCTCTTGAGTTTCGCATAAGCAATCGGCGGATGCACCGCGCCAAAACCCGCGAAGGTGCCAAAGCCGCAATCAGTGCCTGCCATGACGCGATTTCGACCCACAATATCTGCATATTGCAGCAGGCGCTGCTTAATGAGCTGGGGATGCTCGATGAAATTGTTGGTCGAATCAAGTACGCCGGGGCAGAGGATTTTGTTGTCTGGCACGAGGCCTTTTTTCTGCGCATCGCTCCAGACTTCCCATTCGTGCGCGTGGCGGGGGTTTGCGCCTTCAAAGAGGATCGTGGCCGGTTTAGCTTTGCAGACCAAAGCTAAAACGCGATCGAGGCCAATATCATGATGATGCGGGCCTTCGTAATTGCCCCAACAGATGTGCATGCGGATTTTCTCGGCGGGGATGTTTTTCAAAGCGTGATTCAGAGCTTCGACCTGAAGATTGGCATTGCGTAAAAATTCTTCTTCCGTATCGTCGCGAAATTTAATGTGGCGACCCATGCCAAGATCGGGCGCATCGATTTGCAAATCTAAGCCAGCTGCATGAATAGCTTCGTATTCAGTTTGCATGGCGTTAGCCAGTGCTTCCAAATATTTTTCATGCGAGGCGTAGTATTTATTTGGCTGAAACACGGCAATCACACCGGGGCTGGCAGCGTTCATGAAGGCTCGCTTAGCGCCCGCTTTTTTGGCTGCGCCATTGAGGTTGGCAATATCTTTATGCAAGCCACTCAAATCTTTCACGGCAATTGGCCCGGTGCAAATTGGGCGATGGTATTTCGGCGTTGCGCCGAGTTTAGCCAAGCGCTCTTTGAAATCTGGAAAATCATCTAAATCGCGCGGTGTGGCGCGAGGCATTTCGCCGATCTCGAAGCCGGTCAGGCGATGGCGAATGTAGGTGGCGTAGCTGATTTTGCTCATTTCGCCATCGCTAACCACATCGACGTTGGCATCCACCTGCGCGGCCACGACGGCATCCGTTTCGGCAATCATGACGCGGTCAAATTCGGCTTCGACGTAATTCAAATTTGCGTCTTGCGCAAAGAGCTGATCCACCACGCGCTGCGGGCGCGGCAGGCTGCCGACGTGTGTGGTGAGGATGCGGTGGGTCATGCTGTGTTCTTTCTGTTCCGAGCTCATGTTGTCAGTCTATCTTTGTGAACGGTCAATGTAGCGCTTCAGGCCCACATAGCCGTTGGCATCCATGCCCCAGCCCGCTTGCGCAGCTGCGGCGGCTACATCGGATGCCCACGTGATGCGCTTGCGCTCATCACCCGGTGTCATCACAAGAAGCACTGCATCTTGATTGCCCGCGTTGCGATAGGAGCGCCAAACGTGAGCTGGCATCGCATAGCTGTCGTTGCCTTGTGTCGTGCCATTCGCTATTATTCTTATAGCATTCTGCGCAGTATTTACGCCGGTAAATGGTGCGTTTTGTACAAAAAATTCTACGCTGCCTTGATATACAGCCAAGACTTGTTTTGAGGAGAGTTGATGGCAACTGACCGAGCCACCGGCAGGAATCTTGAGCCATTCCACCGAGAAGCCATGGGAATTCATGACCGGTGCGAGATGGTTGCGCTCCGCACTCATGCCATGGCCAATCACGGGTGCTATTGATCCGCCACAGTCGGGCAAAGCGCTGTCAAGTAACGCATGCTGTGACCAATCGAGCTCCGCAAACTTCACCACGCGCTGGCGCATCTGCTCAGGGCTCCAAGTGCGAAGCTGACTCACTTCTTGCGGGGTCATGGGTTGCAATCGTTTGAAGGAGTCTTCCCATTTGCCGCCCAAGTGCTCATCAATGATTTTGTAGTCTTCGGTGAGATGCACGCCTTGCGCGCGCGCGGCTTCAAGCGTTGCAGCTCCCCAAAGAATGCCGCCGGTATCGTCTTGGCCAAGGCCGGTAAACATAAAGCCTTCTTTACCATCGGCTGTGCCGTGGCTCTCAAAGCCGCGATAAATCCAAGTGGGAATCGTAGCGATATCGCCCTCTGCGAGTTTGTATTCATGCCGTTCTGGATTGAAGCCCCAATGCAGTGAGAAACTGCCGCGCGTGCAGATGAACACTTCAGCAGTGAAGTGCATATGCGGCGGATTGATCACGCCCGGGCCCATGGCCACGCCGCCGACTTGAAAGCCATGCTTCTCGCGTAAGCTCACTGGTTGGTTCGGATTTTGCGAAACGCCCGGGCCGATCAATGCGTAATTCTTCTTTGGGCCGCAGCCGGGAATGCGGTAATCGATGAAGGCATCGGTGCTGTATTTCAAGCCTCTGGCGGGGATGAAGCGCTCTTGCAGCGCTTCGGCAGTAAAAGAAGTGGCCATTAGGTTACTCATCATTTGATAGCAATCAGCGCAGATTGTATGCCGGCTAGATGCCTAAAACGCTTAAAAATCAGCCCTTCACAGCACCTTGCGTGAGGCCCGAGACGATTTGCCGCTGGAAGATGATTACCAAAATAATCAGCGGAATCGTGATGCTCACAGCACCTGCCACGCCCTGCATCAGAAAAGCCTCGCTTTCTGCGCTGATGGCATTCGCAATTGCAGCAGGCATGGTCATTTTGTCAGCGTTGACGAGTGAGGAGCTGAGCAAGAAATCGTTGTAAGCCAATAAGAAACTAAACAGCCCGGTAGTCACCACGCCCGGCCACATCACAGGAATGATCACGCGACGAAACGCTTGAAAACGCGAGCAGCCATCAACCAAAGCGGCTTCATCGAGCTCTTGCGGAATACTCACAAAAAAGCTGCGCAGCATCCAAATGGTGAACGGTTGATTGATGGCCACCAGCACCATGATGAGCGTTAGGTATTCATTGCGAATACCTAACGCGTCAAACATCACATAAAACGAGGGCAGCAGGGTGGAATGCGGCAAAGAGCGAAACACCAAGGCAATGATCAACAGCCAAAAGCCCAGCGAGCCTCGATAACGCGAGAGCGCATAGCCTGCCAAGCAACCTACCGTCAAAGAAATAGTGACCGTGCCGAAAGTCACGATGGCGGTGTTGATGAAGTTTTTGTAAAAAGCTTTGTCAATCCATAGCGTGGAATAATTTTCAAAAGTGATCGGAGCGAGCCATTTCACGGGGATTGAAAACGCATCCACATACTGGCGCAGCGAGATAATCGCTGTCCAAACAATCGGCAAGCTGGCCAGCAGTAGCCAGAAGATCAGGCCGCCATAGACGAAGGCCTGCACGCTGCGATTTTTATGGCGCGAATTTGTCATGCTTATCTCCCGGCCCGTTGTTCTTTCCAAGTCTTGACCAAGAGCGGGATCAAGAGCACGAAGATGCCAGCTGTGGTGAGCACGGCTGCTGCGCTGGCTTTGTAGGGGTTATTTTCTTGCACCAAAATATAGTAAGTGAGGTATTGCACGCTCGTGGTGAACGCGCCTTGCGTGAGCACCATGACGGGCTCAAACACGCGATACGCATCCATCAGATGAATCAGCGTGATAAAAATGACCAGTGGCATCAAATGCGGCAGCGTTACGTAACGTAGCTTTTGCCAGCGGCTCGCGCCATCAATCGTGGCTGCCTCCAGTGAGTCTTGCGGTACGGATTGCAAGCCTGCATACAACACGATGAAGGCAAACGGCGCGGAATGCCAGATGCCATACAAAATTATCAAAAAGCGCGCCGACCATGCCTCAGCCATCCAATAAATCGAGATGCCAAAGTGCGAGAGGAAATAGGGCACCAGCCCGTTGTCGCGAAAAAGCCATTTGATCGATAAAGCCGCCACCACGGGCGTGATGATGAAGGGCAGGAGAGATGCAGTGATGAAAAAGCCTTTGAGCTTTTGATTGGCGTTGTTGACGCCAAGCGCTACTAAAAAACCCAGCAGCAATACAAAAGGTAAAGTTACTAAGGTGTAGAGCAGGGTGAAATGCAATGCACCTAAAAATTCATTGGAGCGCTTGCTGTTCGCTGATTGAAGCGCACCAGATTGCGATGAATTCGTAGCATCAGGCGGCACAATATCTGCGGCAATTGCTACTGAATCTGTAGCGTCTGAATTCTTAATACCTAGCACGCTGCGAAAGTACTCGAGCCCGACAAAACGGCACAGCGTCACTGCTTTGCCGCTGGCATCCACTTTCACACGCTGCGTGATGCTCTCGGTGCTGCCAAATGGCCCGCTTTGCTGCACTTTTACAATTTCCATATCGGGTACGCAATTGCGTATCGACAAGTAAAACGTGACCAGCAATGGCAAGGCCATGAGCGACAGCATCAAAAAAGCCGAAGGGCCCACGAAGCGCGCGAAGGTGGATGTTTTCAAGGGACTGTTCCTGCCTTATTTCCCAAGCTTTACTTGATGAAGCCTTTTTCTGTGGCGGCTTTCACATAGGCCACAGCAGCTGCATCCAGCGCAGCCTTGGGAGTCATCGCGCCGGTGAGTACGTCGGGCAATACTTTGCCAATCTCGCCTTGTGCAAGACTGAAATAAGGTTCGGTGGGCCAGATGGGTGCGCCTGCTTTCATAGATGCCGTCACGCCGGTGCCAAAGCGTGTGGGCTTATACGCTGAGCGAATCCAATTGGCCAGATCGTTGCCCTTTTTCATGGTTTCTTCATCAAGAGATTCCATCATGATTTGGAACACAGTCTCGCGATCACCTGCCATGTTTTTCGGCATCACCATGCCATCCCACCAAAGATGCGTAGCGCTCTTGCCGCCAGAGGTCATGGCAGGGGCTGCAGCAAATTCCATCTTGCCCACAATTTTTGAGGCCGCTGGATCATCCATGCGCGCCGCGCGCGTGGCCCAAAGCACGCCCATAGCGGCTTTGCCTTGTTGGAACTGGTTCATCACATCGTCGCTGTTAGATGCTAAGAAATTTGGCGTCATGAATTGCGTCATGGCACGCATGTTTTCTAGAGCCTTCACACCCGCCTCACTGCTGAAATCGGGTTGCGCGCTGCCCGCTTTGAAGAAGCGACCACCATTGCCCACAAACATGTTCACAAACTCCACTTGGCTGTCAAAACCCTTGGAGAAGGTCTGTGCAATCGGGAATTCAATGCTCGGCTCTTTTTCTTTGAGCATTTTGGCAGCCATCATCATCTCGGCATAGGTGGTGGGCGCTTTGATGCTGTGCTTATCAAACAGGTCTTTGCGGTAGTAGAGGTTTTGCGCGTTTTGCATGAAGGCAATTGCCATCACTTGGCCGTTCACGCGCACCAGCATGTTTTCTTCGAGCTTATATTTGGTTTTGTATTTCTCAACCAAATCCGTCATCGGTTGAATTTGACCGAGCGAATTCAGATTGGTGAATACACCGCCCGAGACGACAGCTGCGTCAAAAGGTGATTTACCTTGGCTGGCAAATGCTTGCTCAATCTCGGTACGCGCATTGGGCGTGATCTTAAATTGCACCTTCAAGCCGCCCTGCGTGCAAGTTTCCATTTCTTTGGCAATGTGTACCAGCGCTGGAAAACTACCGCTGATGAAGTTGACCTCTCCTGCTT
Organism: Variovorax sp.; assembly: GCA_031376455.1. GTDB lineage: Bacteria > Pseudomonadota > Gammaproteobacteria > Burkholderiales > Burkholderiaceae_C > JANMDU01. The sequence goes on along the minus strand of JANMDU010000027.1, from coordinate 6,632 downwards.
TAGCGTTTTGCAATTTATCGCAACGCGCCTGAGCCAAGCTAGGAATGATGGCCAGCACGGCGGCTGTGGCCAAGAGGGAACGACGCAAAGTGGTGGTCATAGCTTTATCTCCAAAAATACCGGGTGATTTTAAGAGCTCATGCGCAGCCGGTTCTGCGAATGAGCATCGAACAAATAGCAGCGCTCGGGCGCTGCCACAAAGCCAAGCGGCTCGCCCATGCTGGCGCGAACTTCTTTGCCAAAGCGTGCGGTGATGCGTTGCTCGCCACAGTTGAGTGTGATGAGGGTGGCATCGCCGGTGAGCTCAAATGAGAAGACGCTGCCGCGCACATTGCTGCTGTCAGTGTTTGCGAGCATCAAGTCTTCAGCGCGCACGCCCAAGACCGCTTTTTCTAAATTGCCTTGGCCCAAGCCTTCAATGCGCATGCCTTCAGTGAAAAACGTGCCATTTTCTAATTTGCCATTGATCAGATTCATCGAAGGGTTGCCGATGAATCCGGCCACGAACAAGTTCGCCGGATCGTTATAAATCTGCTCTGGCGTGCCGATTTGCTGCACCTCGGCCTTGCTCATCACGACCACGCGATCTGCCAAAGTCATCGCTTCAATTTGATCGTGCGTCACGTAAATTGTGGTGGTTTTGAGCTCATGGTGCAAGTGCTTGATATGTGCGCGCATCGAGACACGCAGCTTGGCGTCGAGGTTGGAGAGCGGCTCGTCCATAAGGAAAACTGCGGGCTGGCGCACGATAGCGCGAGCGAGCGCCACGCGCTGGCGCTGACCGCCAGAGAGCTCTTTAGGGCGGCGATCCAGAAAATCCATCAATTCGACTTTTTCTGCGGCGCGCTTCACAGCTGGGTCAATCTCGGCAGTGGGCGTGCCGCGAATGCGAAGTGGGAAGCTGATGTTCTCGTACACCGTCATGTTCGGATACAAGCCATAGCTTTGGAAGACCATCGCCACATCACGATCTTTAGGCTCAAGATCGTTAACTTTGCGGTCGCCAATCCAGATCTCGCCTTGCGTGGCATCTTCTAAGCCCGCTACCATGCGCATGGTTGTCGTCTTGCCGCAACCCGAGGGTCCTAGCAGCACGAGGAATTCTCCATCGGCCACGTCGAGCGACATTTCTTTCACGCCGACGGAGGTTTTGCCAGAGCTTGTCCAAGATTTGGCAATGTGTTTGAGTTGTACGCGAGCCATTTTTTACTTTCCGTTTGTCTGAGGAATCGTGCCATCGAAGACTTGCATCCAGACAGCCACTTCGTCAATCAGCACCCATTCGCGCTGCACTTGCCATTCTTTTCCAATTTTCACAAATTCAGCATGCGAGATGCCGAGAATGTTTAGGGAGTTATGTGCATCTGCTTCGTATCGTCCTTCTCCCGAATGCTTGCCTTTCAAACGCCAGCGCAACGCGACGCGAGGCGGTCGCCCCAAGCCACTGCTGGCTGGCATGAAGGCAATGCTCTCAATGTCATAGCAGCTCTCGCTGATGCTGCGGGCGATAGAGGCATAAAAGTCTTGAATTTCTAACCTTCCGTAGTGTGTGGAGTTCACGGGACCGAGGCTGCATGCCGCTTCGTCATAGAGGGTTTCGTCGTTAGCTTGCCCCGTCAACATCTGGCCAATCGAGTTTGCATAACGCTGTGCCATCGGCTCATCGCTCATCGGGTTACGCCACCAAATAGGTGCGGCAAGCTGTGGCAGAGGCAGCAGCGGTTGGCTGCGCGAAGCTAGCCAACCCTTGGCCATGTCTTGCGGCGAGCTACCGACAGCGGCAGCAATCGCACCCTGATCGCGCACCAGCCATTCATGCACGATGCGATTGTCTTTACAGACGCAATCTGCCACCGTGCGCACATGAATTTTTTTACCCGAAGCGTTGCCAAAATTGCCAGCTCCCAGATGCGTCATCGTGCTGATAATGCGGTGTGAAGACAAGAAGCCTGTTTGTGCATCACCCGCCTCAATCACGTCTTCTGCGAGCAAACGCCGATCTGGAAATTGCGCGAGCGTGGCCTTCGTGCCGTCGATCACGCTTTGCACGTCTGTTGTAGCTCCAGCGGGCGTAATCACGCCACAAGGATCGCTGTAGTAGTTACGGATCGTGTCAATCTGCCGGCCCTCCCAGATGCGATCTGTGATAACGCGGATGTAGTCATCCAAGTTGCGAAACTCTGCATGGAAGCCTTGCATAGCAGCGCTAGTGTGAAGGGCAGGCGCTGCTCTCATGTTTCTTTTCCAGTCGAGCCACGTTCAATCAATCGCACCGGCAAGTTCACATGTTGCGCCAACACCGCTTCATCTTTGATCTGCGCCATCATGATGCGTGCCGTGGCTTCGATCATGGCCTGCGCATCTTGCACGATGCTGGAGAGCGAATAACCGCCCCAAGCGGCTTGCGGCACGTTGTCAAATCCAATGACAGCCACATCTTGCGGCACGCGCAATTTCAACTCGCCGCGCAACACATCCATCACCGCAATAGCCATGTGATCGTTGGCCACAAACACGGCACTTGGCTTTTGCGTCGCATCCGCGCCTTGAAACATTTGCCGGGCTGCGACCTGCGCGCCCTCAAAGCTGTAATGCCCCACAGCGCGCGCAAACACCCGACGACCTTGCGCCGCCAGCTCTGCCGTAAAGCCAGCTTCACGGTCTCGGTTGGTCGATGAATCTTCCATGCCCGCAATGTAGGCAATTCGCTCATGCCCCTCAGCAAGCAGCGCCTGCGCTGCCATGCGGCCACCGGCTTCGTTATCGCTCGCCACAGAATTGACCGTGCCGCCAGCTTGCGCAATCCGATTAAAGAGCACCACCGGTATGCCCGCATCCGCACAATCTTTGGCAATGCCAGATGACAAACTCGCACTGAGCAACACGATACCGTCGACGTGATACTGCATCAGCTGCATCAACAACTCGTCTGCTTCCACATTCGCTTCAGCGATGAAGAGCAGAACATGGTAGCCGTCATCTTGCAATCGCTTGGAAAGCTTCTCGATCACCACCGGGTAGAACTGATTGTCCAAATACGAGGCCACCACTGCAACCATGCGACTCTTACGCGTGATCAGCGTGCGAGCAATCGCGTTGGGGCGATAGCCTAGCTTGCGAGCCGCATCCATCACCTTATCTCGCGTGTGCTCTGCCACGCTTGCACCGGGTGTGTAGGTGCGACTCACCGCCGATTGGCTCACGCCTGCAAGCTTGGCGACGTCGACAGATGTGGCGGCTTTAACCATTTGCTTTAGCGCGCAGTCCAGCCGCCATCGAGCATCAGCGCGCTGCCCGTCATTAGGCTGGATGCGTCGCTCGCTAAGAAAACAATCGCGCCCATGATCTCTTCGAGCTTGCCTAAGCGGCCTAGCGCGATGTTGCCCAACACGTAATTTTTGAAGGCATCGTCTTTCAGCATCGTGGCAGTCAGCTCGGTCTCGATGAAAGTAGGGCAGATGCTGTTCACGCGAATGTTGAGTGGCCCCAGCTCCCAAGCCAGCGCTTTCGTCATGCCTTCGAGTGCGTGCTTGCTCGCGCAATACAACACCCGCTTCGGGCCGCCCACATGCCCCATCTGGGAAGACATATTGATCAAACTGCCTGGCTTGCCAGCCGCTTTTAAGCTGCGAGCTGCCGCGCGGAGCACGTATTACGCAGCCTTCAAATTCAGATCCATCAAAGTATCAAAATCTTCATCTGTGGCTTCGTCGATCCACTTGGTGCGCGTCGTGCCTGCGTTGTTGATCACGATATCAAACGCGCCCTGCTGCGCAAACATTGCATCCACTGCAGCGCTATCTTGTACATTCAGAGCTGCATAGGATATTTTTGAGTCTTTTAGGCCATTCGCCGTCATGATATCTGCGCAAGCCGCTATCAATTCAGGAGCATTACGTGCTGCAATGACCACCTGCGCTCCCGCTTGCACCAGTGCATGCGCAGCGGCTAAGCCAATGCCTTTGGAGCCGCCGGTGACCAAAGCGCGCTTGCCATCAAGACGGAAGCTAGGTGTTTTCATAGCGCAGGCACAGGCTCGTACCAAGGTACCTCTGCGCGAGTCCCGTAGCGGCGCACTCGGATGTTGGCTTGCTCACCGTGGCCAGCAAAGTTTTCCATGTGGCAAAGGCGTGAGCAGTATTCACCAATTAATGTGCTGGCTTCGTTCGTTGTCACTTTTTGGTAAGTGCAGGTCTTGAGGAATTTGCCCACCCACAGGCCGCCGGTGTAGCGCGCTGCTTTGTTGGTGGGCAGGGTGTGGTTCGTGCCAATTACTTTGTCGCCAAAGGCCACATTGGTGCGCGGGCCGATGAAATGTGCGCCGTAGTTTTGCATGTTGTCTGCAAACCAATCGTCTTTAGAGGTCATGATCTGAACATGCTCCGAGGCCAACTCATCGGCTTTTGCGAGCATTTCTTCATAGGTGTCACAAACGATCACTTCGCCAAATTCTGCCCAACTTATCGCGGCAATGCCTGCAGTCGGCAAAATTTTGAGCTGCCGCTCGATTTCAGCGATGGTGTCTTTGGCGAGCTTTTCGCTGTTGGTGATCAGTACTACAGGCGAAGTCGGGCCATGCTCTCCTTGGCCTAGTAGATCTACCGCGCACATCTCGCCATCCACGGTTTCATCAGCAATCACTAATGTCTCGGTTGGCCCAGCAAACAAATCAATACCCACGCGGCCAAAGAGTTGGCGCTTGGCCTCAGCTACAAACATATTGCCGGGACCCACCAGCATGTCCACGCCTTTGATGGTTTCCGTGCCGATAGCCATGGCCGCTACGGCTTGCACACCGCCCAAGGTCAAAATCTCGTCAGCTCCTGCCAAATGCATGGCTGTCACGATGGCAGGGTGGGGCGCGCCATGAAAGGTGGGCGCGGTCGAGACGATGCGCTTCACGCCTGCCACTTTTGCCGTCAGCACGCTCATGTGGGCCGAGGCAATCATCGGGTATTTGCCGCCGGGCACGTAGCAGCCCACAGCTTCAATAGGAATATGCTTGTGGCCCAAGATCACACCGGGCATAGTTTCGATCTCTACCTCTTTCATGCTGTGCAACTGGGCGGTGGCAAATTTGCGGATCTGCGCTTGGGCAAACTTGATGTCTTCCATCTCGCGCGCTGAGAGCGATTTGACGGCTTTTTCAATGTCTGCCTGCGAGAGCTTGAAGCTCTGTGGGCTCCACTTGTCAAACTTCTCGCTGTATTCACGCACCGCTGCATCGCCGCGTGCTTCGATGTCTTTCAAAATGCCTTCGACGGTGGCTCGCACTTTCACATCGGCATCGGACTTGGCCTGAGCATCTTTACCTTGCTTCAGATAGCGAATCATGGGGCATCCTGTGGTGTTGCAATCGTATGCATATTAATCAAAAAAATGGTTTTTAAATCTAGGGTTTTCCCGAAAATTATATGAACAAACTAATCAAAATAATTTGCAAAAATATTTCTTGCCCGCTCCGCATACGCTTGCAATAATCATTGCATGACCGAACTTCAATCTGCCAAACAAATCGTTTGGGCTGCCCTGCAAACGCTGCCCGGCAACACCTCCAGCGGGCCAACCGCACAAGACGCGCGCCCCGCACTGGCGAAATACTTCGCGCCCGATTGCCCATGCCATGTCTTTCACCCGATCAACGAAGTGCATGGCATTGAGGCCATGCATGCCAAGTTCTGGCAGCCTTTGCTCAAAGCCTTCCCCAATTTAGAGCGCCGCTGTGACTTGTTTTTTGCTGGCAATTTTGATGGCCGCTTTTGCGGCGGCGCAGGTACTTGGGTCACCGCGCATGGTTATCTTCTGGGCACGATGGAGACTGATTGGCTGGGCATTCCGGCCACGGGCGACACGGTGTTTGTGCGTATTGGCGAGTTTTATCGGGTGGAGAACGGGAAGATTGTGGATGCTCGGATCTTGCTCGATTTGGTTGATGTGATGCGGCAATGCGGTATTGAAGTGTTGCCGCGCAGCACGGGAGCGCGCCTGATCGTGCCGGGGCCGCAAATGCATGATGGGCTGCTTCTTGGCGTCAGTCATCCGCATGAGTCCAAGCTTTCTATGGAAAGCTTGGATCATATGATCGGCGGCCTCAAAGCCTTCAACCAAAAAGACTTGAAAAGCATGGGCATGCATGTGTTTTGGCATCCCGAGATGATGTGGTACGGGCCTTGCGGCATCGGCACGTCGCGGCAAGTCGAAGGCTTTCAAATGCACCACCAGAAGCCTTTTCTGCATGCCTTTCCAGACCGCGTGGGTGGCAATCACATTAGCCGTATATCTGAAGGCCATTTCATAGCCTCCACGGGCTGGCCGAGCGTACACGCCACGCACATAGGCGACTATCTCGGCGCGAAAGCGATCAACAAACCGATCACGATGCGGGTAGCAGACTGGTGGCGGCGCGAAGGCGATGTGCTCCGCGAGAACTGGGTGATGATTGATTTGCCAGATTTATTGCTTCAAATGGGCGTGGATTTGTTTGATCGCATGGCTCTTGGCGGGTTGAAGTAACTTTCAAGCCGAAATGGCAGTTAGCCGCCGTATTTATTGCGCAGAGTGCTATTGAATTTGTAGTGTTCAGGAGATTGCTTTCTGGAGAGAGCGGCCGCGAGTTGGAGGCATTCCGCCCG
>JANMDU010000090.1:0-3898 GCA_031376455.1 Variovorax sp. | reverse complement strand
GGTCGCGCCGGAGTACGATGGTAAAGCCTGATCGTATGCCGCTCATAACGTCAAATCCAGCTGGCTGGGTGCAGCGAGGGATAAATCTTGGTGGCTCGTCAGCACCACGATGCCAGAGTTTTGCAAATGCGTTTCAATGAGGCCTGCGAGCCAAGCGCTGGCAGCAGTATCCAGTGCGTTAAAGGGTTCGTCCAGAATCCATAAGGGTGCATCTTGGCTTAGGGCCAGCCGCGCCAGCGCACTGCGCCTGCGCTGACCTTGCGAGAGACGCCTGACGGGCGTTCGCACCTGCCCGTGCAGGCCAGCGCCTTCAAGTGCGGTAAATGCGGCAGTCGTAGGGGGTGTACGTCCGTTTAAAGCACAGGCATCAGCCAAGTTTTCCAGCGGCGATAGCTCGTCTTTTAAAGCCGCCGCATGCCCTAAGTACATCAGGTCTTGGCCGAATTTTTCGCGTTGGATAGATAGCGGTTGCCCGCACCAAAGTACTTCCCCGCTGGAAGGCAGCAAGAGTCCGCACATCATGCGTAGCAGGCTAGTTTTACCCGCGCCATTGGCGCCGCGCACGCGCAGCAACTGGCCGGATTGAACTTCAAGCGACAAACCGCTGAACAACTCGCGGTTGCCCCGGGTGCAAGCGAGGTCGCTAAGACTTAAGCGTTGGCTCATGATTTGAGCTGCCAAAACCGAACATGACGAAAAAAGCCCAACGCATTACTCCAAAAAGATTGATTGTCACTTCTTAAGCTCGCCGAAAACCTACGTGTTAAGACGGGTTGACGGTTTCTTTGAAAGTGTCTATATTAGTTGACAGTTTGATGTGACAATTAATATTTACACTGGAGCGTCCATGAAGGCTATTACGCATATTGAGCAATCTCTCGCTGCCGCGCTATCTTTGAGCGAGGAGCCGGGATGTCCACCTAAGCTGGCTCATGCGGTGCGGCACGCTGTGTTTCCCGGCGGCGCGCGTATCCGGCCGCAGCTCTGTTTGGCTGTAGCGCAGGCCTGCGGTAATGACGATCCGTTGCTGGCCGATGCGGCTGCTGTTGCCATCGAATTGCTGCATTGCGCCTCTTTGGTGCATGACGATCTGCCGTGCTTTGACGATGCAACGACCCGGCGTGGCCGCGCCTCGGTTCACTTTGCTTACGGTGAAAGCTTGGCTGTGTTGGCCGGTGATGCGCTCATCGTCTTAGCTTTTCAAACTTTGGGTCTAGCGGGTGGCAAATCCCCTCAGCGCATGGCCGAGGTGCTGGGCGTGGTTGCCAAAGGCGTTGGCATGCCCTTCGGCATTGTGGCTGGGCAGGCTTGGGAGAGTGAGTCACGGGTATCGCTCACAGCATACCAGCGCGCTAAGACGGGCGCTTTGTTTGTGGCGGCAACTGCAGGTGGTGCGCTGGCGGCGGGCGCAGATGCCAAGCCGTGGGTGGCGCTAGGCGAGTGGCTGGGCGAGGCCTATCAAGTCGCAGATGATATTCGGGATGTGATGATGGATCCGAGTTTGATTGGCAAGCCAGTCGGCCAAGATGTGGCCAATGGTCGGCCCAGTTCCGCGATAGATCTCGGACTAGGCGGCGCGATCGCCTATTTTGAAAAGCTGGTGCAGTCTGCGATTGACTCCGTGCCTGAATGCGCTAGCCGCGAAGCGATGCGCCAATTAGTGCGCCAAGAGTCCGAGCGGCTCGTGCCACGCGAGGCGTGCGATAAATTTAGGCTAAATCCGGCATTAGCCGGCGTAGATATTGCGCAAAGTGCTATCAAAAGCGTAGCTATTTAATGCGCGAACTTGATTTGAGCCAACCTGTATTGGGCGTTGGCAGCCGTGCTGCATGGCGTGATCGGTTGGATGCTTGGATGGACAGCAAGTTGACCGACCCCAGCTTTTCCCGTTGGGCTGCGGGCAACGTTTTGACTCGGTGGATTGTGCGACGTCGCGCTCAACAAGTGTTTGATGTGATGGCGGGTTTTGTGTATTCGCAGGTGTTGCTCGCTTGCGTACGGCTACGGATTCTTGAGCTGGTCAATGAGTCGCCCCGCACGCTGGATGAGATGGCGCATATCTGCCAAGTACCAGCAGCTGGCTTGCAGAGATTGATCAATTCTGCTGTGGCGCTGCGCTTGCTGGCGCTGCGCGGGCAGGGCCGTTACGGCTTAGGTGTGCTAGGTGCGCCTGTGGCTGGCCACGCTGGTATACGCGCCATGATTGAGCATCATGCGGTGCTTTATCACGACATGCAAGATCCGGTTGCGCTGCTACGTGATCAGGTGAGCGATGGGCAAATGATGGCTTACTGGCCTTACGTAGAAACCCATTTGCAACCTAACTCGGCTGGCAATCAGCCATCGACTCCATCTAGGGTTTGGGAGCAAGAAAAAGTTTTGCGCTATTCGCAGCTCATGTCTGCGTCGCAGCCGTTTGTGGTGGATGAGGTGCTCGCCACGTATTCATTTGCCAACCATCGCTGCGTGCTTGACGTAGGTGGTGGACAAGGCACGTTTGTTAGCCGCCTTGCGAGCCTTGCACCCCATTTGAAGCTCAAGTTGTTTGACTTGCCGCAAGTAGCGCAGCTTGCGCAAGACAACTTCACGAAAAAGTCCTTGTCTGACCGTATTGAGGCATTCGGTGGTGATTTTCTCAAGGATGCGCTGCCATTGGGTGCTGATCTGGTCACGCTGGTGCGCGTTGCGCACGACCACCCGGATGCGCATGTCAACACGATCCTGCGCGCTATTCACGCAGCCTTACCTGCAGCCGGCACACTGCTGTTGACCGAGCCAATGGCGCAGGCCAACGATGAATCACCTCTTGGCGACGCGTACTTTCACTTTTATTTGCTGGCGATGGGCTCTGGGCGGCTGCGGACGGTCAAAGAACTTAGCGACATGATGCTGGCTGCTGGTTTTGACAGTGTTGAGCTGCTAAACAACTCTATGCCTCTGCAAACCCGAATTCTTATTGCTAAAAAGTAAGTGTTTACCCTTGAAACTCTGAATAAACGTCAATATTAGTTGACACTTTAATTTGTAAACGTAAACTGACACTATGCAAGCCCGAGCCATTGTTTTCCAAGCGCCCCAGCAACTGCTGGTGAGATCGCTGGATTTGCCCCAACTGGGTGCAGGCGAGCTCGAAGTGCAGGTTGAATTCAGCGGCATCAGCACCGGCACAGAGCGCTTACTTTGGGACGGCACCATGCCAGCGTTTCCGGGTATGGGTTATCCACTGGTGCCGGGATACGAGTCAGTAGGACACGTGGTTGGCAAAGGTTCGGAAGTTGACCTTGCGTTAGGCACACGGGTATTTGTGCCTGGCGCTCAATGCTTCAAGGGCGTCCATAATTTGTTTGGCGGTTCTGCATCAAAGCTTGTGGTTTCGCAGTCACGCACTGTGGCTGTGCAGGATTCGCTAGGTGCTGAAGCTGTGCTGATGGCATTGGCCGCAACAGCGCAGCATGCGCTCGCTGGTGGCACGCCTCCAGATTTAATCATCGGCCATGGCGTCATGGGTCGCTTATTGGCTAGGTTGACGGTAGCCGCTGGTCACGCAGCACCCACCGTATGGGAGATCAATCCCGCGCGTCAAAGGGGTGCAGAGGGTTACAGCGTTTGTAGCCCGACTAACGACACCCGCCGAGACTACCGCTCGATTTACGACGTCAGTGGCGATTCGGAAATTTTAGACAAAGCCATCGCACGCCAAGCCCCCGGCGGTGAAGTTGTACTTGCTGGCTTTTACAAGCAGTCCCTAAGCTTTGCGTTTGCCCCGGCCTTTATGCGCGAGACCCGGATTCGCATTGCTGCGCAGTGGAAACCTGAAGATTTGGTACATGTGGCAGCACTTGCACACACCGGTCAGCTGTCTCTAAGCGGCTTGATTACCCACACTGAACAGCCAGCC
>JANMDU010000149.1:0-3892 GCA_031376455.1 Variovorax sp. | reverse complement strand
TTGCAATCATGGTTCTAGCCCGGCGATCCTTCAAGCGAGCTTCCCACAGCCTAAAGGTTTCGGTTTGCTTTATTTCGATCATCAAGTTTTGATTGTAGTTTACTGACTACACACTGTCAACTCTCTACTTGCAGCCCACCCGAAAGCGACCGATTGGATACCGGCCGTTGACATTGCTGGTTTACATCTGGGCGCATTGGCGGGTACAAGGTTTTATGCCCTCAAATGTAAGCGGGCGGCCAAATCATCTGGCTATACGGTGTCCTTGAAATAGGGTCAACTCCACAGGCTCAATGGTGACGGCACTGGCCAGCTTCGGCATGCCAATAACGAAGAGCCCGAACTGGCAACAGTTCGGGCACTTCGTTAGGGTTTCGCGCTTGGTTTACTTGCGCACCGGCGGTAAATCTGTGCAGCTCCCATGCGCCACCTCTGCTGCCATACCAATGCTCTCGCCGAGCGTTGGATGCGGGTGAATCGTCTTGCCGATATCCACCGCATCTGCGCCCATCTCGATGGCCAATGCAATCTCGCCGATCATGTCGCCTGCGTGCGTGCCGACCATGCCGCCGCCTAGGATTTTGCCGTGACCATGAGCTTCTGGGCTGTCGTCAAACAGCAGTTTGGTGACGCCTTCGTCGCGGCCGTTAGCGATGGCGCGGCCTGATGCCGTCCATGGGAATAAGCCTTTTTTGACTTTGATGCCTTGCGCCTTGGCCTGGTCTTCGGTGAGCCCGACCCAGGCGACTTCGGGGTCGGTGTAGGCGACGCTGGGGATGACTCTGGCGTTGAAGGCGGCTGCGGCGAGTTCTTTGTTGCCTTGCTGCTCGCCTGCGATCACTTCTGCGGCCACGTGCGCTTCGTGCACTGCTTTGTGGGCCAGCATGGGCTGGCCGACGATATCGCCGATGGCGAAGATGTGGGGCACGTTGGTGCGCATTTGAATATCGACGTTGATAAAGCCACGGTCTGTGACGGCGACGCCAGCTTTGTCAGCAGCGATCTTCTTGCCGTTGGGGATGCGGCCCACGGCTTGGAGGACGAGATCGTAAGTTTGCGGTGCGGGGGCAGTACCGCCCTCCACGGCAGAAGCGAAACTGACTTCAATGCCTTGTGGCGTCGCTTTCGCGCCCACAGTTTTGGTGTTGAGCATGATGTTGTCAAATCGCTTGGCGTTCATTTTTTGCCAGATTTTGACCAAATCGCGGTCTGCGCCTTGCATGAGACCGTCCATCATCTCGACCACATCGAGGCGCGCGCCGAGGGTGGAATACACCGTGCCCATTTCTAGGCCGATGATGCCGCCGCCCAAGATGAGCATACGTTTGGGTACTTCTTTGAGCTCCAATGCGCCAGTAGAGTCAACAACTCTTGGGTCTTCGGGCATGAAAGGTAATCGCACGGCTTGGCTGCCTGCGGCGATGATGCAGTTTTTGAACTGGATGATTTTTTTGCTACCGGTCCTTTCTTGGGCTGTGCCGGAAGTTTCTTCGACCTGCACATGGTGTGAGCCAACGAATGCGCCATAGCCGCGCACGGTGGTGACTTTGCGCATTTTGGCCATGGCGGCGAGGCCGCCGGTGAGCTTGCCGATGACTTTTTCTTTGTGGCTGCGCAGTTTGTCGATGTTGACAACTGGCTTGCCAAAGTCCACACCCAGATCGGCCATGTGGCTGACTTCGTCCATCACGGCTGCGACGTGCAAGAGCGCTTTGGAGGGGATGCAGCCGACGTTCAGGCAGACACCTCCTAGCGTGGCGTAGCGCTCGATGATGATGACTTTGAGGCCAAGGTCTGCGGCGCGGAAAGCCGCGCTGTAGCCGCCGGGGCCTGCACCTAGGACGAGCAGATCGCAATCCATGTCTGATACGCCAGCAAAGCTAGATACTATTGAATTGGTAGCACTCTGCGCATTATTTATAACGGCTACAGGCACTTTTTGCTCTAAAACTGGCGTTGTAGCCAGAGCGGGGGCGGTTGCCGCAGGCGAGGGCGCAGATGCAGCAGTGGCGCCTGCGGCCTCAAGTGTGAGGACAACCGAGCCTTGTTTGACTTTGTCGCCGATTTTGATTCTGAGCTCTTTGACCACACCTGCATGGCTGGATGGAATTTCCATCGAGGCTTTATCGGATTCAACCGTGATGAGCGATTGCTCGGCCTTGATGGTATCGCCGGGCTTGACGAGCAATTCAATGACAGCAACTTCGTCGAAATCGCCGATGTCTGGGACTTGGATATCAATGATTGACATTTTTTCTCTCCTTCAGCGCCGCTTCGCGTCGCAAAAATTAAATGGGGTCAGAGCCCAATTAATTTGGTGGTGGGTTTTCATAAGGAATTGGTCAACAAAATTAATTGGTATCCGACCCCATTTAATTTTTTAGCTTCATGGTGAACACCTTGATCGGGCCACCGGAGTTTTTGTCGAAATCGCAGCCTGCTGTGACACCTGCAATGGCGACATCGCGAGCGCTTGCACCCTGTTTGGCATAGGTCACGCTCATCGCGCCGAGCGCGAAGGCGCGGCCTGAGCCAACGCCCCAGAATTCTTTGAATTCAAAGACTTCACGGTAGCTATACAAGCCAAAGATGCCTGCGCTGTTGGCAATCAAAGCGCTGAACTGCATGCTCTCATACGGGTCAGCATCTTCTTCTTTGGTCTGCATGAAGAATTTTTCTTTGAGCACGGGATGCAGCTTTAAGAACGTGTCGTATACCTCGTCTTTGCTGTGCAGCTTGAGTTCTTCTTTGGGCAAGGATTCGAGCGATTTGCGCAGGGCAGGGAAGTGCGCCGTGGTGCCCGCCGTGGTGATGTAGCTCTCGCCGCCGACAGCTTTGACTTTGAAGATTTTCTCATTGGCTTCAAAGCGGTGGCCTAGGCGCGTATCGCCAAAGGTGACGAGGCTGTCTGAGGCAATGGCGACTTGGCCTGTTTTTTTAACGACGACGACGGTGGTCATGAAGTCTTTCTTAATCTAAATCTCTAGAACACAGAAGGCACGGAAATTACACGGAAGTCACAGAAAAAAAGACATGGAAAAACTTCCGTGGATTCCGTGCGCTTCTGTGTCTTCCGTGTTCTTATTATTTCGTTGGCTCGGGTCTGTCAAACTAGAGTAGGACCCGGCGGAAATCGCCCAGGATCTGGCCGAGATACGCATTGAAACGCGCCGCAGCCGCGCCATCGATCACGCGGTGATCCCACGTCAAAGATAGAGGCAGCATCAGACGGGGAACGAATTTTTCGCCGTCCCACACTGGCTCCATTTGGCTCTTGCACACGCCAAGGATCGCCACTTCGGGCGCGTTGATGATCGGCGTGAAATAGCGGCCACCGATGCCGCCTAATGAAGAGATCGTGAAGCAAGCGCCGCTCATTTCTGCGGGAGAAAGCTTGCCATCGCGCGCTTTCTTGGCCAGCTCGCCCATCTCTAGGCTAATTTGCATGATGCCTTTTTTGTCGGCATCTTTGATCACCGGGACCATCAAGCCATTGGGCGTGTCAGCTGCGAAACCGATATGGAAATAATGTTTGTAAATCAGTGCGTCGCCATCGAGTGAAGAGTTGAACTCGGGGAATTTCTTGAGCGCTGCCACGCAGGCCTTGATCAGGAAGGCGAGCATGGTGACTTTCAAGCCCGCTTTTTCGTTTTCCTTATTGGTCGAGACGCGGAAGGCTTCTAGATCGGTGATGTCTGCATCGTCATGGTTGGTGACGGCGGGAATCATGATCGCGTTGCGCGTGAGATTCTGGCCGCTGATCTTTTTGATACGGCTCATCTCCTTGCGCTCGATCGGCCCGAATTTGGTGAAATCAATCTTCGGCCAAGGGATCAATCCGAGTGCAGCACCGTCGCCGCTGCCTGCTGCTGGGGCTTTCGCTGCGATGGCT
>JANMDU010000104.1:0-9608 GCA_031376455.1 Variovorax sp. | reverse complement strand
AGCCATGCGCAGCGCAAGCTGTAAGCAATCAAGCCCAATAAAAACAGCCATCCTGCCAAACCATATTCCGCGACGACTTGAATGAACTCATTGTGAACGTAGTAATCTGTCTCGAGCTGCGAACCTGCCGCTTGGTACAGCGGAACATCAGACTCCCATGTGCCAGCGCCCACGCCCGACAATGGCCGCGCTTTGATCATGGTCCAACTGGCCTTCCACATCACAAAGCGCACACCCAGCGTGCCATCGGCCACCTGAATGGCGGCCGTGCGCTTGAAAATACGCTCCAAAGGTGTCTGCCCCGTGTATTCAGGAAATGCACTGGCCGAGGGCAATGAGCCCAAAACCAAGATCACGGCCACCATCAAGCCTGGCACCAACAGGCGTTGCTTCATCTGCCAACGGGGAAAAGCCAATAAACTGCGGAATTTCCATGCCATCACAACAATAAAAAACATGCTGGCGTAAGTTCCGATCAGGGCAGAACGCGTGCCGCACATCATCAGGTAAACCAGATGAAAGCCGGTTGTGGCGGCCAGAAATGCCAGCACGAGATTGCGTTTTTCTTTCAACATCAACCAAGCCGAGAAAGCCAAGGTCATACACATGAATTCAGCAGCAAAGTTGCGGTTCACAAAGGTGGCGGCAGGATTGGGGCCTTGTGGAATGAAGCGCACATCCTGCCAATACTGCCCTGCTCCCAGCAAAGCCACGGCCAGCGCCCCCAAATGGATGGCCCAAGCCAACATAGGCAGGCGCTCGCGGGTCACGGTGTTGAGCACCAGCCAGACGATCACAGCAAACAAAAACCACCGAACCGCCTCGACACCCGACAAATAGGTATGTGCCCACACCATACTGCCCAGCGCATAAGCACAAAGCAGCAAAGGTAGCCACATGACAAAATGCCAGCGCAGCGCATCGCGCCGATGGCGCTGACGCCAAAACAGCAGCAAGGCAGCGCCTAAGCTCATGAAAGCCACAATGATCGATTTGAGCGTGTCTTGCAGCATCATTTCATGCGGCACGCCTAAAGCAGGCGTGAAAAACAGCATCAGCGCCAAGATGATGGCCGTCCAATCGCCACGCCCAATTTCGAGTGGCAAGGCCAACATCGGCTTGGCCGCCGGCTGACGAATCTCCACATTGACTTTGATGTCAGGCGACGATGGCGCAGGCTGCGCTGCATTCTGAGCGGAAGAGGCCGCAGCTGCTTTGGAAGGATTGACACGCTTTTTCTTGGCCATACTTGCAAATTCATTCAAAAAACCCACAGCAAGCGCAAACGCGATTACCACAGCCTAGGATTGTCGTTGGTTCAGATCAATTTCTGACGCTGAGCCGACTTATCTGGGCAAAATGACAGCTTGCTGGCCACAATCGTGCCAAAAAACTCACGTTTTTAGAATAACGAACCCATTTTTCATAATTGACTGGATATGTAGGCAATTTATAATCCGTGCATGATAGCAATCAACCAAATTGGAAACAGCATCAAAGTCTTCTTGAAAGATGTGGCCAACGGCTGCTTTGAGATCGCTCACAATGGCTTGGCCATGGTAGGCTTGCTGCTGGCCTTGGGCTTAGCCGTTCTTTTGTTCAAGCCCGAGCTGCGCAACAATGGGGAAACGGCCCTGCTCGGTTGGCTGCAAGAGCGCCAAACCATCATCACAGGCATGCAAGTGGAGGCGGATGCGATTGATCGCGCCACTGCCACACATCTGAAGGATCTGCCCAAACAGCAGGCAGCGGTGGCTTTTTGGCTCTCCAAAAAATACAAAGTCGCGCCTGAGCCCATTGGCGCTTTGGTGGCTGAAGCTTACGACATAGGCAGCAAAGTGAAGCTGGATCCCACTCTGATTTTGGCGATCATGGCTGTGGAATCGAGCTTCAACCCGTTTGCGCAAAGCCCGGTCGGCGCACAAGGCTTGATGCAGGTCATGACGAAGATCCACACAGACAAATACGAAGGTTTTGGTGGAAATTTGGCCGCTTTTGACCCGGTTACCAATCTGCGCGTGGGTGTCAAAGTGCTGCAAGAATGCATTCAGCGTGCGGGCTCTGTCGAAGGCGGCTTGCGCCAGTATGTGGGCGCAACCAGCGATTCGACGGAAGGCGGCTACACGGCCAAAGTCTTGGCGGAGCAATCTCGCTTGCGTCAAGTGGCGCTTGGCGGCAATGTGCCTTTGATCGCGCCGAACCAGCCGGC
Source organism: Variovorax sp. (assembly GCA_031376455.1). Classification (GTDB taxonomy): domain Bacteria; phylum Pseudomonadota; class Gammaproteobacteria; order Burkholderiales; family Burkholderiaceae_C; genus JANMDU01. The sequence goes on along the minus strand of JANMDU010000104.1, from coordinate 7,399 downwards.
CACAATGCCCGCGGTTGCACCTGCACCTGTTTCGCCCGCCGATCCAGACAAAATCGCCGCATTGTAATTGCGCTTGCAATCTTTCAAGAAAATCAGGTTTGTCTGGTTTTTTTCTTACCTCAGCACGGCGCTGAGGGTCTCGGGTCAGCTAAACTCGAAGCGTGCGCGACTGGCGATAGGCAGAATCTTCTGTTGACGTGGGACACCACTGGGAAGCGCACCGCTGATATTACAAACTCTTTTTGCGATATGAGCGTTCAGCCGTTCGCCTGGGCAGCCCTGCCGAGATTCGATTTTTCGCGCAGGCCACCTCCTCATTCAGGACTGCCATCATGTTCAACCGATCCATCCTCATCGAACAAACCGATCCCGAGCTTTTTGCTGCGATTCAAGCAGAGAATGCTCGCCAAGAGCACCACATCGAGCTCATTGCCAGTGAAAATTATGCCTCCCCCGCCGTCATGGCCGCGCAGGGCACGCAGCTCACCAATAAGTATGCCGAAGGCTACCCCGGTAAGCGCTATTACGGCGGTTGCGTCAACGTTGATGTGGCTGAAACGCTGGCTATTCAACGCGTCAAGCAACTCTTTGGCGCAGACTGCGCTAACGTGCAGCCGCATTGCGGCGCATCGGCCAATCAAGCCGTCTTTCTCGCCTTTTTGAAGCCCGGCGACACGATCATGGGCATGAGCTTGGCCGAAGGCGGGCATCTGACGCACGGCATGCCTCTTAATATGAGCGGCAAATGGTTCAACGTCGTCTCCTACGGCTTGAATGCCAAGGAAGAGATTGATTACGATGCGATGGAGCGCTTAGCGCACGAGAAAAAGCCCAAGCTCATCATCGCTGGCGCTTCGGCGTATGCCTTGAAAATTGACTTTGAGCGCTTCGCCAAAGTCGCCAAAGCCATTGGTGCAATTTTCATGGTCGATATGGCGCATTACGCTGGCCTCATTGCTGGCGGCGTGTACCCCAGCCCGATCCCGCATGCCGATGTGGTCACCTCCACCACCCACAAAAGCCTGCGCGGCCCGCGCGGTGGCATTATTTTGATGAAGGCAAGCCATGAAAAAGCCATCAACAGCGCCGTTTTCCCCGGCTTGCAAGGCGGCCCGCTCATGCATGTGATCGCTGCCAAAGCGATTGCGTTCAAAGAAGCGCTTGAGCCTGGCTTCAAGGTGTATCAGCAGCAAGTCATTAAAAACGCTCAAATCGTGGCTGAAACCTTGGTGCAGCGCGGCCTGCGCATTGTGAGCGGCCGCACCGAGAGCCACGTCATGCTGGTCGATCTGCGCAACAAAAACATCACCGGCAAAGAAGCCGAGGCGATTTTGGGCGATGCCTACATGACCATCAACAAAAACGGCATCCCCAACGACCCCGAGAAACCGATGGTCACCAGTGGCGTGCGCATCGGCACCCCCGCCATGACGACACGCGGCTTCAAAGACGAGGAAGCCCGCGCCACAGCCCATTTGATCGCCGACGTATTGGACAACCCGCGCGACGCTGCCAATATCGAAGCCGTGCGCACCAAAGTCGTGGCGCTCACCAGCCGTTTCCCGGTCTACGGTTAAGCCATTCAATCTGCGCAGAGCGCCATTCACTATCAATATAATAGCACTCTACGCAGACTTCATGCCGGCAAGCAGCATAAAACGCATGTAAATGCGTTCAAAAGCCTTAAAATAGTGCATGCGCTGCCCCTTTTGCTCCCACACCGACACCCAAGTCGTTGAAACCCGTATTTCTGAGGACAGCGACTCCATCCGCCGCCGCCGGCAATGCGGCAAATGCGAAAAGCGCTTCACCACCTATGAGCGCCCCGAGGTGAGCTTCCCCGCCGTCGTCAAAAAAGACGGCCGCCGCATCGACTACGAAACCCAAAAGCTCCGCGCCAGCTTAAATCTAGCCCTGCGCAAACGCCCCGTCAGCACCGAGCAAATCGACAGCGCGATCGAGCGCATCGAGGAAAAGCTCCTAGCCAGCCCCACCCGAGAAGTCCAAAGCAGCCGCATCGGCGAACTCGTCATGCGCGAGCTCAAACGCTTGGACAAAGTAGCCTACATCCGCTTCGCCAGCGTTTACCGCAGCTTTGAAGATATTGACGATTTTCGGGCGTTGGTGGATGAGGTGAGGAAATAACGTCAACCTTTGTTACCTATTATCGGAACACAGTGCCCACTTATCTATCATCATAGTGTGCAAAGCGACAAGCATTGAAAATACTAATCTATTATGAAACTCAAATGTCCGCCATCAGCTGCACACAGACAACGTGGCTTCACAATGGTGGAGTTGATGGTAGTGATTGCCATCTTGGCAATCCTTTCCATGATTGCTATTCCTAGTTTCAATCAGTTGATAGCTTCTAATAGGATCACTACAGTTACCAACGACCTTTTCGGTAGCTTGCAAGAAGCCAAGTCTGAAGCAATCAGACGCGGTATCCGAGTAACTCTCTGCCCTAGTATCAATGGTACAAGCTGTCAGAGTACAACCCCTACATGGACGGTAGGTTGGATAACGTTCGTCGACGATACACGAGTTACAGATCCGATTGTCGATTCCGGAGAAGCTGTTCTTAAGATTATTCAATCGATCAGCGATGGCGTAATTATTAAAGGCAGCACAGACTACGCATCATTCTCCCCGGACGGCACCGCTAAATTGATTAACGGTGGTTTTCTCAACACAACGATTCGAGTTTGTCATCCATCTACTTCACTGACAAATGACTCACGAGCCAGAGATATTCGCGTATTACGCACTGGAAGAATATTCATCACCAAACCGCCCGGCATTGTATCTAGCTGCCCTGCCCCAGGTGCCCCAACTTGATGTTAAGTTATTCATCATGATGCGCAAAACACACACCTTCAAGCAATCACAGCAGCACTCAATAAGAGCTTTGCCACAACGTGTACGCAGCCGGCAGAGAGGTGCAACTTTGATCGAGATTCTAGTGGCAGTGATTATTTTGAGTTTCGGTCTTTTGGGTATTGCTGCAATGCAAACTCGCGCTTTGCAAGGAAACCAAAGTAGTTTGCAACGAGCACAAGCAATCATGCTTAACAATTCACTCTTGGATGCCATGCGTATTGATAAAGTGAATGTTGTCGCAGGCAAATACCAAGTCAATGATGTTTGCTCTGAAGCTGGAGTATCAGAACCAGGATTAGCCGGGGCAAATTTAAAGGACTGGCTCAGAACTGCAGATCAAATCGTCGGCGCAACATCCTGTGGCACAGTGAGTTGTGATCTGCTTACAAACGTTTGTAGCGTTGTTCTTAAATGGGATGACAGTAAAGCAGGCGGTCTTTCAGACCAAAAAGTAACTATCACCACAAAGCTCTAACCGTTGCTAGCTCGTCGCATTCAACGAATGACAACTTATCACATGCTAATTAAAAACCCAACTTCTAGAATGCTTGGCTTCAGCTTAATTGAGCTGATGATTGGTATTGCACTAGGGATATTTTTAGTGGGCGGAGTTATTAGTATTTTCACGTCTAATCAGCAAAATTTCGCACTTAATGGTGATTTGGCAAAACTGCAGGAAAGTGCGCGGTTTGCCTACGAGCAAATGAATCGAGAAGTGCGAGATGCTGGCACGAACCCTTGCGGTGTAAGAGCGGTTAACACAGTTATTAGCTCAAGCACCACGCCTACACGTACCATACCTTGGTGGGGTGACTGGGATGCAGGTACTTTACGGGGCTTTGATGAGAACGAAGCTATATCTGGAACTGGTGTTGTTTTTGGTACATCCGTTAACAATCGTGTCAGCAGCACTGATGCGCTGTTGGTGATGCGAACTGTTAACGATGACGGTTTATTACGCAGCGTAACCGGTCACAGTACAACCAGTAATCAAATCACACTTAACACCAGTTCTAGTTTTCAAAAACAAGACTTAATGTTTATGTGCGACAACAGCTCGGGTGCAATCTTCGAAATCACGTTGCCTAACTCTGCTCCATCAACAATGTTGACTTACGACATCAGTGCCCCAAGCTCTAATTGCTCAACTAATCTGGGCTGGAAAGCTGGGGTCAGTTGCAACACAAATTCTGTTGCCAAGTCTTTTACTGTAGGCAGCATCGTCACCAAATTCGACCCTGCGATCTGGTACGTCGGCAACACTGCTGATGGTAGCAAAGCTCTTTATCGAGAGACGATGCATAAAACCACTTCACCAGACACTATCGTCACTGAGCGAAGGGAATATGTGCCAGATGTACACGATATGCAAATTACATACCTGATGCGCACTAACCCACCAGTAACGGATACGACCACACCTAGTGTGCTAGACAGCACATGGAGTACTGCAAGCTCTATCAACGCTCAAGCAGGGAAATGGAGCTCTGAAAATAGAAAGGAGGTTGTTGCCGTACGCATCGAACTTACTTTTAAATCTCAGCAAACTCTTGGGATCGAAGGCAATCAATCTAAAGCCATTGAACGCAAGACAATCTCAGTCATCAGCCTTAGAAATCGAGAGATCAATCGATGAGAAAAATTTCTAACGCCTTCCCACAGTCCATGCATACTCAGAGTGGTGTAGTGCTAATTATTAGTTTAATTCTACTCACAGTGATGTCTTTAGTTGGCATGTCTGCTGTACGCGCTATCAGCAAAGAAGAGCGTATGGTTAGCCAAACACTTGATCGAAATCTTGCATTTCAGGCGAGTGAATCTGCTTTACGAGAGGCGGAGGCATGGATTGAAACATCCGGTCGCCCGATCCTTGCGCCCGGTACAGCTTGCAGCGATCAAGGCATAGGTAGCCCACAATTAAGGTTATGTGGGAGCTTGGTAACTGCGACAGTGCCACGATGGATTGACAGCTCATTCATTAGCTCTATGTCTGGCTGGAAAGATGCTACAACGGTAGGAACAGGAAGTCTAGCAATTACTCCGCAATATTTTGTGGAGTACTTGGGCGATGGCTTCCCTTGCAGATTAGACGACCCTACTTCTTCCGGATGCAAACGCTACAGAGTTTCAGCGCGTCCAAAACCAATCGGCGATCGCGCCGCTTTGGTGCTTCAAACTATTTACTCCACTTACGAACCCTAAAGGTGAAACGTCATGCGACTTTTCAAAAAGAATCCAATGCGTTGTTTCCAATCAATAGCAGCTATTTTGGCGATAGTATTTGCTGCTGCCACAAATGCAGTCACCATTCCGAATCAGCCTTTAAGCATTCAACAAGCCGCAATACCAATGATTATGTTGGGATTTGGTAGGGATCACCGCCTCTACTATGAAGCATATAACGATGCAAGCGATATTGATGGTGATGGCACGATTGACATTCGTTTCAAACCATACATCGAGTATTTGGGCTTATTCGACTCTGCACTATGCTATTCGCATAACAATCTCGATACGATATCTGGTCAATTCACGCCCTCATCTTATGCTGTAACAGCAACCATTAGTATTCCAGCTCCCACCACCTCCAACTTCTCTTTAACTCGCCCCGTTAAAATTACAAAGTGTTCTTCTGGTTGGTCGGGTAACTGGTTGAATTACGTCACAACTAGTCGCATCGACGCACTTCGTGTTGTTTTATACGGCGGCATGAGAACAGTTGACAGCTCTACTGAAACAATAGTTCAACGCGCTTACATTCCTCAAGATGCTCATTCTTGGGCAAAAGAATATACCAGTGAGACCGTGGACGGTTATAAGATTAGCGAATACACACCGCTATCACAGCCGACAACTGGCAACAGACATTTTTTTGGCAACCTAACACCAAATGCTACAACCAACTGTAACCCGATTGCCAGTTGCAGTGGCTTAGCACCGTGGCTATCTGTTGTTACCAACTCACCAAAGAGGGTTTGGGAGTGGGCATCAACGGAGCGCCCTGTGCTCGCAAATGGCACCCATGGTGGCACGCGCACTAATCGTACTGTCAGAGTGAAAGCTTGCGTTTCAGGTTTTATAACATCTGATGAAACATGTCAGCTATATCCCAATGGGCAATACAAGCCCGTAGGCGTCTTACACAAGTACGGGGATACTGATCAGGCTTATTTTGGACTATTTACTGGCAGCTACGACAGCAACATGTCTGGTGGCCGTCTGCGTAAGGTGATGAGCTCTTTTAGGAATGAAGTCATCGCTAATGATGGACGATTCGATACAACGATGAAAGGCATCGTTCACAACTTCAATCAGTTTCGCCTCTACGCGTTCAATCGAGGGCGTACAGATCAGATCTATGACGGAACGGTAATTGGCAATCGGGCAATGCAACAAGGTGAGTTTCCTGACTGGGGGAATCCTATTGGCGAGCTGATGTATGAAGCTACGCGATATCTCGCTAATAAAGGCGCTCCTACTGATGCCTATATCAAAAATTCTAGTGGCACGGCAATCAATACCATTGACGACCTATTAGATTTAAGTCGTCCCTCTTGGGACTATCCCTACAGACAAGCCATTTCAGGTGCTACGACAGATTCATTGCCGGCTAGTTCTCTACGTTCCTCTATTGCCAAAGCACCTTTTTGTGCTAAGGCAAGCCTGTTGACCATTTCTGATACCAATATTTCTTTTGACTCAGATCAACTTCCAGGTGTGAATAGTGCTTTTAATGCAACAACCGTAGCAACTGATCTCACCGGCACAAACATCATCACCAAAGCGATCAACTCTCTTAATGTTTCTAATGTAGCGACTTATATTTCGTCGAATGAACCGGGCGTAAATGGAAGCACGCGATTTATCGGCCAATCTGGTTCCAGCACAGACTCAGCGCCCACAGCCAAAGTCATCTCTTCCTTGGCCACAATCCGAGGAATAGCACCTGAAGAGCCAACCAAACAAGGCAGCTACTATTCTGCTGCTGTGGCGCACTTTGCGAGAGTCAACGACCTCAACCCTAATTTAGATGAAGATCAAAGTATTAACAACTTTATCATCGCGCTTTCTTCTCCACTGCTTCGCATTCAAGCTCGAATTCCGAATGGAAACCTTCCAACGAATCCAACTATCTCATTGCTACCTATTGCAAAATCTATTAGTGGCGCATTTGGTATTTCTTCGGCCAAAACAGCATTTCAACCAACCAACCAGATCGTAGATTTTTATGTAGAGAGCATTGCAAATTCCAGCCTGAATGACATTGATCCTACAATCAACAGTGGCAGATATGAGGCAAAATTTCGCATCAATTTTGAAGATGTGGAACAAGGCAACGACCACGACATGGATGCAATTGTTCTATACACTGTTCGTGCGACCGCTGCCAACACACTGGAAGTCATTACGCAGCCACTTTACGAGGCGGGTGGTGTTAATCATCGTATGGGTTACATCATCAACGGAACTACGAATGATGGTTTGTACTTAACAGTGCAAGATAACAGCGACACTA
>JANMDU010000099.1:0-30186 GCA_031376455.1 Variovorax sp. | reverse complement strand
CGGCGCGTGAATGCACTGCTGCTGACCTGCGGCGCGTATGACGCAGCGGGCGATTTTGCTTATCGCATTGGTCTGCCCGTGAAAACGGGTGTGGGCGGCGGGATTGTGGCGGTGGTGCCAGGTGTGGGTACGGTCTGCGTTTGGGGGCCCGAACTTGATGCCAAAGGCAATTCAGTGCTGGGCGCGTTTGCACTGGAGCGGCTCGTGCAAGAGACGGGCTGGAGTCACGATTGAATGCTGGCTGGCTTGCTTGATTGATCAATTAAGCGATCAAGGCCTGCGCAAATTCTTTCGCATCAAACGTCTCTAAATCTTCCAGCTTCTCGCCCACGCCGATGAAATAAACCACGACGGGCTTGGCATCAGGCTGATTGGCGGCCCGCTCGCGCGCCCAAAGCGCAATCGCCGCGAGCACGCCGCCTTTGGCTGTGCCGTCGAGCTTGGTGATGATCAGGCCGGTGAGTTGCAGCGATGCATCAAAGGCTCTAACTTGGGCAAGCGCGTTTTGTCCGGTGTTGCCGTCGATGACGAGCAGCGTTTCATGGGGCGCGGTGGCATCGGCTTTCGCGATAACGCGCTTGATCTTGGCAATTTCTTCCATCAAATGCAATTGCGTGGGCAAGCGGCCTGCGGTATCCACCATAACGACATCGCGTTGCCGCGCCTTGCCAGCTGTCACGGCATCAAAGGCCACGGCGGCAGGATCGGCATTGTCTTGGCTGATGATTTCGACGTTGTTCCTTGTTGCCCACACCGCTAGCTGCTCTTTGGCGGCGGCGCGGAAGGTGTCAGCTGCGGCTAACAAGACGCTCGCGCCTTGATGGCTGAAATGCCAAGTGAGCTTGCCAATAGAGGTCGTCTTGCCAGCGCCATTCACGCCAGCGATCATCATCACGGTGGGCCTGTGTTCGCCGATGCTAAGCGGCTTTTGCAAGGGCGCGAGCAAATCGGCCAAGGATTGAGCAAGCAACGCCTTGACGGCACTGGGCTCGGTGGCCTTAGCATCTTTAACGCGGCGCTTGAGATCAGCCAGCAAATACTCTGTAGCCGCCACGCCCGCATCGCTCATCAGCAACGCCGCTTCTAGCTCTTCATACAAAGCATCGTCAATCTGCGTGCCGGTAAACACCGTGGCAATCGAGCTGCCCGTCTTGCGCAGGCCGTTTTTGAGCTTATCCATCCAGCTCTTGCGGGGTGCATCTGGAAGCGTATTTCCTAAGGCTTTTGAGCCACTAGCCGGCGTAGAATATGCGTGAGTCGCTATCGAATCTATAGTGATCGGTGCAATGGGTTCTTGCGCGGCTGCGGCAGGCGCTTCAACAGGCTTTTTCTTGAAAAACGAGAACATGGATGCTTTCTACAATCTCTTTATTCTATGAAACCTCAGAGCACTCCACCCAAGCCTGCAAAACATCTACAAGCGCTGCCGAAAAACGCACCCGGCGAAGTCCGAATCATCGGCGGCCAGTGGAAGCGCAGCAAACTCAGCGTCCTCTCCAAACCCGGCCTGCGCCCCACACCCGATCGGGTGCGCGAGACGCTTTTCAACTGGCTTGGGCAAGATTTAAACGGTCTTAAATGCGTTGATGCCTTCGCTGGCTCGGGCGCTTTAGGATTTGAGGCAGCTTCGCGCGGCGCAAGTGAAGTGCTTTTGGTGGAGCAAGATCCAAGATTAGTCGCTGCTCTACAAGCCAACGCTTCGCGCCTAAAAGCAACAACCATTCGCGTTCAACGCGGCGACGGCATTTCACTGCTGCGCAGCCTTCCCAAATCCAGCATCGACGTGATCTTTCTTGATCCCCCTTTCGATTCAAGCCTGTATAACGAGGTAATTGCTGCTGCTGCCGGCGTATTATCTGCGCAAGGCGCTATCTATTTGGAAGCACCAGAGGCTTGGTCTGATGAGAGCCTAGCTGAGCTTGGATTGCGTATCGTGAAGCAAGGCAAGGCAAGCGCAGTGCATTTCCACTTGCTGAAATTGATTGAATAAAAATCTGGATCGACGATTTATTCTGCATAAGAAAGAGATGTATCAATGAAATTCAAAATGGCACCGAACTCGGTGTTTGCTGTTCTTTTGCGCAATCCTTGGTGGATCAGCTTTTTGCTGGCTGCTGTCATCAGCGTAGTTTGCGCAGCATTGTTGCCCCGAGAGCTTGTTGCGTTTGGCGTGTTGGGTACGATTCCGTTTTTGGTGGTGGGCAGTATCGCGCTCAAGCGGCAGTGGAATGCGCCGTGCGCAGCGGCTTTGCAGGCGGAAAACGAGCGTTTGGCGGGGCTGCCTTGGGCGGTGTTTTCAAAAGAACTGCAAGCCAAGTTTCAAAAGCAAGGTTTTCAAGTTGAACGTCTAGCAGGCAAAGTAGCCGAAGGAGCTGATTTTCTCCTGAGCAAAGCGGGACAAACGACGCTGGTAGCCGCCAAGCGCTACAAAGCCGCAAACCATGGCGTCGAGCCGCTGCAAGCATTGGTGGCGCAGCAAGTGGCGCTTGGTGCTGATAAAGCGATGTATGTTTGCATAGGGGCTTTGAGTGAGCAAGCTGAGACTTTTGCTATTGAAAAAGGTGTCACGGTTGGGTTGGTTGTATGAGTGCTTGCAATCTGTAAAATCTTGAGTAATAATATAGGTATTACCTTTTCGATTTTTAAATAAATGACCACGACTGTCAAACTTCCAGATAGCTTAGAAGGCAGCCTGCGCGAGCGCTGCGCTCTTGAAGAGCGCAGCATCAGCGAGGTCATGCGAGATGCGCTCATGATGTATTTGGCCACTGCGCCCAAGGGCGTGGCTAGCGCTTATGAGCTCGGGCAAGGTTTGTTTGGGCGCAAATACTCAGATGGTTTGGGTCGACAAGATTTGGCGACAAATCGCAAGGCTTATGCGGGAACTGTTTGGGATGAGATTGCGGCGCAAAAGATGAATACCGGACAGTCGGGCAAAAAGAGCGGCGTGGCATGAGCTTACGCATCGGTGCAGATCCTGAGAACAGCGTTTCTGATTCCGCAAACCTTTGGCGCAGACCGGCTGTTCGAATCGTCCTAGTCGATAGCGGGCCTCTTTTGGCGCTGTTTAACCGCGCTGACAGTTGGCATGATCGCGTGGCGATATGGATGCAGCTTAATCCGCAAGCCAAGCTGATCACCACTTGGCCCGTGATGACGGAAGTCTGCGCCATGTTGGCAAGGCGCATTCACAACGAAGCGGCACTCGATTTTCTGCGTTGGGCGCAGCGTGGGGCTATTCAATGCGATGCGCCCGTGCAGGCGACGCTTTCTACGGTGCTGCAAATCAGCGTGCGCTTTGCTTCTCTGCCCTTCGATTTGGCCGATGCATCGATTGCTGAAGCTGCAAGCCGATTGAAAATACCGCACATCCTGTCAGTGGATAGCGATTTCGATGTGTACCGAGATCCTGCGGGTGCGGCCTTAGTCAATGTGCTTCGGGTTTGAGCGGCGTATCATTACTCACTATGAAACTCATTGCAGTCTATTCCGGCACGTTTGACCCGATCACGCTTGGGCATGAAGATGTGATCGGTCGCGCCGCGAAGATGTTTGATACTTTGATCGTCGCCGTCTCTGTGGCGCATAGTAAAAAGACGCTTTTTTCGCAGTTAGCCCGCATAGAACTTGCGCAGAGTGCTCTTAAAAATATAGCAAATGTACAGATCATGTCGTTTGACGGCTTGATGGTCGATTTTTGCTCTGCTTATGGTGCGCAAACCATTGTCCGTGGCATTCGCAATGCAACAGATTTGGATTACGAGGCGCAGATGGCGGCGATGAACCGCAAAATACGCAGTTCAATTGACACGATATTCCTTCTTCCTGCGCCAGATTTGCAATGCATCAGCTCCACGCTGGTGCGCGAGATCAGCAAGCTCGGCGGTAATGTGAGCGGCATGGTGAGCCCGGCGGTGGCGCAGGCTTTGGAAGCTGCGCATCGCCCGAAGCTGCAAGCCTGAGGAATCCCTAATGGCGCTACGCATCACCGACGAATGCATCAATTGCGATGTCTGCGAGCCTGAATGCCCGAATGAGGCGATTTACATGGGCAAAGAGATCTACGAAATTCATCCGCATAAATGCACCGAATGTATTGGGCATTTTGATGAGCCGCAATGTGTGCAGGTGTGCCCAGTGGCTTGTATTGATCCGCATCCTTCGCATTTGGAGAATCGCGAGACGCTTTATCAGAAGTTTTTGCGGTTGCAAGAAACTCCTTCCACGCCGGCTTTGTAGCGCTCTTTGGCCTGTGCTCGACGCATTCGTCGTTACCTCATGAGTTCGCTCTCATGAGCCTTGGGTGTTGACCGCTCAATCGTGGCCGGTATGTCCAAATCGAAATGCAATGAAAACTACAAAATAGATAGCACTCCACGCAATCAACACGCCGGCAAACTGCCCATAACAGCAGAAATTCACAAAAGTCACGCCACTGTCACATGCTTTTCATAGTATCGACGTGAAACATTTTGTTTAACTCGGTTTGGAAACATATGCACTATTCATTGATGAAATCAGCAGCAGCCATGGCGTTTGCTGCTTTTCTCGCAGCTTGCGGCGGAGGCTCTGATGTTGCAGTCAACACGCAAGCCGCTTTCGCCACGCCCACTGTCGCTTTCAAAGATCCGCAAAGCAGCTTCGAGCTGGCTAATTACAGCTTAGCGGGCCGCTTTAGTTTGCCAGTCGGCACGGGAGCGAATCTGCTGGCTGAGGAAGCATCAGCGGTCACGTACAACAAAGACACAGACACCTTGTTTATCGTGGGCGACGGAGGCACATCTATTGTGCAAGTCACCAAGCAGGGCGTGCTGGTTGACTCGATGATTTTGGCACGGGATGCCACCAAGCCACGGGGTGTTTACTTCGATGATCCGGAAGGTCTGACCTACATTGGCGGCGGGAAATTCGTTTTGGCAGAAGAGAGAAACCGTGTGTTCAATGAATTCACTTACACCGCCAATACCACCATGCCCGCTAATACGCTCACAGCATTGGAAGTGCGCACTGTCAAGTTGGGCACAACGATTGGCAACATCGGTATTGAAGGCCTCTCATTTGATCCGATGACCAATGGTTTTATTGCCGTCAAAGAATCCGGGCCATCGGGCGTTTTTCAAACCACGGTCAATTTTGCCGCTGGCACGGCGTCCAATGGCTCTGCGACAGCCACCGATTCCATCAATCTGTTTACGCCTACCTTAACTGGTTTGACCGCGATCAACGACGTGTTTTCGATGTCAAATATTTTGACGACGACCGCCCCAGATTTGAGCCACATCATGCTGCTCAGTGCGCCCGATGGCAAGATTGTCAAGATGGATCGCGCAGGCAGGATTGTTGGTACTTTGGTGGTCGGCAGCGCCGCGCAAAACGAAGGCATGACGATGGATGCCGCCGGCAACATTTATGTTGTGAGCGAGCAAGGTGGGGGCTCAGGCCGCCCTGAGTTGCTGGTTTACTCGCCCACGGTAAGCAAGAATTCTGTCGGCGTGGGCAGCAATGTGTATGTGAGCTTCAGTCAAACGATTCTTGCTGGCACGGGCAGTATCGTCTTAAGCAATGGCGCGGGTGATGTGCGATCTATTCCCATTGGCGATACAAGGCAAGTCAAGATCAGCGGCAACATGTTGATGATTGATCCCGCCACCGACTTGACGGCAGGCAGTGCATACAGCATCACATATCCCGCTGGAATTCTCAGAGATGCTTCAGGCAACGCTTCCCCGGCTGTGAGCAGCGCGACGCTGCTGAATTTCACCACCACGAGCAATGCCGATACCAATGCACCGTTGCTCACCAACTCTAGCCCGGCAGACAATGCCACGAGCGCGGCAAATAACCGCATCGTGCTGACGTTTAACGAAGCCGTGACAGCGACTGTTGCTGGCAACATCGTGATCACCGGCGTAACAGATACACGCGTGATCAGCGTGCTCGATGCGACGCAAGTGACTTTCTCTGGCAACACGATCAACATCGTGCCAACATCGAATCTGCTGAGCAGCAGCACCTACAACATGCAAATCGCCGCTGGTGTGATCCGGGATGCAGCGGGCAATTCCTATGCCGGCATCACGACGACAACCGCATTGAACTTCACCACTGCGCCGCCTGCGCCCGCTGCTGCGCCAAGTTTGCTCATCACCGAGATGAATTCCAACGGTTCGGGCAGCGATTTCTTTGAGCTGTATAACTTTGGCACAACGGCCATTGATTTGACGGGATGGAAATGGGATGACGATTCTGCCAATTTTGCAGACACCGGTGTAGCCAGCTTTCCGTCAATCACGCTCGCCGCTGGTGCGCGCTTGATCGTTACCAACACCACAGAGGCAGCATTCCGAACCGCGTGGGGTTTGACAGGCGTGGCCACTGTAACCGTCGTGGCTACGGGTGGGCCGGGCTTGGGCGGCGGTGATGCAGTTGTCGTATTTGACGCGGCAGGCAAAGTCGTCACATCGTTTAACTACCGGGGCGGAGCGACCATCACGGCATCTGACGGCACTGTGATCCCCGTTGTGCAAGCTGCCACAGGCGTGACCGCAACCTTCCCGAATCATGCGGGCTTGGCGTTTGGCGGCACCGCAATCACTTCTGCTGTCTGGGATGGTGTCTCCACCACAGCTCCGAGGTACAAAGCTGCCGTGGTTGGCGAGTTGGGTGCAGCCGCGCAGCCTGCCGCGCCTACAGCGATTGGTTCTCCGGGGCTTTGAAATCGACACCATGCAAAAAAGCGGCTTTTTAAGCCGCTTTTTTATATCTTATCGCTTTCTTGCCGGCGTACATATTGCGTGAAGTGCTATAAAAAATGTAGCATTTAGTTCATCAGCGATGGCAGCCATAAGCTGATATGCGGAAACGCGACCAGTAAGATCAATACAAAAATCATCGTCGCGACGAATGGCCAGCAACCTCGGAAGATGTTAGCTAGGCCCACTTTGGGAAGCAGTGAATTGAGCACAAACAAGTTCATGCCTACAGGTGGCGAGATCAGTCCGATCTGAACGATCATCACGATCAATACGCCAAACCAGACTGGATCAAAGCCGAGCGCTGTGACGATAGGGAAGAAGAGGGGTATCGTGAGCAAAACCATCGTGAGCTCTTCCATGACGGTGCCCAGAATCACGTAAATCAGCATCATGGCTGCGATGATCATGACGGGGGAGAGGCCTTGGCCTGTGATCCATGTTTTGAGATCGCTGGGAAGAGACGTGAAGTTGACGAAATTGGCGAAGATGGTTGCAGCGATCAAAAGCGTGAAAAGCATGGCTGTGGTGCGCGCGGATTCAACGAGGACTTGAAAAAGAATCGCCCAAGTCAGCCGCTTGCGAGCCCATGCAAAGAGAAACGCGCCCGATGCGCCAATGCCAGCGCCTTCCGTGGCGGTGAACACGCCGCCATAAATGCCACCTAATACGACCATGACCAATACGATCACGCCCCAAATGCTGCGCAGTGCTTTCCAGCGGTCTGGCCACGAGGTGCGCTCGCCCGGAGGAGCATGCTCAGGGTCACGCGAAGTCATGATCACAATGCAAAGCATCAGCAAAGCTGCAGTGAGCAAACCGGGGATCACGCCGGCGGCAAAGAGCTTGCCGATATTTGTCTCTGTGACGATGCCGTAGATCACCATGATGGTCGATGGCGGAATCATGATGCCTAGAGTGCCGCCAGCGGCCATCACACCGGTGGAAAGCGAATCTGAATAGCCGAGCTTTTTCATGCTCGGATAAGCCACCTTGCTCATGGTGGCCGCTGTAGCAATCGACGAGCCGCAAATCGCACCAAAGCCCGCGCAAGCGAGCACAGTGGCATGCGCCAAGCCGCCGCGCAGATGGCCGATGAAGGCATAGGCTGCTGCAAACAGCTCATGCGCAAGGCCTGCGCGCGCCACAAAATTACCCATGAGGATGAAGAGCGGAATCACGCTGAGCGTGTAGGCAAAGCCCGTTTCTTGCACCACTTGCGCCACGCTGGCAAACGCCGCTGGCCAACTGCGCGTGAGCCCCATGCCGACCACGCCGACAATGCCCATGGCAAATGCCAGCGGCATGCGCAGCAGCGCCATGAGGAAGATGGCTGCAAAGCCGAGCAAAGCTTCTGTCATAAGTAAGCTTCGGTCATAAACGAGCTTCTGTCACAGCGCAGCGCCTTCGCCTTGATCACTGCCCGCATGCTCTAGATCGCGCCCCGGGAAAAACGCCAAGGCCGCGTGGACAATTGCAGTGATGCCGCAAAAGATCGCCATGCCGTAAATGAAAGGCGCTTTGCTGATTTTCAGTTGCGCCGTCGTCTCGCCATTTTCGAGAAACTGCGATCCCGTTTTCCACATCAGGTAGGCCAAAGCCAACATTATTGCGGCGCAAACCAAATGCACGAAAGCCTTTTGAAGCGTCACAAGCCAAGCTGGCCACACACGATCAAGCGAGTCAAAAATCACATGTTCGCCCCGCTCGCTGACCAGCGGCAAGCCCGCAAAAATCACGATCACCATCAATAGCTCGGTGAGCTCAAGCGAGCCAGGAATGGATTGAGAGAGCATTTTCCTCCCGCTCACATCGAAAAACGTGAGTACCATAATGGCGAATAATGCTGTTGCGCAGAGCAGACCACAGAGCTTGTCGAGCAAAGATTGAAGCTGAAGTCGCATGAATGATTGTTTTGGCAAGCAAAAAAACAGAACACGGAAGGCACGGAAACTTCACGGAAATCACAGAAAAAAATCGATGCATTTTCTGTGTCTTGCGTGCAACTTCTGTGCCTTCCGTGCTCCTATTCTTCGAAAGCTATAAAAAATTACTTCTCAGCCTTAGCAATCTCAGCGCGGAATTCAGCCAATATAGTTTTGGCATTCTTCAAGCCTTTCGCTTCTGAATCAGCAATCCATTTGGCTTCCAAGCCAGATGTCTTCGCTTTCACGTCGGCTACAAATTTAGCGTCAGCCTTGACGATCTGCACATTATTGGCCTGCATCAAGCCCATCGCGCGGCGGTCAACTTTATCCCAGCCGCGGCCAAAGATACGCGCCGAAACTTCACCGCTGATCGCATCGACTGCTTTTTTCTCGTCTGCTGAGAGCTTGTTATATTTGTCTGCATTCATCACGAAAGCAAAGCTCGTGTTGTAGAGGCCGCCGGGGAAGGTGGTCGCGTGGCGAATGATTTTGTCGATGCGGAAAGATTCTGTTGATTCAGCGGGGAAGAGCGTGCCATCCATCACACCACCGTTCAAAAGCTCAAAAGATTCTGGCGCGGGCTTCAACGTCACGTTCATGCCCAGCGTTTTGCTGATCTCATTGACCATGCCGCCGCCCACGCGGAATTTCAAGCCGTTTAAATCATCGACTTTCGCAATCGGGCGCTTGGTGTTGAAAACCATGCCAGGGCCATGTGTGAAGAAAGAAATCACTTTCATGCCTTGATGTTCGCCAGCAAATTCTGGATTCTTCATGGCGACTTTGTTGTAAGCCACCGAGATGGGCTCGGAAGTGTTGCCCAAAAAAGGCAGCTCGGCCATCTGCGTGTAGAGGAATCGACCGGGCGTGTAGCCTTGTACAGAGAAGCTGATATCTGCCAAGCCGTTTTTGACAGCGTCAAACGTGCCGGGTGGCGCGGAGACCGCGCGCGGCAGAATGTTGCATTTCATCTTGCCAGTGGTGTTTTTCTCCAGCAAATCACACCATTCCTTTTGCGCCATGGAGAGCGTGTGTGTTGGGGGCAACCAGCTGGATGCAGTAATGACCGTTTGTGCTTGGGTTGTGCTCGCGGCGAAGCCAGATGCGAGAGCGAAAGTGGCCAGAGAAATAGCTTTGAATTTCATACCAACTCCTTGAATAAACATGCAAAAATGATGCGATGCAGCAATGTAACGGGTCAACGTGGCGATTGTTGTAATGGGTTTCCCGCGTTGAGTGACTATTCGGGCGATGAACTGTCCACTGCTTGACAGTATTAGAGCGCTCGCCTTAGTCGATCAAGGCATCTTGCATATAATTGGTAAAAAAGAACGACCGTTCGTTTTTTGTGGATTTGCAGCGCAAAAGGCACATTGCTGCACCGCAACCTACAATATCGGCAGTTTACGTAAACGTCAATCTCAACAAACATGGAGCGCAAGCAAATGAAGGTTTTGGTCGCAGTCAAAAGAGTGGTGGATTACAACGTGAAAGTCCGCGTGAAATCGGATGGCACGGGTGTGGATATTGCCAACGTCAAAATGAGCATGAACCCGTTTGACGAAATCGCTGTGGAAGAAGCGACGCGCCTCAAAGAGAAAGGTATGGCCACGGAGGTGATCGCCATTTCTTGCGGCCCGACGCAATGCCAAGAAACGCTGCGCACTGCCATGGCCATTGGCGCAGATCGCGCCATTCATGTCGAGACGAACGAAGAATTGCAGCCTCTCGCCGTCGCCAAGCTGCTCAAAGCTATTTTCGATAAAGAGCAACCCGGCCTCGTTATTCTCGGCAAGCAAGCCATCGATGATGATTGCAACCAGACGGGTCAGATGCTCGCTGCATTGGCGGATTTGCCCCAAGCCACATTTGCCAGCAAAGTAGAAATCGTGGATGGCAAAGCACACGTCACCCGCTAAGTCGATGGTGGCTTGGAAACTTTATCTGTCAGCATGCCAGCAGTTATTACGACTGATCTGCGCCTCAATGAGCCGCGATACGTGACGCTGCCCAACATCATGAAGGCCAAGAAGAAGCAGCTCGATGTGTTCAAACCTGAAGACTTAGGCGTAGATGTTGCGCCACGCATCAAGACGCTCAAAGTGACTGAGCCTGCTAAACGCGGCGCGGGTATCAAGGTGGCCGATGTGGCGACCTTGGTGGATAAATTGAAAAACGTAGCAAAAGTTATTTAAAGGTCACCAGATCATGACAACTCTCGTTATTGCAGAACACAACAATGCCTCCATCAAGGGCGCAACCCTCAACACAGTCACTGCAGCCTTGGCTTGCGGCGGCGAAGTGCATGTGCTGGTAGCAGGCAGCGGCGCGGGCGCAGCAGCAACAGCAGCGGCTGCGATTGCTGGCGTCAGCAAAGTCATTCACGCTGATGGCGCGCAGTTTGCCAACGGCTTGGCTGAAAACATGGCAGCGCAAGTGCTAGCCATCGCGCCGGCCTATTCGCACATCCTCTTTCCATCGACTGCATCGGGCAAAAACATCGCGCCCCGCGTGGCGGCCAAGCTCGATGTGGGCCAGATTTCTGACATTACCAAGGTCGACAGCCCAGACACGTTTGAGCGCGGCATTTACGCAGGCAACGCGGTTGCGACCGTGCAATCCAGTGATGCGGTGAAAGTCATCACCGTGCGAACGACTGGCTTTGACCCAGCAGCAGCGACCGGCGGCTCAGCTTCGATTGATGTCGTCACAGCAGCAGCCGATTCCGGCAAGAGCAACTTTGTCGGTTCTGAGATTGCCAAGCTAGATCGCCCTGAATTGACAGCTGCCAAAATCATTGTTTCTGGCGGACGGGCATTAGGCTCGGCAGAAAAATTCAATGAGGTGATGTCGCCGCTGGCCGACAAGCTCGGCGCAGCGCTTGGCGCTTCACGCGCTGCAGTCGATGCGGGCTACGCCCCCAACGATTGGCAAGTCGGCCAAACAGGAAAAATCGTCGCGCCTCAGCTGTACGTGGCCTGCGGTATATCTGGCGCAATCCAACATCTGGCCGGCATGAAAGACAGCAAAGTCATCGTGGCGATCAACAAAGACGCAGAAGCCCCGATTTTTAGCGTGGCTGATTTTGGGCTGGAGGCTGATTTGTTTGCTGCTGTGCCTGAGTTGGTTTCTAAGCTTTAATTTCATTCATCTATCTTTTAGAGCACGGAAGTCACGGAAACACACGAAAGCCACGGAAGTTTTCTGTGTCTTCCGTGATCCTTCGTGAATTCCGTGTTCTTTTTATTTATTCTTTGCAACGAGTAAGACATGACCTACACAGCCCCCCTAAAAGACATGCTGTTTGGCATCAAACACATTGCCAATATTGATGCGGTTGCGCAAATCCCTGGTTTTGAAGATGCTGGCTTTGAGACGGCGCAAGCCGTGCTTGAAGAATGCGCGAAATTTAACGAAGGCGTTTTGAGCCCTCTCAATTGGGAAGGCGATAAAAATCCATCGTCTTTCAAAGATGGCAAAGTGACCACCACGCCCGGTTTCAAAGAAGCGTTTAAGCAATATGCTGAAGGCGGCTGGCAAGGTTTGCAGCATCCTGCTGATTTTGGTGGGCAGGGCTTGCCTAAGACGATTGGTGCTGCTTGCATTGAAATGTGCAACTCAGCCAATATGAGCTTTGCACTTTGCCCATTGCTCACTGATGGCGCGATTGAAGCGCTGCTGACTGCAGGCTCGGATGACTTGAAGGCCACGTATCTTGAAAAGCTCGTCAGCGGCCAATGGACGGGCACGATGAATCTGACCGAGCCGCAAGCCGGCTCTGATCTCGCGCTCGTGCGCACCCGTGCGGAGCCGCTGCCTGATGGCTCTTACAAAATCTTTGGCACGAAGATTTACATCACCTATGGTGAACACGACATGGCGGAGAACATCGTGCATCTCGTGCTCGCAAGAGTGCAGGGCGCGCCTGAAGGTGTGAAGGGGATTTCTCTCTTTGTCGTGCCCAAGTTCATGGTCGGTAAAGATGGCTCGCTGGGAGCGCGCAATGATGTGCATTGCGTGAGCATCGAACACAAGATGGGCATCAAAGCATCTCCTACTGCCGTCTTGCAGTATGGTGACAACGGTGGCGCAATTGGATACTTGGTAGGCCAAGAAAATCGCGGCTTGGAATACATGTTCATCATGATGAATGCGGCGCGTTATGCCGTAGGCATGCAAGGTATCGCCATTGCCGAGCGCGCGTATCAAAAGGCCGTGCAGTACGCGAAAGACCGCGTGCAGAGCCGCCCGGTGGATGGCAGCATGCCCGGCAGCGCTGCGATCATTCATCATCCCGATGTCAAGCGCATGCTGATGACGATGCGGGCCTATACGGAAGGCTGCCGCGCTCTTGCCGCTGGCGCTGCGGCTGCGTTTGATGCGGCTCATCATCACCCAGATGCAGACGTGCGCAAGCAAAACGCGGCGTTTTATGACTTCATGGTGCCGCTGGTCAAAGGCTATTCCACCGAGATGAGCTTAGAAGTCACCAGCCTTGGCGTGCAAGTGCATGGCGGCATGGGCTTTATCGAAGAGACGGGCGCGGCGCAATACTACCGCGATGCGAAGATTCTGACGATCTACGAAGGCACGACGGCGATTCAGGCCAACGACCTAGTCGGCCGCAAAACTTCGCGCGACGGTGGCCAACTTGCCAAAGGCATCGTGAGCCAAATCGAAGCGACAGAGAAAGCATTGGCAGAGCGCGATAGCGTGCATGCGAGAGCGGTGCTCAAACGCTTGACTGCAGCCCGCAAAGCGCTGATCGATGTGATCGAATTCGTCGCAGGCAATACCAAAGCGTCGCCGAATGCCGTCTTTTCCGGCAGCGTGCCTTATCTCATGCTTGCAGGCAACGTGTTCGCAGGCTGGCAAATGGCGCGCTCGCTGCTCGCCGCTGAAGACGAGCTGGCGGCGGGCAACGATGCAGCTTTCATGCAAGCCAAGATCACCACCGCGCGTTTTTATGCCGACCACATCCTGAGCAAAGCGCCAGGCGTGCGGGACAGCATCGTCGAGGGCGCTGAATCTGTGACTGCGCTTGCTCTAGAAGCTTTTTGATTTAACTATTTTTTGAACACGGAAGGCACGGAAACTACACGGAAGACACTGAAAAATCATAAATACCTTTTGTGTATTTTTTGTGCCTTCTGTGCAACCTCCGTGACTTCCGTGTTCTAAATACCGCCTCCGCCCAACAATCAAAAGAGACAAAAATGCGCCAACTCCCCTCCATCCTGCAAAACCTCCCATTCCCCGTCATCGGCAGCCCACTCTTCATCATCAGCAATCCAAAATTGGTCATTGCCCAATGTAAAGCGGGCATCGTTGGCTCCATGCCTGCGCTCAATGCCCGCCCCGCTGCGCAACTAGAAGACTGGCTGATTGAAATTACCGAAGAGCTGGCCGCTTACAACAAAGCCAACCCGGACAAGCCAGCAGCGCCTTTCGCCATCAACCAAATCGTTCATAAAAGCAACGATCGGCTCGATCACGACATGGCGCTGTGCGAGAAATATAAAGTGCCCATCATCATCACCAGCCTCGGCGCGAGAGAAGATGTCAACCAAGCCGTCAAAGCTTGGGGCGGCATCACGCTGCATGATGTGATTAACAACGTGTTTGCTCGCAAAGCCATCGAGAAGGGCGCGACTGGCCTCATCCCTGTGGCAGCTGGCGCAGGCGGCCATGCCTCCACCAAAAGCCCGTTTGCTATGCTGCAAGAAATTCGCCAATGGTTCGATGGCGCGATTGCCCTCTCGGGCTCAATCGCCAGCGGCGATGCCATCCTCGCCGCCCAATGCGCAGGCGCAGATCTAGCTTATATCGGCTCGCCGTTTATCGCCACGACTGAGGCGCGCGCCAGCGACGATTACAAAAAGATGATCACCGAGAGCAACTCTGACGACATCGTCTATTCCAATTTCTACACTGGCATCCATGGCAACTATTTGAAGGGCAGTATCAAGAATGCCGGCATGGACCCTGACAATCTCCCTGACAGCGACCCCAGCAAGATGAATTTTGCAAGCGGCGAAGGTTCAAGCTCAGCCAAAGCTTGGAAAGACATCTGGGGCTGCGGCCAAGGCATTGGCGTCATCAAAGAAGTTATGAGCGCAGGCGATTTGGTCGCTCGCCTCAAAACTGAATACGCCGCCGCCCGTTCGCGTATTGCAGCATTGCCGGCGTACAACTAACCAACTATCAATTCGATAGCGCTCCGCGCAGGTTTCGTGCCGGCAATCAGCTCAAAAGGCTTAAAAACTTAGCGATGGCTGAATTTTTAAGCCTTTTTTGCTTGTTAAACATGTTGTGATTAGTAGATTTCCACACTACGCAATATTGTTTCTCCAATGTGGAATTCAAGAGTTGCTGCAATGCCGCAATTTTTCTCAATATGAGAAAAAATCCACCACATTAAGAAAAATTCCCGTAAGTCATTGATTTCATTGAATTTAGATTTACTCTTCTATAAGACAGAAGATTGCAAATTAGTCTTATAGAAGAGTTATCATTGCGTCATCGGTTTTCGATTTATTTAACTTAAATGGAGTGATCAACATGAGCAACTGGACGAACCTGACCCGCGAGCAGCAAATTGCCCAACTCGAACAAGACTGGGCAACCAACCCTCGCTGGAAGGGCATCAAGCGCGGCTATACGGCAGAGGCTGTCGTGAAGCTTCGCGGCTCGCTGCAAGTCGAGCACACGCTGGCCAAGCGCGGCTCTGAGAAGCTGTGGAATTTGATCAACACCGAGCCGTTCATCAATTCGCTGGGCGCGCTCACTGGCAACCAAGCCATGCAGCAAGTTAAAGCTGGCTTGAAAGCCATTTATCTTTCTGGCTGGCAAGTTGCAGGCGATGCCAACAGCAATGGCGAGATGTACCCCGACCAATCGCTCTACAGCGTGGATTCCGTGCCAAAAGTCGTGAAGAAAATCAACGCCACCTTCACCCGCGCAGACCAGATTCAGTGGAGCGAGGGCAAAGGCCCAGGCGATGCAGGCTATATCGATTATTTTGCTCCAATAGTGGCCGATGCAGAAGCTGGCTTTGGCGGCGTGCTCAACGCATTCGAGCTGATGAAATCCATGATCGAAGCAGGCGCTGCAGGCGTTCACTTTGAAGACCAATTGGCCGCTGCCAAAAAATGCGGCCACATGGGCGGCAAAGTGCTCGTGAGCACCCGCGATGCCGTGAGCAAATTGGTGGCTGCTCGTCTTGCAGCAGACGTGATGGGCACACCCACCGTGCTGCTGGCTCGCACCGATGCAGAAGCTGCCAACCTCGTCACCAGCGATGTGGACGACAACGACAAGCCATTCATCACCGGTGAGCGCACCGTTGAAGGCTTCTACCGCGTGAAAAACGGCCTCGATCAAGCCATCAGCCGCGGCCTCGCTTACGCCGAATACGCCGATTTGATCTGGTGCGAAACCGGTACACCTGATTTGGCCTTCGCCAAAGCATTTGCCGATGCGATCCACGCCAAATTCCCCGGCAAGCTGCTGAGCTACAACTGCTCGCCATCGTTTAACTGGAAGAAGAACCTCGACGATGCCACAATAGCCAAATTCCAGCGTGAATTGGGCGCCATGGGCTACAAGTACCAGTTCATCACCTTGGCTGGCTTCCACTCACTGAACTACGGTATGTTCGACCTGGCCTACGGCTACGCCCGCAACAACATGACCGCCTTCGTTGAACTGCAAGAAAAAGAATTCAAAGCAGCCGAGCGCGGCTTCACCGCAGTGAAACATCAGCGCGAAGTGGGCACGGGTTACTTCGACGCTGTGACCACCACCATCGAAGCCAATGCTTCTACTGCTGCTTTGAAAGGCTCGACGGAAGATGAGCAGTTCATGGATGGCACGCATCACTAAGCTGCAAGCTTGAAAATCTGAGCTTCATCGCTTAGCGCTTAAAGCAAAACCCCACGTAGCGATATGTGGGGTTTTTTATTGGCTTTTATAAGCGTTTTAGGCAAACGGCCGTTGTACTTACTGCGCGGCGGCTTCACTCCACCCGCTCACCTGCGTCGTACCATCGGGTTATTGCCTCAGCAAATTTTTTGAAAACACACGCGATTCAGATCAACACAATCCAACCCGATCCCCGCGCGCCTTCCAAAAAATTTCTGATTCAACAACCCAATGGTTTCCGCTTGGGAGATGGTTAGTTAACGCCTTAATTAAGCTGGCCCGCGAAGCGGGTTCGGCTTGAATGAATTGTTAGCGCTCATCTGAAGTCCGTTCCGCCGTCTGGATTTATGACATAGCTGAACGTAATCTCGTCCACCGAATCCGATCTTGTGCTGTCTTTAATATCGACAATTTTAAGCGCTGCGAATCTGCCAAATTTGTTCTTTAAGACAACAATGTCGCCCTCTTGAGCAGTTCTAGATCTTGAGGAGAAGTCTAAGCTGGCAATGTTGGTCAGGCTTTTGATCTGTGCCACGCCAGTGGCAATGGCCAACGAGTCAATTGAGGGCGGATCTTTGTAGATGTGGATCGAGGTGTCGCTCGCCTTGCTCCAAGCAGTCTCGAACAGCATTTCCTCTTGCCCAATGGTGTATCGGCCATTGTTGTTGGAATAGTTGAAGGTGACGGTCCCGTCGAGGCGCCGAGAAGCATAAGCCTTGGCGCGGGTCGGCCACCATTGTGTGAAGAGCCCCGTCAGACCGCCGAGTACGACTAGCAACGGCTCAAAGCCAGGCTCAAAAATTTGCCAAGCGATGCCGACTGCTAAGGAAATCAGCGATAGACACAGGATAACTCTGCGCTGGGTGACCGTCATGAGCGCTAACGCAATGCATACCGCAAAACCTGCGGTATAAAAATGGCATTGCGGTACAAATTGGGCATCAAAAATCCTTTAATCTCTTTTGAAATCATAGCTCTAGGTGGGGATTTACAGTTTCAAACACAGTTATAAAAGAATCGCGAAACGCCGCAGCGCGTAAACCGATTTATACCGCAGTTTTCCGTCAAGACTAAGCTACTTTCCGAGCGTCAACCTAGCATCCAGCGGAAACCATTGGGCGTTTGAATCAGAAATTTTTTGGAAGGCGCGCGGGGAGGGGGTTGGATTGTGATGGTCTGAATCGCGTGTGTTTTCAAAAAGATTTCTGAGGCAAATGCCCAATGGTACGACGCAGGCGAGCGGGTGGCGTGAAACGGCTGAGCGATATGCACTTGTGAATTCAGCTGAATTCAAGTTCTAGCAGTTAGGTTTTTCACCAGATTTATATGCGTTTTAGGTCAGTAGCCGGCATAAATACTGCGCAGAGCGCTATGGAATGAGTAGCGATCAACAGAGGATGGTGTCAATTGGGGTCGCAAGGCATCGATCTCATAGATTAAGCGAGCCCGAGCAATAGTGCGTGTTGCGCACTGCGGTACAATACTGCATGATTGTTTCGTTCAAACACAAAGGGCTGCGCAAACTCTTTGAAACAGGCAGTGCCGCTGGTGTTCAAACGGCTCATGCAAGGCGGTTGACGATGCAACTGACTGCTTTGCACACCGCGCAGACGATTGACGATATGGATATTCATGGCTTTCGCTTGCATGCACTGAAGGGCGCTGATGCAAAGCGCTGGTCTATTTGGGTCAATGGCAATTGGCGAGTGACTTTTGAATTCAAAGACGGCAATGTTTACGTGATTGATTATGAGGACTACCACTGATGTTGATGCATAACCCTCCCCACCCCGGCGCATTCATTCAAGAAATTTATCTCTCGCCCAGCAATTACAGCGGGCGCGAGCTGGCACTCGCCTTAGGCGTTGCAGCATCAACGCTGAACCGCTTGCTGCTCGGGCAAAGCGGCGTGAGCCCTGAGATGGCGCTGCGCTTGGCTAAAACTCTAGGTCGCTCGCCGGAGAGCTGGCTTGCCATGCAAGATCAATATGACTTGTGGCAAGCGCGGCAGACGCTTGATCTGGATGGCGTACAGCGGATGGCGTTTGCATGACAAATCTTCGTTCATCGCAAGATTCATTGCATCGAAATGCGAAAAAGCCCGCAGATTGCTCTGTGGGCTTTTGCTTTTAGAAGTCAGGCTAAGGAAGCCAATCTACAGATTACAAACCGCGCTCTTTCAGCCAGTCGCGCGTGAGCTTCATTGCGTAAGTCGCCGCTGCTTTGTCGTAGCTGGGGCGATAGTCGGCGTTGAAGCCATGATCTACGTTGGGGAAGATCACGATTTCTGAGCCGCTCCCGGATTTGGCGATTTCGCCGCGCATTTTTGCAATCACTTCGGGTTTGACGAAAGCATCGATGCCGGAATACAAGCCCAGCACGGGTACTTTGAGCTCTGAGCCGAATTCCACGGGATCGCGCGGCTTGATGGGGCCTTTCATGCCGTCGAGCAGGCCGTAGTAGCTGACTGCGGCTTTGAGCTTGGGGTTGTGCAGCGCGTAGATCCAAGCGGTGCGGCCGCCCCAGCAGTAGCCGACAAGCCCGACGCGATCTGCGTTGGCATGACCGCTGGCTTTGGCGAAGGCGACGGCTGCATCCAAATCAGCGTTGACTTGCGCATCGGGCACTTTGGAGACGACATTGGTCAAGATGCCCATGATGTCGGTCATCTTGCTCACATCGCCTTGGCGGGCAAACATTTCCGGGGCAATCGCGTAGTAGCCCATTTTTGCAAAGCGGCGGCACATGTCTTTGATGTGCTCATGCACGCCAAAAATCTCTTGCACTACAAGGATCACCGGGAATTTGCCGGCCTTGGCGGGGCGAGCGACATAGCCGGGAATCTCGCCGTCTGCGACCTTTATTTTGACTTCACCTACGCTGAGACCTTTTGTGTCTGTGGTGATCGCTTGAGCGAGCACTGGGTTGGAGGCCACGGCGAAGCCGGTGGCTAGCGTGGTAACGGCGAAGAAGCTGCGGCGAGATGTGCCGTTGCTCTGTGCCTCTGTAGGGTTGGCGAAGTCAATGGCTTTTAAGCCGTAGTCCATGAGTTTCATTTGCGATCTTTCAGTAGGGCATTGGGGAAGTGGTGTCTGTTGCGCAGCTTTGCTTGCAGCAGACGTGTGAGTATTCGAGGAAAGCAATCGGAGCGGTCTATGGCAGGTTCGCCAATGTTCGATCAAAACTCGCCATCACCCATGTCAAAATGCGCTGCATGAACATCGCGATATTGGCCTTTGATGGCTGTTTGAGCTCATCCGTGCTGGGTATGTCAGATTTATTTTGGATGGCTTCGCTGTCTGGCGAGAGGCAGCGCATGCCGGGCGGGCAGGGCACGAACGATGAGCATGCGGGCAATAAACCGCTGGAGACTTCTGTTCATCAAGCACTCAACACCTTCATCGTCAGCACCGACGGCAAGCCCTTAACGGATGGCCGAGGCCGCAGTGTGCCGGTTGATGCGGGTATTCGTGATTTGCCGGCGCTCTCTGCTGTGCTCCTGCCCGGTCTCGTGCCCGATGCTAACGGCATGCCGCCGCAAAGCCAAGCCATGCAGGACGCTGGCGAGTGGCTGCGCAAGCAGCATGCGCATGGCGTGATGCTGGGCGCATCTTGTGCGGGGGTGTTTGTGTTGGGCGAGGCCGGGCTGCTCAATGCGCGGCGTTGCACGACGACTTGGTGGCTGCATGAAGCGCTGGTGCAGCGCTTTCCCAAAACCCGCGCCGTGTGGGCTTCGGGCTTGGTGGATGATGGCCGCATCGTGAGCATCGGCGGGCCGATGTCTTGGGTGGATTTAGCGCTTTACACGATTGGCCAATTGCTCGGGCCTGAGGCGGCTGCAGAGACGGCGAATTTTGCCGTGATTGACAACACACCGCTGACGCAAGCCGTCTATGCGCCCAAGCGCTTCATTGAGCAAAACTCGCCGTTTTTGCTGGATGCAGAGCAGGCCGTGCGCGCTGCGGGCGTTGGCTTGACGACCATCGCTTTAGGTAAATCGCTGGGCATCAGCGAGCGCACTTTGCATCGCAAACTCAAAGCCGGTGCAGGCGAATCCCCCAAATCCTTCATCACGCGTATCCGACTTGAAAGCGCCAAGGCTCTTTTATGCAGCCCCAGTAGCAGTATCAAGCGCGTGGCAGCGCAATGCGGTTATGAAGATGAAGGCAGCTTCCGGCGCGCATTCAACCGATTCAGCGGCATGACGCCCGGCGCGTATCGAGACTGGGCCGTCAAGCGCAACGGGGTGATTGCGGCTTAAGTATTTGATAATGATCTCTAAATTGACTCGATCTGGTAATTTGAAAGCTGCGCCAGCTGCGAGTTGTTCCTGTTGTTCCTGTTTTCAAGCAATTCGGGCAATTAGCCGGCGTGTTTATTGCGCAAAGCGCTATGAATTCAGTAGTAACGTCTTCGAGCTATCACGGCGCAACCACGGCCTTCATGATGCCGCCAAGCGCATTGCTCATGCCCGCTGCGGCTGGGCAGGCGGGGGCGTTGTGGCGCTTGGTGATGTAAGTGGGGTCGTTGTAGCTGAGCATGACTTTGCCTGCGGCATCGCTCCAAACCAAAGCTTTGAGGGGCAGCTCAATGCCTGCTGTTTGGCTGCATTCCATCAGCAGCGTGCCGCCTGCGGGGTTGCCGAAGATTAGGAGTTCAGTGGGGCGCAATGTTTTGCCGACGCGCGTGGCACCAGCAGCGTGGTCAACGCGCGCGACCAGACCAAAGCCTTTTTCCTTCACGGTGGCCTCTAATCTGTCCATGGTTTCTTTGGCGCTGCGCGAGCTGACCAGTGTGACCAAGCCGTCAGGTGAGCTGGCAGTGGCTGCGGCGGCTGCGGTCGGCGCTGCGGGCGCTTGCATCTGGGATGCGCAGCCGCTTAGCAAAGCGATGCTGGCCAAGCCAATGGCGGCGAGGGTTTTGAAGGTCATGAAAGTCTCCGAAGGTTTTGGTGAATAGGCTGATCTGTCGCGCCATGCTGCCATTTCTGACAGGGCTGCTTGTAAATACATGTGAAAAGTGGGAATTTTTGAGGCTGGATATACTGACAGTTTTCTAGAATTCTCATTGTGCTTCAAATCGTTTGGTTCAAAAAAGATTTGCGTTTGTCAGACCATGCGCCCTTGGTGCAAGCGGTCGCGCGCGCACGGGAGCAGGGCGCGAAGGTGTTGGCGCTGTGGGTGTATGAGCCGCAGGTGTGGGCGCAGAGCGATATGAGCGCGCGGCATTTGCAGTTTGCCGGTGATGGGCTGAGCGAGATGGCAGCGCAAATTGAAGAGCAGGGCGGGCGATTGCTTCGGTTGCGTGGCGAGATGATTGACCTGTTGGCTCAGTTAAAAATCGCATTTGGCGCTTTCGAGCTGCACAGCCATGAAGAAACCGGCAATGCTTGGAGCTATGTGCGCGATAAAGATGTGATGCGTTGGGCTCGCGCGAACGATGTCGCTTGGCATCAAGCGCCGAGCAATGCCGTGGTGCGGCGGCTGCTTTCGCATGGCGGGGGGCGCAATAAATGGAGCGCGCATTGGGCAGCGCGGATGAATGATGCGCCTTTGCCTGCGCCGCAAGGCGTGCCTTGGATGAAGCTGATGCCTTCAGCGCTGCAAGACTGCGGTGGACTGGCTGCTGCGGATCTGAATGTGGTGGGCGAAGTCTCAGATCAGATCCAGCGCGGCGGCCGATTGCAAGCTGAAGAAGAGTTGTTTTCTTTCCTCCACACACGTGGCCAATACTATCGCTCTGAAATGGCCAACCCCGAAGGCGGCGCGCTGGCTTGCTCGCGGATCTCGCCTTATTTGGCCTGGGGAAATTTGTCGATCAAAGAAGCGGTGTATTCCACTTGGGCGAGGAGGCAGCAACTCTTGGCTTTGCCCGCAGCCGAGCGGCCTACCGGCTATCTGCAATCGCTCAAAAGCTTTGAGGGGCGGTTGCATTGGCATTGCCACTTTATTCAAAAACTGGAGAGCGAGCCCGAGATTGAATGGCGCAATGTGCATCGCGGCTTTGTCGGTATGCGCAACGAAGGCGATTTGGCCGAGGAAGAATCTCTTCGGCTAAGTGCTTGGATCGAAGGGCGCACGGGCTACCCGTTTATCGATGCTTGCATGCGCAGCTTGCAGGCCACGGGTTGGATCAACTTTCGTATGCGCGCGATGCTGATGAGCTTTGCCAGCTACCAGCTCTGGCTGCATTGGCGCCACAGCGGCTTGCATTTGGCCAGGCTGTTTACCGATTACGAGCCGGGTATCCATTGGAGCCAGTGCCAAATGCAAAGCGGCGTCACGGGGATTAACACCGTGCGCATTTACAACCCCATTAAACAAAGCCAAGATCAAGATCCTGCTGGCCATTTCATCCGCCGTTGGGTGCCGGAGCTGCGAGATGTGGAAGCGGCATTCATTCACGAGCCCTCAAAATCCTTCAATCCGCCAGAGCATTACCCCGCGCCGATTGTCGAATTACAAACCGCCACGCGCGAGGCCAAAGAGAAAATCTACGGCTGGAAAAATCGCCCGGGTATCCGAGAAATTGCTGCCAAGGTGTACGACAAACACGGCTCACGCAATCCGGCGAGAGAAGGCATAGGCAACCGAGCGGGCGCAAGAAGAAAGCCATCTGCTGTTGCCGCGATGGTGACTGCTGTTGAAAATGATCAGCAAGCCAGTTTCGATTTTTAAGCTATACACAAAGCTTCACCGCTTTTGCACAGACTTATCCACAAGCTGATGAATGTGCAGCATGAAAGCTGCTTCACAATCTAAGCATGTCTTCTGAACTCGAACTCACTGATGATGATCTGCGCGATTCATCTGAATACAGCATCCCTTCTACAGTCTCTGCGCCCGCGCCTAATTTTTCGCAAGACGATCTAATCGCTCAATTACGCGTACCGCCACACAGCGTCGAGGCAGAATCGAGCGTACTCGGCGGCTTGCTACTAGATAACGGCGCATGGGATCGCGTGGGCGATCTGCTGATCGATAACGATTTCTACCGGTACGAACACAAGCTGATCTATGGCGCGATTGCATATTTGATCAATGGCAGCAAGCCCGCAGACGTGATCACTGTTTATGAACGCTTGCAGTCGGAAGGCAAGGCCGAAGAGATTGGTGGGCTGATTTACTTGAACAGCCTCGCGCAATATGTGCCCAGCGCGGGCAATATCCGCCGCTATGCCGAGATCGTGCGAGAGCGCTCGATTCTTCGCAAGCTCGTAGGCGCAAGCGATGAAATCTCCAACAGCGCCTTTACCACCAAGGGCCGCCCAGTTGCAGAAATTCTCGATGAGGCAGAGCGCAAGATTTTCGCCATCGGCGAAGAAGGCTCGCGCCTAAAGCAAGGCTTCCATTCGATGGAAAGCTTGGTCGTGGCGCTGATTGATCGCGTGGAGGAGATGTCAAAGAATCCCAACGACATCACAGGTGTGCCCACAGGTTTTTATGATTTTGACCGCATGACTTCGGGCATGCAGGCCGGCGATTTGATTGTGTTGGCGGCGAGACCGAGTATGGGCAAAGCGCAGCCTTTGAGTGCAAAAATCAAAACGACATCTGGCTGGAAACCGATGGGCGAACTAGCCTTGGGCGATGCATTGGCATCCATTGATGGCAAACCATCAATCGTCTCAGGCGTCTTCCCACAGGGCATCAAACCAACCTACACCGTGAGCTTCTCCGATGGCCGCAGCACGCGCTGCTGCGCTGAGCATTTGTGGCGCGTTATGTATCGCGATTGGGAGCAACCGAAGGTGCTGAACACCGAAAAACTCATCGACATGCTGGGCAAAGTGCGCTATAAAAATCGCTTATGGATTGACAGCGTGAGCGGAGACTTTGGGCATCAAAATGAGCTCCCCATCGATCCTTGGATATTGGGTTGTTTGCTGGGTGATGGCGGGCTCACTGGCTCTGGCAGTGTGAAGCTTTCCAGTGCATCGCAAGAGCTCCTTGATCGCATGCAGGAGCGCCTGCCGGAAGATATGGAGCTAACGCACGCCGGGCAATACGACTATCGCGTTGTGCAGAAGCATCGCGGGCGCGTCAAAGGCGTGCAGGGTTTGGTGGCCAATCCGATGCGCGTGGCTTTGCAGGCGCTGGGTTTATCAGGCGCATCGAGCGAGGAAAAATTTATTCCTGAGATTTACTTGCTCGCTGGAAAAGAGCAGCGCCTCGATATGTTGCGCGGCTTGATCGATACCGATGGCTGGGTTGAGAAATGGGGCAGTATTCGCCTGTCAACCGCTAGCCAGCAGATGGCGCAAGATGTGGCCACGCTGGTGCGCTCCCTGGGCGGCTGGTGCGCTGTTCACATGAAGCAGCCGCATTTCACCAACGGCAGGGGAGAGCGGGTTGCAGGCTTGCCCGCTTATGTTTGCAGCATCGCTCATCCTGATCCGCAGAGTCTGATGCTGATGACCGACAAGCGCAACCGCGCTCAGCCAGAACGCGCGAGGCAAAAGCGCCCGACAGTCTCTAGCATCACGGCTTATGGTCAAGAGCCATGCCAGTGCATTTCAGTGAGCCATCCTTCGCACTTGTACGTCACCGACGATTACGTCGTGACGCATAACACTGCGCTCGCTATCAATATCGCTGAACACGTTGCGCTGAACGAAGGTTTGCCAGTAGCCGTATTCTCGATGGAGATGGGCGCGAGCCAGCTTGCGGTGCGTATCGTTGGCTCGATTGGGCGGATTGATCAGGGGCATTTGCGCACAGGTAAATTGAACGACGATGAATGGCCTCGCTTGGTCGAGACGATTGAAAAGCTGCGCAATATCTCGCTGCACATTGACGAGACACCCGGCCTCACGTCTTCTGAATTGCGAGCCAATGCAAGACGCTTAGCGCGGCAAATGGGCGGCAAGCTTGGCCTGATCGTGGTGGATTATTTGCAGCTCATGAGCGGCAGTCGTGGCAGCGATGGCGACAATCGCGCCACCGAGCTGGGCGAAATTTCGCGTGGTCTGAAAATGCTCGCTAAAGAGCTGCAATGCCCAGTGATCGCGCTCTCCCAGCTCAATCGCGGCGTGGAGCAGCGCACCGACAAGCGCCCGATGATGAGCGATTTGCGCGAATCAGGCGCTATTGAGCAGGATGCTGATGTGATCATGTTCATCTACCGCGATGACTACTACAACAAAGACAGCAAAGAGCCTGGCGTAGCCGAAATCATTATTGCCAAGCAGCGAAATGGCCCCACAGGCACTTGCAAACTTGCCTTCTTGAAGCCGATCACTAAGTTTGAGAATTTAGCGGCTGGCTACGGCTCATCCAGTGATTTTTAAGACGCAGCACTCAGCGGTTTCAATCTCGACTGCCTAGAGTCAAAGTCACCACCAAGCCGCAGTTTTCTGCGCAGGCAATGCCGAGTTGGCCGCCATGCACATTGGCCACGCGCTGCGCAAGCCACAAGCCCATGCCAACTGCTTCGTTGGTTTTTACATGTTGCCCCTGTAGCTCCATCCGCAGATGCTGCAAACGCTCGACGCTAACGCCAAGCCCATCGTCTGTGATGACCAGCGTGTTTGTATGCGATGTAGTCAGGTGAACACTAGTTGCACCATATCGCACAGAATTGTCGATCAAATTAAACAGCGCAGCAGACAATAAATCAGGATCGGCATGAATAGTGTGTTCTGCCGTCGCATGCAGCGATATGTTTGCGGGCAGAGCGATGCCAGTGATTAGAAGGTCGATGTCTATTAGCTCGCGTTGCACCTCACTACTGAAGCGAAATAAAGAAAGCAGTGATTCCACAACACGCTGCATTCGCTGTGTATTGAATCGTAATTTGTCCAGCCGATCTCGCAGGCTCGTCTGGTCGCTGTGAGTCTCTCGCAAGGCGACAGCGAGTTGTGTATCGATGCCAGACAAGGGGGTGCGAAGCGCATGCGAGGTGTGGGCGCTGAAGGCACGCTCTTGGGCAATTTGCGCCTCTAAATTTGCGCTCAGAGTATCTAATGCTGCATGCACCGCTACCAGCTCTTCTCGCTCAGGCACGCCCCAAGGCCGATGAGGGAGGCTGTCGCTGCCGGCATTCCATTGCAGCATGCGTTCACTTAGCGCCTTAATGGGTGCAAGTTCCGCAGAAATGCGCTGCCGCAGCCAAAAATGCCCAGCGATACCAATGGCCAAAACCGATAGCACTGCACCCAGCACCACCTCAACAATCGCATCTCGCCGCTCTGCTTGGCTTTGAGCCACATAGAGCACGCCATCTGCAAAAACTGCGCGTTGCCCAAATACACGCCAAGACCCATCATCAAAAAGCCCAATCTGCGCTGATGCACGCCAAGGCACCATCGGCGCACTGGGTGAACGACCTTTGAGCTCCCCTTGAGTAGATACCCATTGCCAAGCAAACCGTTGTTGAGGCGTGTCTGTGCCTGGCGATATCGTGGCGTGCTTGGGTAAGATCGCGGTTTGTCTGGCGGTCGACGCAACTGTATCAATGCTTGGCAAATTTTCCTGAATGACATCAGCTGCGGCTATCAAAGAATCATCAAGCAACTCACTGACCTCGCTATCCGTCTGCAACCAGACAGCCATGCCCACCGCCGCACTAAATATTAAAAACCAAAGCCACAACGTCGTAGAAAGATTTTTTGCAATCGATGGTGTTTTTTTCATATTCTTCATGAACCTTCCCAGCGGTAGCCGAGGCCGCGTACAGTGGTGATGCAATTTTTTCCTAGCTTGCGCCGCAAAGCCGAGATATGTACTTCGGCTGCATTACTCGACCAACTCGACTCGCCACCCACTACGAGCAGTTCAATATCGGCCTTAGCCAGCATGCGCCCATGCCGCATGACCAAAGCCTCCAAAATTGCCCACTCGCGCGCGGTGATTTCCACGCCTTGGCCATGCAGCCGCACGATGCGTGCACCGCAGTCAATAGTCAGATCACCTGAGCTGTGCTGATCGGATTCAGGCATGGCTCGCCGCCTCGCAATAGCCCGCAATCGCGCAGCAATTTCCTCAGGCGTGACGGGCTTGGCCAAATAATCGTCCGCGCCGCCATCCAGCCCTGTAATACGGTGCTCAACATCGCTGCGAGCGGTCAGCATCAATGCCACGGTAGCATCACCACGAGCGCGTCGCGCACGCAGCCAATCGAGGCCTGAACCGTCGGGCAACTGCCAGTCAACCAGCCAAACATCGAAGGGCTGATTTGCAAAGGTGCGAGTTTTCTCAAGGTTGCTGCACCAATCCACCACATGCCCTTCGGCACACAAATAGTCTCGCAGGCCAGAGCCTAGTAATTCATCATCTTCAATCAGCAGCACACGCATGAGTAATACGGTAGCACACCGTTTATGCGGTTTTCTTCAGCTTCGCTTCATTTACGTTTTGCAGACTCGCTGGCAAGATGAATGAAAAACCGCTTTCCTTATTGGTCAAACTGATCGCGTTTGTACAGAATGCGCCTTCCAAGAAGGCGGCCATAAGTTCCTCAGGCCGAGCGAGTCAAACACTTCAGTCGCCGTCGTCGTTTTACATGATTCATTCAGTTTGGGCCGCCTTGAGCTTGTCGTTGTACGTCCTCATGTGCGCAAACTTAGGCTTGATCAAATCAGCATTTGCTGCTGGCGGCTCTGCTCATAGTCAGCAATTGTTATTTGCACTGGCTGTGTCTGCGGTGGTCGTGTGTTGGCAAGCCTCGGTTTGGCTGCTGATTGCGCCAACGCGCTGGGCGCGCTGGCTTGCTTTGGTTTGGATCACCGTGTCTGTGATTGCGGCGTATCTCCAGCAGAAAACAGGTGTTGTCTTAGATCCATCGATGCTGCGCAACGTTCTGCGCACAGATTGGCATGAGACGAGCGAGCTACTTTCGGTCGATATGTTGCTTCGATGCGCTATTTTTACGGGCTTGGCGTGGTTTGCAACGCGCCATGTGCGCATCAAGCCCCTAGGCAAGCGGTGGTGGAGTGCTATCTTCGCGCGCTTAGGGTGGGTGAGTATGGGCTTGGGCTTGGCCGCTATGTTGATGCTCAGTGTGATGCAG
This sequence comes from Variovorax sp., assembly GCA_031376455.1. Classification (GTDB taxonomy): domain Bacteria; phylum Pseudomonadota; class Gammaproteobacteria; order Burkholderiales; family Burkholderiaceae_C; genus JANMDU01. The sequence goes on along the minus strand of JANMDU010000099.1, from coordinate 1,574 downwards.
CCGCTGGCTTCATGGATGCGTAACGACAAAACAGCACGCTATTTGATCACACCATCCAATGTGCTTTGGTCAGGCACCATAGCGCTTTTTCAGGATGCGCAGGTTGCGGCCAAGCCGCGCCAGATGATGACAACTGACGCGAAAGCAGGAGCTTCTTGGGCGCAACGCAAAAAACCATTGGTTGTCATCGTGGTAGTGGGTGAGACGGCACGCGCTGCCAATTGGGGCTTGAATCAAGCGGTGTACCCTCAAGCCCGGGACACAACACCTGAACTCAAAAAACTAGATGTGATCAATTTTCCGCGCGTGGAAGCTTGCGGCACAAATACAGAAGTCTCGCTGCCATGTATGTTCTCATTTCTGGGCAGAAAGAGCTATGACGAAGCGTTGATCCGAACGCAAGACTCTGTGCTACATGTGCTTGCCCGCATTGGAGTACGCGTGCATTGGCGTGACAATCAAAGTGGCTGCAAAGGCGTATGCAAAGATTTGCCGCAAGAAACTGTGGATGAGAAGCTTGCGCCATCGCTTTGTGCAGGCGGGCGCTGCCTCGATGAGACTTTGATCGTTGATTTGGAGAAACGCTTGCTCAGTGCCCAAGGCACGCAGATCTGGGTGTTGCATCAAATAGGCAATCACGGGCCTGCGTATCACCGCCGCTATCCACCTAAATTCACATATTTTCAACCTGCATGCCAGTCAGATGATTTGCATCGATGTACTCTTGCCGAAATCAATAATGCCTACGACAACGCGCTTCGCTACACCGATCACATCTTGGCTGAAACAGTGCGCAAGTTGCAAGCAAAATCCGATTCCGTAGATTCGGCACTGATCTATGTTTCAGACCATGGTGAATCTTTGGGCGAAAAAGGTTTGTTTTTACATGGTATGCCACGCGCCATTTCGCCGCGCGAGCAACTCGAAGTGCCCATGATCGCTTGGTTTAGCGCTGGAATGGATGCTGCACGTGGCGGCCAGCCCGGTTGCTTGCGGCGCGAATTTGCGCGTGCTGCACAAAGGAGCTTAAGCCATGATTATTTAACGCACACGCTACTTGGGATTTTCGATGTGCAGACGAGCTTGCGAGAAGCTGCTTTTGATTTGACGCACGCATGCCCTGTTTCTGCACCAGCAGCTAAAGCTACCGGCTCATGAGCGGCTCGTCTGTGGCTGGCGATAAGCAAAACAACTTGCATCCGTTTAATCGCTTATGCGTGGTTTTTCTACTCGGGAGCTTGCTTTGGGACGGCACTGGTTTAGACCCAGCAGTTTCTCAGTTGTTTGGATCAGCGCAGGGCTTTGCGCTGCGTAACCATTGGTTTTTAACCCGGGTGATGCACGATGGCGCGCGTGGCTTTGCATGGTTGCTCTTGGGTGCGATGATTTGTATGGCCTTGTTTGCTCGGCAAAACGGCTTGCGTAAGAGCGCTCGCTGGGCAGTGGCGGGCACCCTGATGGCGGTTTTGGTTGTGCAGTGGCTCAAGTGGATCAGCGCAACGACTTGCCCCTGGGATTTGCACCTGTTTGGCGGGCATGCTGACCTCGTCTCGCATTGGAATTTTCGAATCACG
>JANMDU010000092.1:0-18017 GCA_031376455.1 Variovorax sp. | reverse complement strand
GATGTGCGCGAAAAAGCCGAGGCCTTACTTTCGTGTAGTGCTCATGGCCGCAAGCTGCGAGCTGCGTACCTCTGTGGTTTTGATAACGTGGTTTGCCGCGCTCAACCGAAGAAAGGCTTCGTTTTTTCACACCCATCACGTAGCGGGTTGAAATCTTTGGAGCGTGGTTACTGATTCCTAAATTAGTAGCACTCTACGCAGGAAATACGCCGGTGATCCGCCCCAATCGCTTGAAAACTGAAACAGCGCGCAACAACGCCTATCCGCTGCGTGATGGGTGTGAAAAAACGAAGACTGTACCGGTCGGCCGCGGCCAGTCAAGTACCGAACGCTACAAAAGATCGCAGCTCGCCGCTTGCGGGTGGGAGCGCACAACAAGGACAGTCGCCATCCTCGGCTTTTTCGCGCACATCACGTGGCAGGCGAGCGGTCTGAAAGAAGGCGAAGCAGTAGCAATCAGCAAAAGTGTCGGCAACGCAATAAAACTACATCGAATCCGAAGCAATCTGTGCCAACAGTGCCGTAACACGGCTGTCTTCCCCCACGGTAGATGTGATCTCAAATTCAACCTGCGGGTGCGCAGAACGCAGCACTGCTGCCAACTCAGGTAAATCTTCTCGCGCATGTTTGCCCATGCCTAAAAACATGGGGACGATGCGTATTTTTAAGGGTTTTGTGCCAGTAGGCGGCATAGAATCTGCGCGAGGCGCTACTGAATTCATAGCGCTTTGCAGCTGTGCAATCATTTGTACTGCAGCATCTGGCAGGCTGGGCTCGCAGAGTTCGAGGTAGGCGCAAGTGACGGGTTGCTTGGGATGCTCAGCTCGAATGCGCGCTGCGACTGCTTCAATCGGGCCGCGCCAAAGCGGATCACGTGAGCCATGGGCAAACAAGATAATGCCGTCTGGTAAATGCATTGTTGAAGTCTTCATTGCCGTAATACCAACCATGTAAATGCACTCAGCGAAGCGAGCGAATAAATCAAGCCGGGGAGAGCAGCGGTTATCCAAGGCGTCCAAGCGTTTAAGTTTCCGATGTAGCCAAACACGTTGTTAAGCAAGAAGAAGCTGATTCCGATCATCACGCCGGCAAACACATAGCCACTGATCGCGCCGCTGCGGAAATGAAGGTAAGCAAAGGGCAGCGCCAATACCATCATCACCAAGCAACTCAATGGATAAAACGCCTTGCGCCAAAACTCAATCTCGTAGCGTTGCGAGGTTTGACCGTTGGCTTGCAAATGGCGAATGTATTGAAACAAATCCAGTGTGCCCATGCGCTCGGGCTTGAGCAGGGCGACCGAGACCATCTCTGCGCTGATGCCCGTCGGCCAGCGCCATTCGGCCAGCAGCTTGCTGCGCTCGACGCGGGCACTATCTGACGTTGCCGCTGCTGCTGATGCGCTCTTGTTGATGCTGAGCGATGGCGTGACAAACTGGCTACTGTCTGGAATGAAAAACTCTTGGCGTTGCACGTTTTTCAGTAGCCAAGCGTCATTTTCAAATTGCCCGCTGGCCGCTTGTGCTGTGGCGAGAATTTGCCCTTTTGAATTGAATTCATACACTTTGACATTGCGCATACCGCCATCGGCGTCCATGGCGCCCACATTGATGGCATAGCTGGAGAATTGCTGACGATCCTTGAGCCACGCGCCGGTTTGCCCCAAGCTGATTTGCCCGGTGAATTTGGATTTGAGCAATTGCGCTGTCCGAGCGGCTTGCGGTGCGATGTAGTCGCCCAAAGCAAAGGTAAGCAGCGTGAAGGCCAAGCCCATCCAAAGAAGCGTCTTGAGGGCGCGCCATGGGCCCATGCCGCTGGTGCGCAAGATCGTGAATTCCGAGCTCTGCGCCAGGCGCGCCATCACAAAAATACTGCCAATGAGCACGGCAATCGGCAGCAATTCATACAAGCGGCTGGGCGCCCAAAGTGCGGTGTAAAGCGCCGCATGCACCAATCGATACGGGCTGGCTGGGTTGCCTTTGCCAATATCTCCAAGCTCTTCGACCAAATCGAAAAATGAAAACAACGTGAGAAAGGCCAAAGCCACGAAGGCCACGGAAACCCAGATTTCGCGGTGAAGCAGGCGGCGGATGGTTTGCATGGGCGTTTACGTGGAAACGGTTTGAGGCGAGCGGCTTGGAAGGAGCTGCCGCCATGACCATTGGTTATGGCGGGCGGCCATCCAAATCAGGGTGAGCCCCAAGACACCGCCATGCAGAGTGAGCATCCAAGTGGCAAAGTCAGTGCGACCACTGGCAATGCGCGAGAAGCCAACATTGAGCATGTTGTAGTAAACCACAAACGCCAGCAGTGCAAACGCCAGACCGAAGCCCCGCCCAGCGCGTGGATTGACAGCGGAGAGCAAAAGTGCGAGCAGCAGCAAATTAAACGCGCAGAAAAACAGCCCGACGCGCCAGCTGAGCTCCGCCATATTCAGGTTCGTAGGGCTAGAGAGCAAATCCAAAGTGTCGATGGATTTGGCCGGTGGCGCGCGACCAGCACCGAGCTTGCCTGGATTGACCAATACGGCATATTCCTCAAACTCAATCACTTTGACTTGACTGCCATCTTTGCTTTGCTCCACGCGTTGGCCGTTTTTGAGCACAACAAATTGATCGTTGTTGATTCGGTCAATTGAGCCATTGCGCGCAGAGGTGATGATCTGTTTTTCGCCGTCAGTTTCTGACACGAATATATTCCGTGCTTGGCGCTTGAGCAATTCAGCATTTGTGCCTGTGACGATAGGGGTGGAGGCCGCTGCATTGCTGTCATCCCGATCCGAGGCTTCCACAAAAAAAACACGCGAGCCTGACGCGTTCTCTTGGAATTGACCCAGCGAGACACGATCCAGATCACCGCGTTGCTCGTATTGCGTGCGCAGCTTGTTGGTTTGCTGTGCGGCCCAAGGCCATACGACTAAGGCCAGCGCGGCGATCGCCAACAAAATCGGCCAAGCAAAGCGCATCACGGGGCTGATAAAACCAGTCAAGCCCTTGCCCGAGGCAAACCACACAGCCATCTCGGACTCACGGTACATGCGCGAGAGCGTGTTAGACACAGCAATAAATAGCGAAAGCGTCATGATCGTTGAGAGGTTGCCCAAGACCGCATAGCCCATCAGCATGATCACATCGCGTGGATTGACGCTCCCCTTGGCCGCCAGCCCGAGCGAGCGAATCAGCATCATGCTCATGACAACTGTGATCAGCACCACCAAAGTAGCCACAAAGCTGCGGGCCAGTTCTTGGCGGATGGAGGAATGGAATAACATCAGAGCTGTTGAAAAATACTGTGCATAGTCGCACACCGTTGAGAACCCCTATTATGAACTTTGAACTGAAGAATTTGTCTTGGCACACCTGCGAACAGACAGTTTGCGATGTGCTGATCTTGCTGGTGCCAGAAAGCGCAAAGTCGACAAAGCTCGAAAAGCAAACGCTAACCAAAGCATCCAAGAACTTGCCAGCCTTGCAGCAACTCATGCTCACAGCTTTAGAGCAAGATGATTTGGATACCGTCACTGGCAAGCTGATTACCAGCTACCGCCCAGCGGGCATTGCCACACGGCAGGTGATTTTAGTGGGCGCTGGCAAGGCAAGTGATAAAGATGTGGCGCGTGCTTGTGCAGCGGCGTTTTCTGCGCTCAAGATTCCCGCTGCGGTTAAATCAGCCCAAGTGCTGCTTTGCTTATCTGAGCTAGGCAATGTATCTGGTGCAGCGTTGCAAGCGGCCATGCAAGCAGCGGCGGCTTCCAGCTACGTGTACACACATACCAAACCTAAAGCGGATGCGCGCAAACTTAAACAAGTGATCATCAATGTAGCAAGCGAGCCCCAAATCAAAGCCTTGAGCGCTGATTTAGCCCAAGGCCGCGCTTTGATCGCGGGCGTCGAGCTGGCCAAAGAATGGGGCAATCGCCCCGCCAACCACGCCACGCCGACGATGCTGGGCAAAGCCGCGCAGGCCCTCGCTGCAGGCAAATCGCCCGTGACGTGCGAGGTGCTTGGGCCCAAAGAAGTGGCCAAGCTCAAGATGGGCTCGTTTATGTCAGTGGCGCAAGGCTCAGACGAGCCGCTGCGCTTTATCGTACTGAAGTATCAAGGCGCAGCCAAAAGTGTGCGGCCGACGGTGCTTGTTGGCAAAGGCATCACCTTCGACACGGGTGGCATCTCCATCAAGCCCTCTGCTGAGATGGATGAGATGAAATTCGATATGTGCGGCGCAGCCAGCGTGCTGGGTGTGTTCCAGTCGCTCGCGTTGCTCAAACCCAAGATCAATGTGGTTGGCCTAATCCCGAGTTGCGAAAATATGCCTTCGGGCCGCGCTGTCAAGCCCGGCGATGTCGTCACGAGCATGAGCGGGCAAACGATTGAAAATCTCAACACCGATGCCGAAGGCCGCTTGATTTTGTGTGATGCACTCACGTATGCCGAACGCTTCAAGCCTGCGGCAGTGGTTGATATTGCGACGCTTACAGGTGCATGTGTGGTGGCCTTAGGCGCAGTGCGCAGCGGTTTGTTCAGTGCTGATGATGATTTGGCGGCTCAGCTCCTGAAAGCGGGCGAGGCCACGCAAGATCTGGCTTGGCGCATGCCGCTGGATGATGATTACGCCGAAGGACTCAAAAGCAATTTCGCTGATGTGGCGAACGTCGCGGGTCGCATGGGCGGCGCGATTACGGCGGCAAAGTTTCTGCAACGCTTTGCTGCCAAATATCCTTGGGCACATTTGGATATTGCGGGCACGGCTTGGAAAAGTGGCAGCGCCAAAGGCTCGACCGGGCGACCTGTGCCGTTGCTCATGAATTTTCTACTCAATTTTAAGCAAAAAGAGCCCTTAGCCGGCAAGAATACTGCGCAGAGTGCTCCTTAATTCATAGTGTATGACTTCCATCGCTTTTCATTTCAACGCGCCGAGTAAGCTAGCCTATGCCTGTCGCCTCCTGCGCAAAGCCGCATCCAGCGGCAGCACAGTCGCTGTCATTGCTGATGAGGCGATGCTCGCCAAGCTCGATGAGCAATTGTGGAGCTTTAGCGCCTTGGATTTTGTGCCGCATGGTCATGCAATTAGCCTCTCCGAGCAACAGAAAGCACAGACACCCATTTGGCTGTGTAGCCGAGCACTTGAGGGCCAGGGTCTCCAAGTGCTGGTTAACCTGAGCGCAGAAGTACCCGCCGACTTTGATCAGTTCGAGCGCGTGATTGAAGTCGTCAGTCAAGATGAGGCCGACCGGCAAAGCGCACGCATGCGGTGGAAACACTACAACGAACGCGGTATGGAGATCGTGCGGCACGATCTCAATTTAGCTGCTTAATTCATGACACAAAAAACGCCACCGCGCTACGTCCCGACGTTGACCCAAGTTGTCCCTGCTGCAATGCATCCACTCGCTGCCATCGCAGATGCGGCGTCGGTTGCTCGCACGCCAGATGTGACTCAGCCAAGCGTAGATCAAATCGCCCAGCAATTGCGGCAGCAAATGCTGGTGCGAGCACGGCTGTATATCGACATCGAACTGCAAAGTCGTATTCGTGAAACAATTTCTTTATTGGCCCTGGAGGCTGCGCACAAGCTATTTGAGGAGCTGCAGCCCCAACTTGAAGCCTCGATCACGCAAGTTATCGACGAAGCCATCGCACAAGCCATTGCGGATGCAGCCACTCATACGCCATAAGCTTCCCGAATACTGGCATGGTGAAAATACTGATGCCGCGTGTTCAAAAGTTTGGACAAAGTTCCCCTTTTTAGGGTATCTTCTCGGATTCGCTCATTAACTTGGAGAAACGCTCAATGAAGCAAACCTTGAAACTGTCGGCTACCGCCGCCGCCATCGCCTTGACCCTGATTGCCTGCGGCAAAAAGGAAGAGCCCGCTAAAGCTGCTGCGCCAGCCGCCGCACCTGCCGCTGCGCCTGCAGCCGACATGACCGTGATCAAAATTGGTCATGTGGGTCCCATGAGTGGCGCGATTGCCCACCTCGGTAAAGACAACGAACTCGGCGCTCGCATGGCGATTGCTGATTTGAACGCTAAAGGCCTCAAAATCGGTGGCAAAACAGCCAAGTTCGAACTTGTTGCTGAAGATGACGGCGCTGATCCTAAGCAAGGCACCGCAGCAGCACAAAAGCTGGTTGACAGCAAAGTTAACGGCGTGATCGGTCACCTCAATTCCGGCACATCTATTCCCGCATCCGCTATTTACAGCGGCGCTGGCATCCCACAAATCTCTCCATCGGCGACGAACCCTAAGTTCACGCGACAAGGTTACAAAACCACGTTCCGCGTGGTGGCTGACGACGTTCACCTCGGTGGAACGCTCGGCAAGTACGCTGTGACCACCCTTAAAGGCAAAAGCATTGCCGTGATTGATGACCGTACTGCATACGGCCAAGGCGTGGCAGAAGAGTTCAAGAAAGCCGTTGAAGGTGCAGGTTCTAAGACTGTTGCTCACGAGTTCACCACCGACAAATCCACCGATTTCATGGCCATCTTGACTTCCATCAAGGCCAAGAAGCCAGACGTGATTTTCTTCGGCGGTATGGATGCAGTTGCCGGCCCAATGATGAAGCAAATCAAACAGCTCGGCCTCAAGGTCAAGTTCTTGGGCGGCGACGGCATCTGCTCAGCTGAGTTGGCCAAATTGGCTGGCGATGCGATGGCTGACGACCAAGTCGTTTGCGCTGAAGCCGGTGGCGTGGAAGGCGAAGGCAAAGCTTCCATGGAAAAATTCAAGGCGGATTTCAAAGCCAAGAACAACGCTGATGTGCAGGTGTACGCACCTTACGTCTACGACGCTGTCAACGTGATGGCTGCTGCGATGGTTAAGGCAGATTCTGCTGAGCCAGCAAAATATCTGCCAGTCCTCGCTGCGACTTCTGATTACAAAGGCGTGACCGGCGTGATCGCTTTTGACGAAAAAGGCGACATCAAGAATGGTGCGTTGACTCTGTACACGTTCAAGGCCGGCAAGCGCAGCGAAATCGCTGTGGTTCGCTAATCCGTTGATCTGCGACAAGAAAACAATTTCCACTCGAAATTTAAGGGAGCCGAAAGGCTCCCTTTTTTGTTTTCGCATTGCAAGTCTGGAGTGTGAAATGCAGGAGCTCCGCAAACAGCCTACGAACTTAGCTTAAGTGCAGCAAGGCTTTAGCGCTGTGTGATTCCGCTGATCTTGCTGCCGGCTTTGATATTCTTTTTAGCGAACCATCCTAGGTTCATCTCCAGCACATAGCGCACCGGCTTTTCCGAGCAATGCGGGTTCAAGGTTTGCGGCTGCATATCGACTAAATTCACGATTGTGCCGTCGTCCGCTACGAAAGCTGCGGTGAGTGGAATCAAAGTGTTTTTCATCCAAAAGCATTGCTGGCTGGGCTGCTCAAATACAAACAGCATGCCTTCATGTGTTGGCATGGCTTTGCGCCACATCAGGCCAATTTGCCGCTGCTCTGGCGTCAAAGCCAGCTGCGCGTCAATTCGGTGCATGCCAACGCTTAAGGCGGTACGTTTCAAATTCATTTGTGGCTCGTCTTGCGCTTGCGACAAGCCGGCACACAGAGCGAGAGTACACGCCAGTAAAGTGCGGAGGAAAGAGGGTTGGTGAGAAGATTTCATCTGGAAATTCTCCAACAAAAGGCACGTACAAAGCTAAAATCTAAGAAAAATAGCCCGTTGGCACAAGGCACAACGGGCTATTTGGGGAGAAAAAACCTAAAACTTAGGCTTTCTTTTCCATTTTCTTGGATTTCTTGGCTTTCTTAGCAGCTTTCTTCTCTGCCTTGGCCATAGGCTTCTCTTCTTTCTTCATTTCTGGCTTGGCAGCAGCGGCAGGTGCAGCTGGAGCGGCGGCAGGAGCAGCAGCGGCTGGCTTAGCAGCAGGAGCGGCGGCAGGAGCAGCAGCTTGAGCGAAAGCGCCAGCAGCGAAAAGGCCAGCAACGAGAGCAGCGATGAGTTTAGACATGTCAGTTTCCTTAAGAGTTGGATTTCGCTCCCAAAGTGGGAGTTGAGCAAACAACGCTCCGACTCTGACCTAGGTTGACAAAGCCATAAAAAATTTGAAGCTAAAATCAAATGTGAGCCACAACAGCTCGTAAAAAGTGCGCCTTGTCCTAGGTTGGCCAGCTTAGTTTTCTCCTATCCCCAACAATTCGGAGATATCTTTCTCATGTATCAGCACATTAAAGTGCCAGCTGCTGGCCAAAAAATCACCGTCAACCCAGACTTTTCGTTAAATGTCCCCGACGAACCAATCATTCCTTATATCGAAGGCGATGGTACGGGCTTGGACATCACGCCTGTCATGCTCAAAGTCGTGGATGCGGCAGTTGCCAAAACTTACGCCGGTAAGAAAAAAATCCATTGGATGGAAGTGTATGCTGGCGAGAAATCCACCAAAGTTTATGGCCCGGACGTGTGGTTGCCTGAAGAGACACTGCATGCTGTTAAAGATTACGTGGTTTCCATCAAAGGCCCACTGACCACACCTGTGGGCGGTGGTATCCGCAGCTTGAACGTGGCGCTGCGCCAAGAGCTGGATTTGTATGTATGCCTGCGGCCCATCCAGTATTTCAAAGGCGTGCCTTCTCCTGTGAAAGAGCCTGAAAAAACTAATATGGTGATCTTCCGTGAAAACAGCGAAGACATCTATGCCGGCATCGAGTTTGAGTCGGGCAGCGATAAAGCCAAGAAAATCATCAAGTTCCTCCAAGATGAAATGGGTGTGAAGAAGATTCGCTTCCCAAATACTTCCGGCATCGGCATCAAGCCAGTCTCCAGCGAAGGCACGGAGCGCTTGGTGCGTAAAGCGATTCAATACGCGATTGACAACGACAAGCCCAGTGTGACGATCGTTCACAAAGGCAACATCATGAAGTTCACCGAAGGCGGTTTTCGTGATTGGGCTTATGCGTTGGCGCAAAAAGAATTTGGTGCACAGCTCATTGACGGCGGCCCATGGTGCCAGTTCAAGAATCCGAAAACTGGCAAAAACATCATCATCAAAGACAGCATTGCCGATGCTTTCCTCCAGCAAATTTTGCTTCGACCTGCTGAATACAGCGTGATCGCCACACTGAATTTGAATGGCGATTACGTCTCTGATGCGCTCGCAGCGCAGGTCGGTGGCATTGGCATTGCCCCCGGCGCGAATTTGAGCGACAACATTGCCATGTTTGAAGCCACACACGGTACCGCACCGAAATACGCGGGTAAAGATTATGTGAACCCTGGCTCAGAAATTCTCTCTGCGGAGATGATGCTGCGCCATATGGGTTGGACGGCTGCCGCTGACCTGATCATCTCTTCGATGGAAAAATCAATCGCCAGCAAGAAAGTCACTTATGACTTTGCCCGCTTGATGGAAGGCGCAACGCAGGTTTCTTGCTCAGGTTTTGGCCAAGTCATGATCGAAAATATGTAATTCGGACTCGCTTGAGAAAAAAAGCCGCTGCACAAGCGGCTTTTTGCTTTTACGGTTTTGTGAGAGCAAAGCTTGCAAAATCGCGCCTGGCCTTAAAATCAAAGAAATGAAGCCAACATCGGAAATTTCCCTTGCCACCAAATCGCCCCCGCCGCCCAGCCGGCCACCGCAAACGCGGCCTGTGCCCGATGATGAAGGTGGCGACACGACCGTTTTAGAGCGCCTGCCGCTCAAAACCAAGCCACCGCAGATGTATCAAGTGGTCTTGCTGAATGATGATTACACCCCGATGGAATTCGTTGTCGCCGTGATCCAAGAATTTTTCAGCAAAGACCGCGAAACGGCCACGCAAATCATGCTGAAGATCCACATGGACGGTAAAGGCATATGCGGTGTGTTTAGCAAAGATGTGGCGGCCACCAAGGTTGATCGCGTCATGGAAGCTGCCTCAAAATCCGGCCACCCCTTGCAATGCGTGAGTGAGCCCACAAGTTAAAAATTAATGCGTGCAAGGTGATATGTTTTGCCGCAAAATGAACACTGATTCAGACAAACTAGCCCACAGGAATTTTTATGATCGCTCAAGAACTTGAAGTTAGTTTGCACATGGCCTTCGTCGAAGCGCGCCAGCAGCGCCACGAGTTCATCACCGTGGAGCATTTGCTGCTCGCTTTGCTGGACAATCCGAGTGCTGCTGAAGTGCTGCGCGCTTGCGCTGCCAATATTGATGAGCTACGCAAATCGCTCACCGCTTTCATCAAAGACAACACGCCGCAAGTCGCTGGCACAGAAGAAGTCGATACGCAGCCCACGCTAGGCTTTCAGCGCGTGATCCAGCGTGCCATCATGCATGTGCAAAGCACAGGCAACGGCAAAAAAGAAGTGACGGGTGCGAATGTGCTCGTGGCAATTTTTGGTGAGAAAGATTCGCATGCTGTTTATTATTTGCATCAGCAAGGCGTGACGCGCCTTGATGTGGTGAACTTTATCGCCCACGGGATCAAGAAAACCGATCCACCTGAGCCAGCCAAAGCAGGCGAGGGCTCGGGCGAGGGTGGTGGCGATGAGCGCGAGGAGAAATCTGAGAAAGCGTCGCCGCTGGAGCAATACACGCAGAATCTGAATCAAATGGCCAAAGATGGCAAGATTGACCCACTGATCGGACGTGAATACGAAGTCGAGCGCACGATTCAAATCTTGTGCCGCCGCCGTAAAAACAATCCACTGCTCGTCGGCGAAGCCGGCGTAGGTAAGACGGCAATTGCCGAAGGCCTCGCATGGCGTATCACTCAAAAAGATGTGCCAGAAATCTTGGCCGAAGCTGTGGTGTATTCGCTTGACATGGGTGCATTGCTCGCTGGTACGAAATATCGTGGTGATTTTGAGCAGCGCTTGAAAGGCGTGCTCAAAAATTTAAAAGACAAACCGAATGGTATTTTGTTTATTGACGAAATTCACACGCTGATTGGCGCTGGAGCGGCCTCTGGCGGCACGCTCGATGCATCGAATTTGCTCAAACCTAGTTTGTCAAACGGTTCTCTCAAATGCATTGGCGCAACGACGTTTACCGAGTATCGCGGCATCTTCGAGAAAGACGCTGCCCTGTCGCGTCGCTTCCAAAAAGTGGATGTGGTCGAGCCAAGCATCGAGCAGACTGTAGAGATTCTCAAAGGGCTGAAGAGCCGCTTTGAAGAGCATCACAGTGTGAAATTCGCCACCAGCGCATTGGTGGCAGCGGCTGAGCTCTCGGCTAAATACATCAACGATCGCCATCTTCCCGACAAGGCGATTGACGTGATTGACGAAGCAGGTGCAGCGCAGCGCATTTTGCCAGCCAACAAGCGTAAGAAAACGATTTCTAAATCTGAAGTTGAAGAGATTGTGGCGAAGATCGCTCGCATCCCGCCAGCCAGCGTGAGCAATGATGATCGCAGCAAGCTGCGCAATATCGAGCGCGATTTGAAGAACGTGGTGTTTGGCCAAGATGCTGCACTTGAAGCCCTCGCAGCCGCCGTCAAAATGGCGCGATCAGGCCTTGGCCGCGCAGACAAACCGATTGGCTCCTTCCTATTCTCCGGCCCCACCGGCGTGGGCAAGACAGAAGCTGCCAAGCAACTGGCCAACATCATGGGCATCGATTGCATTCGTTTTGATATGAGCGAATACATGGAGCGCCACGCGATCAGCCGCTTGATCGGTGCGCCTCCGGGCTATGTCGGCTTTGATCAAGGCGGCTTGCTGACTGAAGCCATCAGCAAGAAGCCGCATTCTGTGCTTTTGCTCGACGAAATCGAAAAAGCGCATCCAGATATTTTCAATGTGCTTCTGCAAGTGATGGATCACGGCACGCTGACCGACAACAATGGCCGCAAAGCTGATTTCCGCAACACCATCATCATCATGACGACCAATGCGGGCGCCGAGACGATGAACAAATCGACCATTGGATTTACCAACTCGCGTCAGCAAGGCGATGAGATGGCAGATATCAAGCGTTTATTTACACCAGAATTCCGAAATCGTTTGGATGCAATGGTGAGCTTTAAAGCATTGAATGAAGATGTCATTCTTCGCGTCGTCGATAAATTCTTGCTGCAGCTTGAGACACAGCTTGATCAGAAGAAAGTTGATGTCACGTTCACCGACGTATTGCGTAAACACTTGGCGAAAAAAGGCTTTGATCCGTTGATGGGCGCTCGCCCCATGCAGCGCTTGATTCAAGACACGATCCGCAAGGCGCTGGCTGATGAACTGCTGTTTGGCAAGCTGGTCGATGGAGGCATTGTTACCGTCGATGTGGATGCGGAAGACAAAATCAGCTTAGACATTCAGCCGTTGCCTGAGAAGAAAGGCAAATCAAGCAAGGCGGAGGCGGAAGAGGTGGCTGCAGATTAATTGTCTTCGCTACTTTTAACAACGAAAACAGCCTGCTATTCGCAGGCTGTTTTCGTTTATAAAACTACTCATTTGATAGCGCTTTGCGCAGTAAATACGCCAGCTAGAGGCGTATTTTTCATAAATTTACGAAATAGTAAGCAGTTGATGCACTGGAGGCAACACAAGCTAAAGTCGCAGTTTTTTCCATCCCTCTAAACCCAGCTTTTCCAGCGTCGCAATATTCGTTTCAAAAATCGTCTCAGCATGCGGGAACGCTTCCACAGCGCGATCCACGCTTTCTTCGCGCAGTAAATGCAGCATCGCAAACGGCGCACGATTCGTGTAGTTACTGATGTCGTCGGGCTCAGTTTCATCAAACTGAAACTTTGGATGAAAGCTGGCCAGCTGCACGACGCCATCTAGCTCATGCTCATCCACCACGTCTTCAGCAATTTCTAAAAAATCATTAAAGTCTAAAAAATCTTCAAACAGCGTGGGATGAATCAGTAGCGTGGTGTCAATCTCGGACGCGGGCGTGGCCACCAGCAAGTCAAGCTCGCGGTCCAGCTCTTCAAGCAAATCATCCGCATGCCGCGCTGTGCTCACCACCAAGCGCACTTGGTTCTTCACATAAACCGCCTTGGCAAACGGACAAAGATTCAGACCAATCACGGCTTTTTCTAGCCAGTGGCGGGTTTGTTGAAGGACTTGCTCTTCGTTGATTGCCGAAGAGTGTGGAGTAGGGGGGCTCATTGCGCAATTATTGCTGCAAATGGCGGGCAATCACGCAAAGAGGCAAGTCCCAAAAATAGCTTCCATGCTTCATACATTCCGCAATTGTGGCATTGCCTTTAGGCTAAGCGTCTTTGATTCGACCGCGAAGTGCCTTGGTTTGCGAGCGTTGGCTTTTACCTTCCAAGCGCCGCTGTTTTGAGCCATAGCTTGGCTTGGTCGCGCGGCGTACACGTGGGGCGCGTGCCACGCTGTTGACCACTTCATGCAGCCGCGCAAAGGCATCTAAGCGGTTCATCTCTTGCGTGCTGTGGCTTTGCGCTTTGATGATCAGAACGCCCTCGTTGGTGATGCGGCTGTCTCGCAGAGCCAGCAGGCGCTCTTTCACATCGTCTGCCAGTGATGAGGCAGGAATATCAAAGCGCAGATGAATCGCGCTCGATACCTTGTTGACGTTTTGCCCTCCCGAGGCCTGCGCACGAATTGCGCTGAGCTCGACTTCGCTCTCTAGGATTTCAATCGGTTCAAGGGCGCGGGAGTCGGTCATGGCAGCGAGATTATCCGGCACTACAGCATGGCTAAAAAACTGTTTGAAATTGAATTGATGAAAACCGAAGTCGGATACGGTCGCGCGTTAAAGCTTTTATCCGCTTTTTTTGACCACCCACCCGCTGCAGGCTCTGCGCTAGAGGCAGAGTTTGAGCTGTTCGTGATGATGGTGGAGCGCTATGAGGCCGAGCGCATTACCGTGAAGGCGCCAGACCCCGTCGCTGCGATTGAGTTTGCCATCGAACAACGCGGCTTATCTCTCGCAGATACATAGCTGGTGCTCGGCTCGCGCCAACTTGTCCATGACATTCTGCGTAAAAAGCGCCGCTTGTCGCTGGAGCATGTACGCGCCTTGCATGAGAAGCTACTCATTCCGGCAGAAGTGTTGGTACCAGCTTATTGAAAGACGTACTTCAAAATAAGTGAGAAAGATCAGTTTGAATTACAATAGTCCGTATTTAGTAATTCATTTAATGAGGCTCTATGCAAAGCACTATCACCTCCAGAGGCCAAACCGTCATCCCTGCCTCCATTCGCCATCAGTTTCATCTGAGCCCGGCGGATCGGCTGGAGTGGGTGTTGGATGACGGCGCAATTCGCGTCGTGCCAGTGCGTGCTGATCCGATCGAGGCTTTTCGCGGACAGGGTAATAAGGCCAGCGGTGGTGGGGCTACAGCGCGGCTCTTGGCGGAGCGCAAGAGAGATAGAGAGCGCGAGTGAAGCGCGCATGAAACGATTTCTTCTCGACACATCCGCCTTGCTCACCCTGCGAGACGACGAGCCCGGCGCACAGCGTGTGGCTGAAGTGCTGCAGCTCGCAAGCCAAGGTAAAGCCAAATGCTACGGCTGCTTCATGAGCCTCATGGAAGTGCTCTACCGCGTCTGGCGCGATGAATGCAAACAAGCCGGCCAACTCGCGCATCAGCAATGCCTAGCCTTACCCATCGAATGGCTGCACAGTAGCGACAGCCTGCTGGCCAAGGCCGCAGAATTCAAAGCGCTGCATAGCTTGTCGTTGGCTGATGCTTGGATTGCAGCCTGCGCAGCCGAGCAGGGGGCGATTTTGTTGCATAAAGACCCGGAGTTTGAGCCTTTGGAGATTGCGCAGGAGCTTTTGCCGCTGAAAGCAATGAAAATAAGGTGACTGCCGAAAGCCCGCTCACAAGGCACTCCAAAGCAGTCGATACTAAATAGCTGATGCGGGTGTAGGTTTAAGTGCACATATTATTCGACTAAACCGTATAAGTAACCTGACCTAATAGGAAAAGCAATGTACATCGATAAGATTGTTTTAAAAAACATCAAGGGTTTTGAGAGCCTACAATTTGATTTAGCTCGCGATGATAAAAGCTATGCAGGTTGGACAGTGTTCACGGGCGATAACGGCGCAGGTAAAAGTACATTGTTAAAAGCTATTGCAATCGCTTTGACTGGGCGGGACGTAGCAAGGTCGTTGCAACCTAGTTTTCACCGATGGGTGCGCGAGGGTGCTGGCTCAGAGCTAGCAAGCATTGAGTTGACTCTGATGCCTGAAAAAAACGTCGATACATACCTAAACAAGGGAAGCACTAGCTATACAAAATTCTCTGCCGCTACACATCTCAAAACTGTAGGTAGTGATGCAATTATTGAGGAAAACGCTCCTG
Source organism: Variovorax sp. (assembly GCA_031376455.1). Classification (GTDB taxonomy): domain Bacteria; phylum Pseudomonadota; class Gammaproteobacteria; order Burkholderiales; family Burkholderiaceae_C; genus JANMDU01. Next base: position 2,799 of record JANMDU010000092.1, on the reverse strand, counting down.
GAACAAAAAAAGCTACTTCAGCATTACGTGGTCCATGGTCTGCGCAAGCACAAGGTTGGTTTTCCTGCGGCTATGGTCCTTTTCGTCGCGTATTTGGTGCATCACCTGAAGCAACACGATTGATGGTGGGCCCAATTACCGAGCGATATGTAACGATGTTCCAGGAGGCAGCCTCACTTTTCGAGGTCGATCAATGGCTTCGAAGTCTGAACCATAAGAAGCTAGAAAATAAGGGACCAGAAACGCAGTTGCTTGATTTGATTCTAGAAATTTTGCGCGATGATTTGATGCCAAACCAAATTACTATTGATAGGGTTGACTCAGATGGACTTTGGTTAAAAGATCGAAATGGTTTAAAACTTGCTTGGTCTGAAATGAGCGACGGCTACCGTGCAGCGCTAGCGCTTCTGGCGGACATCCTTCGGCATCTTGTAAAAACATATGGATTTGAGGGTCTAACGGAGCGCGATTCTGACGGCAAACTCAGCATCGTGCGAAGCGGCGTAGTGATGATTGATGAAATTGATGCGCATCTTCATCCTGAGTGGCAGCGAGAAATCGGCTTTTGGCTAAAAAAACACTTTCCACGCATACAGTTCTTAGTGACTACTCATAGTCCCATTATTTGCCAAGCTGCCGATACAAACGGTCTGTTTGTACTTCCCGAGCCTGGTGGCAAAGATCAGCCTCGGGCACTGACTAAAGATGAGTACAACAAAGTTATCGCTTCGCGACCAGACACAATTCTATTAACGTCTGCATTTGGATTAACCAATACTCGCTCACCGCGTGCAGTTGAGGGGCGTGCGGAATATTCGAAATTAAAAGCTAAACAAAACTCTGGTGCATCTTTGACTAAAGATGAGGCCATAAGAATGAAGCAAGTGGAGCTTTTTGCAGAGAATCCCGAGGATTGATGTTAGTTATGCGAAGTGTTCAGCGCCCATTACTGCCAAAAAAAATTCAAACTTATTTAGCTGAAAAGCACAAAGTTGCTGTTCAGCGTAAAAAAGCTGGAGAACTGGATATTGATGCTTTATGGAAAAAATCTCGTCAAACAAAAAATGTAGGCAGAGCATTTGTGTTGCTGCAGAAGGCTATGGGTACACGAGAGAGGTGCATGTATTGTCTTGATGCGCACGCCACTGATATTGAGCACTTTAAGCCAAAAGCGAAGTATCCACTGTATGCCTTTAAGTGGACGAATTGGCTAGTCTGCTGTGCCGAGTGTGGAAGATTCAAGGGGAGCGGATTTCCCATGCAAAATTACAGGCCTTTGCTAATTGATCCTACAGTGGAAAATCCATGGACTCATATTGATTTTGATCCTGCTACGGGCAACCTTATGGCGCGTTTCGATGTAGCTAAAGAGGATTGGTCTAGAAAGGGCGTGGAGACAATTAAAGTTTTGCACTTGGACAGGCGCGAGGCTTTGGCTAGCGGATATCAGAATACCTACAAGCGGTTAGCGACAATAGTGAACTCAGCGCTATCTGCTCCACAACCTAAAGCGCAAGAACTTGCTAAAGAACTACTTGAAGCTGACGATCATGGATTATTGGAATGGTGTTTTTGCTATGCAGGACAGCAAGAAGCACCATTTCTTCTTTTAAAGCAGAAGTTTTCTGACTTATGGGAAGACTGCATAACTGTATTGAAATATCAATAGATCGAATACAAGGTAGTTTCAAAAGTACCAAATTTGCTACGACATTATTTTTTTGACGGCGGCAAATCCGTGCAACTTCCATGCGCCACTTCCGCTGCCATGCCGATGCTTTCGCCGAGCGTTGGATGCGGGTGGATGGTTTTGCCGATGTCTACTGCGTCTGCGCCCATTTCGATGGCGAGGGCGATTTCGCCGATCATGTCGCCTGCGTGCGTGCCGACCATGCCGCCGCCTAGGATTTTGCCGTGGCCCCGGCCAGCATGGCCGTCCGATCCTGCTTCTGGGGATTCATCAAACAGGAGGTTGGTGAAGCCTTCGTCTCTGCCGTTGGCAATCGCGCGGCCGGATGCGCTCCAAGGGAGCAGGCCTTTTTTGATTTGGATGCCTTGGTCTTTGGCTTGGGTCTCAGTGAGACCGACCCACGCGACTTTGGCTTTGGCAGCTGCAATTTTTTGCCATTGGGCGTGCGGCCTACGACTTTAGGCAGCGGCAGGTATCTTGGTTGTAAGTTCAAGACCGAGGGCCTTCATTACCACCAATGTTGTCTTTAAAGTTGGATTCCCGCTCTCACTGAATGAGCGATATAGCTGCTCCCGAGATAGCCCGGTTTGCGCTGCTATTTGCGACATACCTTTAGCGCGCGCAATAATCCCCAAGGCATTGGCTACATAGCCCGCATCGCCGGTTTCAAGCGCATCAGCCATAAAAAACGCGGCTTCTTCGTCGTTCACGAGTGCGGCAGCGGGATCGTAAGTGGTTAGCTTGTCAGTCATGATTTTCACTCCATTGGTTCGCCAGTTTTTTCGCGGTGTCAATATCACGCTTCTGTGAACCTTTGTCCCCGCCACAAAGGAGCACCACCAGGACAGCACCGCGCTTTTGAAAATACACCCTGTATCCCGGGCCGTAATGAATCCTGAGTTCACTCACACCTTCGCCAACGGGTGATGCATCACCCTCTAAACCTGCCGCCATTCGCGCAAGCCGCGTTGCAATCATGGTTCTAGCCCGGCGATCCTTCAAGCGAGCTTCCCACAGCCTAAAGGTTTCGGTTTGCTTTATTTCGATCATCAAGTTTTGATTGTAGTTTACTGACTACACACTGTCAACTCTCTACTTGCAGCCCACCC
>JANMDU010000039.1:0-12627 GCA_031376455.1 Variovorax sp. | reverse complement strand
GAACCCTGCATCGAGTAGGGAACCATCGCCCCGGTGAAGACGATGGTCTTGTCGAGCCCCGCCTGACCCACCACTTGCGCGGTTTCTGCCATTGTATCGGTGCCATGAATGACCACAATGCGCTTCTCGACTGCATTGCGGCACGATATCAGCACCCGCTGGCGATGTTCGTCCCGCATGTTGAGGCTGTCGATGAGTTGGTTGATAAGTTAGACCGCCAAGTTGGGCGCTACAAAACCAAACGCCAAGATCATCATGCTGCTGAATCGGCCAAGCGATATCTCCAATAAATTCCTGCACCTTCTCAAAGCGCTCAAACCACCTAGCTATGAGTTGGGTGGTTTTTTTATGGCCTCTCAGCGCACACGTCATATGACGGTTTGATGGCCATTTGTCGGAAAACACCCAATTCCTAGGGTTTACACGAGCAAAGGTGCATAATGCGACTCCCGGTGATTGTTAATTGCCAGATACATATTCGTCCTTCATGAATCGACTCGCTGCTATATTGCCTGCCACTCAAGTCTTGGCAAGTGTGGATGCCACAAGCAAAAAACGTGCTTTTGAGGAAGCTGGTTTGCTGTTTGAAAATCTTCATGGTTTGTCCCGGGCACTGGTTACCGACAGTCTGTTTGCGCGTGAGCGCTTAGGCTCCACGGGTTTAGGCCATGGCGTTGCCATTCCGCATGGCCGCATCAAAGGGCTGAAAGCGCCCATGGCGGCGATGTTCTCATTGTCCAATCCGATTGGCTTTGATGCGCCCGATGAGCAAAGCGTTGGTTTGTTGATCTTTCTGCTTGTGCCAGAAGCAGCCACGCAAAAGCATCTGGAAATTCTTTCGGAGATAGCCGAAATGCTGAGCGATGTCGCCTTGCGCGAGCGCTTGAAGGCAGCGACGGATGCGACGGCTCTTCACAGCCTCATTGCTGGTTGGCGCTCTGCAGCCACGCCGATACCCTTGGCCGCTTGAGCTAGCAGCTTAAAGAATTTCCACTACAGCGCCATGAAACCCTCGGTCATCAGCGCCGATGTTCTGTTTGAAGATCACCGCGAGCGTCTGAAATGGGCTTGGGTGGCAGGGCTCGGTGCTTCCGAGAGGCATTTTGATGCTGTAGCGGTGCGTGCGGCACGATCCGGCGCCGATCTGGTGGGCTATCTTAATTACATCCATCCCTATCGCGTGCAAGTGCTGGGCGAGAGAGAGGTGGCTTATCTCACGCCGTCTGCGGATCAATCGGAAGAAGATTGCGCTCGCAGGATCGCCCGTATCGTCACACTCGAGCCCCCGGTGATCATTATTGGCGATGGCTTAGAGGCACCCGATACGCTTTTGCAGCTGTGTGAGCGTGCTCAGATTCCCGCCTTCCAAACGCCGGAATCTGCCGCTTTCGTGATTGATGTCTTGCGGGCGTATCTTTCGCGCCACTTTGCAGACCGCACCAACATGCATGGTGTGTTCATGGATATTTTGGGCTTAGGTGTTTTGATCACGGGCGAATCGGGGTTGGGAAAGAGCGAGTTGGCACTTGAGCTCATCTCGCGCGGCAATGGTTTGGTGGCAGATGATGCGGTGGACTTGTTTCGCACCAATCAAACGACCATTGAGGGGCGCTGCCCTGATTTGCTCCAGAACTTGCTGGAGTTGCGCGGCATAGGCCTGTTGGATATCCGTGCAATTTTTGGAGAGACGGCCGTGCGCCGCCGTATGCGCTTAAAGCTCATCGTTCATCTGGTGCGCCGCGCGACAATGGAAAAGGAATATGAGCGCATCCCGTACGAGCCACTTCGCCAAGATGTATTGGGCATTCCCATCCGTATGGTGGTGATTCAGGTGGAGGCGGGACGCAATATGGCTGTGCTGGTGGAGGCGGCTGTGCGCAACACGATCTTGCAATTGCGCGGTATCAATACCTTTGACGAATTTGTGGAGCGTCAGCGCCACGCCATGGGAAAGAATTTTTAAAGGTTTTCGGTAGATTGCCGGCACAAAACAAGCGCAGAGTGCTATCAAAAACAAAGCAAGCATGGCTATTCATTCCATAAAAAAAGCGCCTTGTGAGGCGCTTTTTCCATTCGTAAAGCGATTTACTTTTTCAGAGAATCACGGATTTCACGAAGCAAAACAACATCTTCAGCAGGCGCGGCGGGTGCTGCAGCGGCCTCCGCCTTTTTCATGGTGTTCATCACGCGAACCATTTGAAAAATCACAAAGGCGAGGATGATGAAATTGATAGCGATGGTGATGAAATTGCCGTAGGCTAATAGATTTGCCCCTGCTTTCGTCAACGATTCATAAGTTGATGCACCTTCCACTGCCTTGCTAGGCGGCGACAACACAATAAACATTTCTGTGAAGCTCAGGTTGCCAAAAATCTTGCCCACGATGGGCATGATGATGTCTTTCACCAACGAATCCACAATTTTTCCAAAAGCTGCGCCGATGATCACACCGACGGCCAAGTCCATCACATTGCCCTTGAGAGCGAAGTCCTTAAATTCTTGCATCATGCCCATTTGAAATCTCCTGTTGGTATGGTTTTGCCGGGGCGAGCCGGCTGATACTGACTACCAAAGTTCTCATTTTGGTATTTCGCCATCGCGCAGTATCGCCGCAAAAAGCGATGTGTCAAGCACAGTTCCCCAGCTAAATTGGCCTAGGTTGAAAGTGTTTGTCTGTTCGGCTTGTGAAAAGTATGTTTTACAGGCCTTGGCTTGAAATCACCAGCTACGCTCCGCTACAATTGAGGGTTCTCCCCTAAACACCCCAATATTGAGGAAATCCATGAGTAACGTGGACTCATCCAAGCGAACTTGGATCATTACATCAGCCTGTGCAGGCGCAGTTGGAGCGGGCGCCGTAGCTGTTCCGTTTGTCAGCACATTTTCGCCCTCTGAGAAAGCCAAAGCGGCTGGCGCGGCCATCGAAGTTGATATCTCTGACATCAAGCCCGGCGAGAAGGTTGTGCGCGAATGGCGCGGTAAGCCCGTTTGGATCATGCGTCGCACGCCAGAGCAGCTTGCAGCTTTGGCCAAAAACGAAGCAGACTTAGCGGATCCGAAGTCTCTTCGTAAGGCCGACGAGACCACACCCATGAAAGAGACGCGCAACGCGCATCGCTCGATCAAACCGGAAATCTTCGTGGCTGTCGGCATTTGCTCGCACTTGGGTTGTTCGCCCTCCGACAAACTGGAGGCGGGTCCGCAATCATTTGATGCCAACTGGCAAGGCGGCTTTCTTTGCCCTTGCCACGGTTCGACGTTTGACATGGCAGGTCGTGTTTATAAAAACAAACCTGCGCCAGATAATCTGGAAGTCCCACCGCACATGTACATCAGCGACACCAAGTTGCTGATCGGTGAAACCAAGCAAGCCTGAGGCAAATTAACATGGCTGAAATGAAAGAAATCTCCCCCAACGCTGCTGTTGGTGAAAAACTTCTGAATTGGGTTGACAATCGCTTCCCAGCATCTAAGCTCTACAAAGAGCATTTGAGCGAATACTACGCGCCGAAAAACTTTAACTTTTGGTATTTCTTTGGCGCTTTGTCATTGCTGGTGCTCGTGATTCAAATCGTCACCGGCATTTTCTTGACGATGCATTACAAGCCAGATGCTAGCGCGGCGTTTGCGTCTGTTGAATACATTATGCGGGATGTGCCTTGGGGCTGGTTGGTGCGCTACATGCACTCCACTGGGGCTTCGGCATTTTTCGTCGTTGTCTATTTGCACATGTTCCGTGGTTTGATCTATGGCTCTTATCGCAAGCCGCGCGAATTGATTTGGCTCTTCGGTTGCGGTATTTTCTTGTGCTTGATGGCTGAAGCCTTCATGGGCTATTTGCTGCCATGGGGTCAGATGAGTTATTGGGGCGCGCAAGTGATTGTGAATTTGTTTGCTGCTGTACCTTTTATTGGCCCAGACTTGGCGCTGTTGATTCGTGGCGATTATGTCGTAGGTGATGCGACGCTGAACCGCTTTTTTGCTTTGCACGTGATTGCTGTGCCCCTGGTGTTGTTAGGCCTAGTGGCCGCACACATCATCGCGTTGCATGAAGTTGGCTCCAACAATCCCGATGGCGTGGAAATCAAAAAGCATAAAGATCCAAAAACAGGCATTCCGCTCGATGGAATCCCTTTCCACCCGTATTACACGGTTCACGATATTTTGGGCGTGAGCGTGTTTTTGATGGTGTTCTCAGCCATTGTGTTTTTCGCACCTGAGCTGGGTGGGTATTTCTTGGAGTTCAACAACTTCATACCTGCCGATCCATTGAAGACACCAGCGCACATCGCACCAGTATGGTATTTCACGCCGTTTTATTCCATGTTGCGTGCGACTACCGATGACATGGTCTACGTGCTCGTTGCATTGATTCTGGGTGGCGCTGCTATTGCTGTGATCAAAAATGTCGTCACTGGCATCATGAAACCCGCAGTCATCGTTGCGGCTGTAGTTGCTTGCGCCTTGTTGTTGGTCTTTGAAGCCAAATTCTGGGGCGTTGTCGTTATGGGCGCTGCCACCATTATTTTGTTCTTCTTACCATGGCTGGATTACAGCCCCGTCAAATCGATTCGATATCGTCCGAGCTGGCAAAAATGGGTCTACGGCATTTTTGTATTCAACTTCTTCATCCTTGGCTACCTCGGCATCAAAGCGCCTGGCGTTTGGGGTGTCGTAGCTGGGCAAGATATTGCTCAACGTGTCGCGCAGCTGGGCACTTTGCTTTATTTCGGCTTTTTTGTGCTGATGCCAGTATGGAGCCGCATGGGTGAATTCAAAGAAGTGCCTGATCGCATCATCTTCGCGGCGCATTGAATCTCGGGAGACGCAAAATATGAAAAAAATTCTTCTCTCGATCATGGCTACTCTGTCCATCAGTACCGCGTTTGCAGCGGGTGATGGAATTGCGTGGGACAAAGCGACACCCAAAACAAACGATATGGCCGCGCTGCAAAACGGCGCAAAAATCTTCGTTAACTACTGTCTCAATTGCCACAGTGCGGCCTACATGCGTTACAACCGCTTGAAAGACATTGGTCTGACTGAGCAGCAGATCAAAGACAATCTTTTGTTCACCACAGATAAAGTGGGCGAAACAATGAAATCTTCGATTGATCCTAAGCAAGCCAAGGAATGGTTCGGTGGCGTGCCTCCTGATCTCACTGTGATCGCGCGCTCTCGTGCAGATGTGAGCAAAGGCCCGGGCGCTGACTATCTCTACACGTTATTACGCACTTATTACCGCGATGACAGTAAGGCGACCGGGTGGAACAACAAGGCCTATCCCAACATTGGTATGCCCAATCCGCTGTGGGAGTTGCAAGGCGAGCGCGAGCCAGTCTACAAAATGGTTATTAATCATGGCAAAGAAGAGAAAGTCTTGGCTGGTTGGACTCAGGTCAAGCCTGGCCAACTCACGCCTTTGCAATACGATCAAACGGTGAATGACTTGGTCAGCTACTTGCAATGGATGGGCGAGCCTGGGCAAAATCAACGTGTGCGCATTGGTGTGTGGGTTCTCATTTTCTTGAGTATTTTCACGGTCATTGCATGGCGCTTGAATGCCTCTTTCTGGAAAGACATCAAATAATTCTTGATGCAGCTGCTTAATGAACATTAAGCAGCTACATCGCCACCGGAGTGGGGCGCAATAGCGCTTCCACTCCTTTTTGATTTTTAGGAGCTCACACCCATGATGGTGCTTTATTCGGGGACAACATGCCCTTTCTCCCACCGCAGCCGCTTTGTGTTGTTTGAAAAAGGCATGGATTTTGAAATCCGAGATGTGGACTTGTACAACAAGCCAGAAGACATCAACGTCATGAATCCGTATGGACAAGTCCCTATCCTTGTCGAGCGCGATTTGATTTTGTATGAATCCAACATCATCAACGAATACATTGATGAACGCTTTCCGCATCCTCAACTGATGCCTGGCGATCCTGTAGATCGCGCCAGAGTGCGCCTGTTCTTGCTCAACTTTGAAAAAGAGCTGTTTACTAATGTCTCTATTCTGGAGAACCGCGCACTCAAGGGCAACGACAAAGTGCTCGACAAAGCACGGCATCACATTCGCGACAAGCTCACGCAGATGGCACCCGTGTTCTTGAAGAATAAATTCATCATGGGCGACAACTTCTCCATGCTCGATGTCGCGCTCGCGCCGCTGTTATGGCGCTTGGATTTTTACGGCATTGAGTTGTCAAAAAATGCAGCGCCCCTGCTCAAATATGCCGAGCGCATTTTCTCGCGCCCTGCCTACATTGAAGCGCTCACGCCCTCTGAAAAAGTCATGCGCAAGTAAACTCACGTCACACGTGCATTCAAAAACAGCCTGCTTTTCAGCAGGCTGTCTTGTTTGCGCCATGCGATCTCGGTTTAACATACAGCCATGATCGATTCCAGCCAATCTACGTCTACTCGGCCTTATCTGTTGCGAGCACTCTATGAATGGTGCTCGGACAATAACCTCACGCCTTACGTTGCCGCATACGTGGATGATTCGGTCAAAGTGCCACGCGATCATGTGAAAAACAATGAGATCGTACTCAACATCAGCATGGATGCCACAAGCAACTTGCAGATCGGCAATGAAGTCTTGCAATTTAAAGCGCGATTTGGTGGTGTCGCGCGCGAGATCGTTGTGCCGATTGATCACATCATCGCTATTTACGCGCGTGAAAATGGCCAAGGCATGGCCTTTCCCGTGCCACAGCTTGTGCCACCGCGTGGCGAGGTCAAAGAAAGCCCAGCGGCTGAGCGACGCGCATCAGGCCTGCGCTCGGTCAGCGAGATCGCGCCAACGGCAGATCATCCGCAGCTTGCATTCTCCGCCGAACCCGCTTCATCGCAGCCCGAGAAGATCGTCAAACTCAAGTCTGCACCCGCAGCCGTTAAACAAACATCAAGTGATGATCCCGCAGAGCCGTCGCCACCTGCAGGCCCAAGTAAAACGCCGAGTCGACCAGCACTCACCCGCGTCAAGTAAGCGAGAAAAAGCATCGGATAGAATACACTCGTTGCCGCTTTAGCTCAGTGGTAGAGCAACCGCCTTGTAAGCGGTAGGTCGTCAGTTCAATCCCGACAAGCGGCACCATTTATTCCCAAGAGTTTGTATTGCAAGCTCTTATCTTTGCATCGAAATTTTGATGCGAATCGCTTGCACATTCTGGCCATGCGTACGAAGATGCGCCGCTAATGCAGGCGTGAGTTGACGCAGTTTCGCAGCTACGGCACTGTTAGCGGCGATCAAGCACCATTGGCCTTCGTCGAACGGCCCGGCCTGAACGCCAGAGCGCATGCTGATTGGAATCAAGGGAGCGACAAGACGCAGGCAATCGACAGAATGTTGAGCCAATTGTGCCAAACCTGCCAAGCCCGGCGCTTGACGCATCGCTTTGAGCACTGGCATAGCATCTCTCACACGAACCGTGCGCAGCGGCAGGTAAGATGGAAGCAATGTGGATCGGGGGGGCGTGGTCACAGCAGTTTTCACGGGTAAGAATAAGTTGGAGTAACAAACGATGCATTTGATTATCACGGATGCTTGGCTGGCCAAGACCCGGCCTTTGCATTTGAGCGGCACCAAGCTTATTTTGGCGGGTTTGGCTGCATCTCTGGCATTGATGCTTGTGGCTGTAGGCCTATATCACTTGGTCTTTCTGAAGGGTGCGCGAGAGGGCTGGCCAGTGATTGGCACGTTGGTGAAAATGGTTGTGAAAGACGAGTTCGAGCAACGTGATCGCTTCATGCGCGAGAACATCGATGCGATGGCAAAAAAAGTCGGAGAAATGCAAGCGAAGGTGGTGCAACTAGAGGCATTGACGGAACGTGTTTCGCAGCTTGCCGGCGTACCGATGCCTGCCAACCTAAAAACCGCGCCCGGGCAGGGAGGTGTGTTGATTGGCAATCGTCCGCTGTCGTTGGAGGAGCTCAATCAAACTTTGAGTGATTTGGAGGCCATGAGTAATTCCAAAGCCGATCTGCTGACCGTGATGGAATCGCGTCTGTTCGACCAAAAAATCGCCAAGATCATGCTGCCCACTGCCCAGCCCGTGCCGGGTTCGAATTTGGGTTCTGCTTTCGGCTGGCGTATCGACCCGATCACTGGACGCTCCGCGTTGCATTCGGGATTAGATTTTCAAGCCGATTCAGGCACGCCCATTCTCGCTGCCGCTGGCGGGGTTGTGGTGGTGCAGGAATATCATCCAGGTTTTGGCAACATGGTAGAAATTGATCATGGCAACAGCCTGATCACGCGCTATGCGCATGCTTCAGCCACGTTCGTTAAAAAAGGCGACTTGGTCAAGCGTGGTCAGAAAATTGCTGCTGTGGGCTCAACGGGGCGTTCTACAGGGCCGCATTTGCATTTTGAAGTGCTCGCTGACGGTACGCCGCAAGATCCGCAAAAATTCCTGCTCATGGGCGGCTCCGTATTGCCACCTACCGAAGCTCAGGCCAAAGCAAAGCTACAGCGCTGAGTAGAAACTGCCCATGAGCAGATAAAATGATGAGTTAACTTGGGAACTGAGAAATCAGCCCCAAATTCGTGACAATCCGTAGAAAGTAATGCTTGTTATTTGCGATGTGTCTTGTGACACAGGCAGGAAAACAAGCGCACATGCATGGCTATCAATTTCCTCACTCAAATTTTCGGCTCTCGTAATGATCGCCTTCTCAAAAGTTACCGCAAAAATGTGGAAAGCATCAACGCGTTAGAAGGTGGCCTCGAAGCGCTGAGCGATGAGCAACTGATTGCTAAAACGCCCGAATTCAAGCAGCGCGTGACCAACGGCGAGACGCTGGATGCGCTACTTCCCGAAGCCTTTGCCGTGGTGCGAGAAGCTTCGAAGCGCGTGATGAAAATGCGGCATTTTGACGTGCAATTGGTCGGCGGTATGGCGCTGCACCAAGGCAAGATCGCTGAGATGCGCACGGGTGAAGGAAAAACGCTCACCGCCACGTTGCCGGTCTATTTGAATGCGCTTGCTGGAAACGGCGTACACGTCGTTACTGTGAACGATTATTTGGCCAGCCGCGATGCGAAGTGGATGGGCCAGCTCTACAACTTCCTCGGTATGAGCGTAGGTATCAATTTGCCCAACATGCAGCGCGAAGAAAAGCAAGCAGCCTACCGCGCAGATATTACCTACGGCACCAACAATGAATTCGGCTTCGATTATTTGCGCGACAACATGGTCTATGAAGCGGCAGATCGTGTGCAGCGCGGATTGTCTTTTGCCATCGTCGATGAAGTCGATTCCATCCTCATTGACGAAGCGCGCACACCACTGATCATCTCGGGCCAAGCCGATGACCAAACCGATGTGTATCAAGCGCTCAACAAAGTCGTGCCGATGCTCGTCAAGCAGATCGGCGAAGCGGATCCGCGCACAGGCGAGGGTGTGATCCAAGCTGGCGATTTCACCGTGGATGAAAAAAGCCATCAGGCCTACATCACCGAGCAAGGCCACGAGAATGCCGAGCGGATTTTGTCTGGCCTGGGGCTGATTCCCGAGGGCGCATCGCTCTATGACCCGGCCAACATCACGCTGATGCATCACTTGAACGCCGCATTGCGCGCGCATCATCTTTATCACCGCGATCAAAATTATGTCGTGCAAGATGGCGAAGTCACCATCGTGGATGAGTTCACAGGCCGCTTGATGACGGGGCGCCGTTGGAGCGATGGCTTGCACCAAGCTGTCGAGGCCAAAGAAGGCGTACAGATCCAAGCCGAGAATCAGACGCTCGCCTCCATCACGTTCCAAAACTATTTCCGCCTGTACGGCAAGCTAGCCGGCATGACGGGCACGGCAGATACCGAGGCCTTTGAATTCCAAGACATTTACAGCTTGGAGACCGTGCTTATTCCACCCAACAAGCCCAGCAAGCGTGATGATCAATTGGATCGCGTTTACAAGACGGGCAAGGAGCGCTATGAAGCAGCGATTGCTGATATGCGCGAATGCTACGAGCGCGGCCAGCCTGTGCTCGTAGGCACGACGTCGATTGAAAACTCTGAGCTGATCGCTGAGATGCTGGTGAAAGCCAAACTGCCGCATCAGGTGTTGAACGCGAAACAGCATGCACGCGAGGCAGATATCGTGGCGCAAGCCGGCAGTCCGAAGATGATCACGATTGCCACCAATATGGCGGGCCGAGGCACAGATATCGTGCTCGGCGGCAATGTGGAAAAGGCGATTGCTACGGTTGAGGCGGATGAATCGCTGGATGCTGTAGCGAAAGAGAAAAAAATATCAGCACTGCGCGAGCAATGGACCAAAGATCACGAGCAGGTTAAAGCCCTTGGCGGCCTGCGCATCATCGCCACCGAGCGCCATGAGAGCCGCCGTATTGACAACCAATTGCGTGGCCGCTCGGGCCGCCAAGGCGATCCAGGTTCATCGCGTTTTTATCTGAGCTTGGATGACCCGCTGATGCGTATCTTCGCCGGTGATCGTGTGGCCTCCATCATGGATCGCTTGAAGATGCCCGAGGGCGAAGCGATTGAAGCGGGTATCGTCACGCGCAGTATCGAGAGCGCGCAACGCAAGGTCGAAGCGCGCAATTTTGATATGCGCAAGCAATTGCTCGAATACGATGATGTGAGCAACGATCAGCGCAAGGTGATCTACCAGCAGCGCAACGATATTTTGGATGCGAGCGATCTGAGCGCTCAGATCAAAGGGCTGCGCGAAGGCTGCTTTACGGATATCGTGCACAGCTATGTGCCTGCTAATTCTGTGGAAGAGCAATGGGATTTGCCTGCGCTGCAAAACACGCTTGCCAACGATTGGCAGATGGATATTGACTTGGGGGCGATGGTAGAAAAATCGGATTCCATCACGGATGAAGACGTGTTAGAAAAAGTTGTCGCTGAGGCGAACACGGCGTTTGATTCAAAGGTTGAACTCGTTGGGCAAGAGAATTTCACGCAGTTTGAACGTATGGTGCTTTTGCAAAACATCGACAGCCATTGGCGAGAGCACTTGTCTGCGCTGGATTATTTGCGCCAAGGTATTCATTTGCGCGGCTTTGCGCAAAAGCAGCCCAAGCAGGAATACAAGCGCGAGGCGTTTGAGCTGTTTGGCCAGTTGCTCGATGTCGTGAAAAATGACGTGACGCGGATTTTGATGAATGTCAAGATTCAAAGCAATGAGCAAATCGCCGAGGCCACACAAGAGATGGAAAGCCGCGCTGAGAACATCAGTAACGTGACCTACACCGCGCCGACGGCGGACGGGGGCGTTGAATCCACGCTTGATGAAGAGACGCGCAGCAAAGCGGTAGCTCCAGGCTCGGGCGCAAATCCCTACGCACACATGCGCGTCGGCAGAAATGATCCGTGCCCATGCGGAAGTGGCAAGAAATACAAGAATTGTCACGGGCAGTTGAGTTAAATCTTCCCGAGTTTTTTGCTATAAAAATATGAGCACTTCGCGCAATATCTATGCCGGCGAAGTGCTCTTTTTCCTTAAAATTTGGAGAAAGTATGGCTGTTAACTTTACGCCCACAGACGCTTCACGACTGCATTCCGTTTCAGGCATTCGCATTGGCGTGGTCGAAGCGGGCGTGCGCAAAGCGAATCGCAAAGACGTTACGGTGATGCTGATTGACGATGGCGCAAGCGTGGCTGGGGTGTTTACACAAAATCGTTTTTGTGCAGCTCCAGTACAAATGTGTCGTGAGCATCTTGCGAAAAATATCGGCATTCGCGCTGTCTTGATCAACACGGGCAACGCCAACGCCGGCACAGGAGACGATGGCTTGGCTCGCGCCCGTTCGACCTGTGTGGCGCTCGCTCAGCATTTGGATATTTCTCCCGCGCAAGTGTTGCCGCTCTCCACAGGCGTGATCATGGAGCCGCTGCCAAATGATCGTATCGAAGCCGCGCTACCCGCTGCATTGAAAGATGCGCAGCCTGCTCACTGGGGGAAAGCAGCAGAGGGCATCATGACGACGGACACGCTGCCCAAAGCGTTCAGTGAGCAAGTGATAATCGCCGGCAAGACGATTACAGTCACTGGCATCAGCAAAGGTGCAGGCATGATCCGCCCGAATATGGCCACGATGCTCGGCTTTTTAGCTACCGATGCTGTTGTGCCGCAAACGTTGATGCAACAACTTGCCAAAGACTTGGCCGATCAATCGTTTAACCGCGTCACGATTGATGGCGATACCTCCACGAACGACAGCTTCATCGTCATTGCTACGAATAAGATAGCGCTTTGCGCAGACATTACGCCGGCAAGTGATGAATTTCATGCATTAAAAGCCGCCATGCTGCGTGTTTCGCAGAAACTGGCACAAGCCATCGTGCGAGATGGTGAAGGCGCAACCAAATTCATCACCGTCAAAGTCACTGGCGGAAAAGTGCAAAGCGAATGCACGCAGGCCGCCTACGCCATCGCCCACAGCCCCTTGGTCAAAACCGCCTTCTTCGCCAGCG
The DNA here is from genome assembly GCA_031376455.1 of Variovorax sp. Classification (GTDB taxonomy): domain Bacteria; phylum Pseudomonadota; class Gammaproteobacteria; order Burkholderiales; family Burkholderiaceae_C; genus JANMDU01. Next base: position 175 of record JANMDU010000039.1, on the reverse strand, counting down.
ACCCCAACCTAGGCCGCATTTTGGCCGCAGTGGGCTATGCAGGCATCGCAGATCTTGATCAGACCAAGATTTCATTGCACTTAGATGATGTTCATATCGTTCAAAACGGTGGTCGCTTGGCCAGCTACAAAGAAGAAGATGGCGCTCGCGTGATGAAGCAATCCGAGATCACCGT
>JANMDU010000030.1:0-11528 GCA_031376455.1 Variovorax sp. | reverse complement strand
TGGTTAAGACTTACTATTAAATTTATAGCACTCTACGCAGGTTCTATGCCGGCTAAGTGTCAATTTCATCAATATTTTCAGTTTTTAGGAGCCTAACATGGCAGCAAAAGACGTAATTTTCGGCGGCGAAGCCCGCGCACGTATGGTCGAAGGCGTGAACATTTTGGCCAACGCGGTCAAAGTGACCCTCGGCCCTAAGGGTCGTAACGTGGTTTTGGAGCGCTCATTCGGCGCGCCTACCGTGACCAAAGACGGCGTTTCCGTCGCTAAAGAGATCGAACTCAAAGACAAGTTGCAAAACATGGGCGCGCAGATGGTCAAGGAAGTTGCTTCCAAGACGTCTGACAACGCTGGCGACGGCACCACCACTGCCACCGTGTTGGCTCAAGCCATCGTGCGCGAAGGCATGAAATACGTGGCCGCTGGCATGAACCCCATGGATCTGAAGCGCGGTATCGACAAAGCTGTGACGGCTTTGGTCGCCGAGCTGAAGAAGGCTTCCAAGCCAACCACCACTTCCAAAGAAATCGCCCAAGTGGGCAGTATTTCGGCAAACAGTGACACCTCCATCGGCGAGATCATCGCCAAGGCGATGGACAAAGTCGGCAAAGAAGGCGTGATCACCGTGGAAGACGGCAAGAGCCTGGACAACGAGCTCGACATCGTTGAAGGCATGCAGTTCGACCGTGGCTACCTCAGCCCTTACTTCATCAACAACCCAGAAAAGCAAGCCGCGCTGCTCGACAATCCTTTCGTACTCTTGTACGACAAGAAAATCAGCAACATCCGCGACTTGCTGCCCACGCTCGAAGCTGTGGCAAAAGCTGGCCGCCCATTGCTCATCGTTGCTGAAGAAGTTGAAGGCGAAGCCTTGGCAACACTCGTGGTCAACACGATTCGCGGCATCCTGAAAGTGGTGGCTGTTAAAGCCCCAGGCTTCGGCGATCGTCGCAAAGCCATGTTAGAGGACATCGCGATTCTGACCGGCGGCAAAGTCGTTGCGGAAGAAATCGGCATGACCCTTGAGAAAGTCACCTTGGCTGACTTGGGTTCGGCCAAACGCATCGAAGTGGGCAAAGAAAACACCATCATCATCGACGGTGCAGGCAAAGCTGCTGATATCGAAGCCCGCGTCAAACAAGTGCGCGTGCAGATCGAAGAAGCCACCTCTGACTACGACCGCGAAAAGCTGCAAGAGCGCGTTGCAAAATTAGCTGGCGGCGTGGCCGTGATCAAAGTCGGTGCTGCCACCGAAGTTGAGATGAAAGAGAAAAAAGCCCGCGTGGAAGACGCACTGCACGCTACCCGCGCCGCAGTGGAAGAAGGCATCGTGGCTGGCGGCGGCGTTGCATTCTTGCGCGCCAAGCAAGCAGTTGGCACCATCAAAGGCGACAATGCCGATCAAGATGCAGGCGTGGCCTTGGTCATGCGCGCTATCGAGAGCCCACTGCGCGAAATCGTGTTCAACGCCGGCGGCGAAGCCAGCGTGGTCGTGGCAGCTGTGCTTGCCGGTAAAGGCAACTACGGCTTCAACGCCGCCAACGACACCTATGGCGACATGATCGAAATGGGCATCTTGGATCCAACCAAAGTGACCCGTACTGCATTGCAAAATGCAGCGTCTGTTGCATCCCTGATGTTGACGACTGAGTGCATGATCGCAGAAGCTCCAAAAGCTGACGCAGCAGGCGGCGGCATGGGCGGCGGCGATATGGGCGGCATGGGTGGGATGGGCGGCATGGGCATGTAAGCCGTGTCATTCCTTGCCTAAGGGCTGATCGCGTCGTTGCATCGGCTTGCCGTAGCGCTGCTACTGTCAGCGCCGATGCGCCTAGCGCTAAGCCCTTATGCTGCGTCGATTAGCGTAATTGCTCTCGACGAAAAAACAAAGCCCGCAGACTGCAAGGTCTGCGGGCTTTTTGTTTTTGCTGACGCTGAAAAGTATCCACGCTTTAAGAATGCATACTTCTTGTATCCGCTATAAATAAAGTAGCGCCTTGCGCACATTTCATGGCGGCTAGAAAGCTATTTCCTTTGAAATTTTTTTCTGAAGTGGCGTAGCTGATGCTAGTTTGTAGATTGAGCCTGCGCAGGCGAACATGCCACTCGGCCGCCTGCATGCTTGCTTTTCGCCTGCTTGCGCAGGTAGCTCATGTAAGCAGCCAGATTTTGGTGTTTCTTGGCATTTGCTTCTTTCGCTTGCCAAACTTCTTGCATCACAGGATCAGTCGTTTTCATTTCAAGCTCTCTAAAATTCCTGCAGCAGGCGCAATCAAAGCGCCAGCATCTCCAGAGCCATTTCGTTGGGCTTGTCAGTCAGCTTGCTGACGTCGAGCATTTCAATACCTAATACGCGGCCATTCACATCAATGTCTAAAAACACATTAGGCCGCACTTCGTCGCTATCCGCTACCTTCCCGCTCGACAGGCGAATGTAAATTGCGTCGGCCTTCGCATCGTATTCAATCTTCATTGCGTTGCTCCATATTTAGCTAGCTTGCTGGTGGCTACTACGGTGATGACTGTGACCACCGCACCGTGTTCGTAAATCACCCGAAGCAGCATCATTTTGCCTTCACGATCAATCAAACCTCTTGCCTCGAAACGGTCTGCGCTGGCGACGACCTTTTCTCTGGGGTGCAGCAGCACTTGAATCACCTCTGCCTTGCTAACACCACGCTCAGCCATGCGAATCAGTGCATGCTGTGTAAATTCAATTTTGTCGCCTGCCACCATGGCTCGATTCTAAAGGGATTGCGCAGAATCAGCTATCCACCCCGCGCGCTGCGGCCAAAGACTTTTGGGTCGTCTATTTCAGTCGCCAAAATCCCTCGCTTCCGATTAAGCGGATGCTACCAGCAGGATGAAGAATAACTACCTCCGAGCCGTCGGAGGGAAGTGGTATCGAGTCTTGCTTCAAACTTGGAATCCACACAAACGACTGCTCACGAACAAAGGGCTGTCTTTTGTAATGAACGCCGAACGATGTGCGCTGCGCATATCGCTCTTGTACATACAACTCAGTTACGTTGAAGCAGTCTCTACCGCCTATCGCAGAACAACGGCCTTCACCATAGTTTTTCGCCGGAATCCCAACGACCACTGTGGGATTGAGCGCCACCAAATACAGCCCCAATTCGGGTGAATAGCGACGCTCCTGAGTCGTCTCCGGTGTGGGCTTATGCATGTAAGGTCGCAGGTGGCTAGAAAAAGTCATTCCGTGGCTAATTTCGTTCGTAATCTGTGGGAAATCTACATGAACACCAGATTTGGACTTGAACGAGTAGTCGCAGCGAATTCCTCCACCATTGGGTGAGAAAGAGATACCTGAACTTGTTATGTCACAGCGGTTGAATTGTTTGGTTTGCTCGCCAGTGGCCACAGGTGGTCCGGCCATGTCTGTTTCTGACCAATAAATCCTAGGTATTCCGCACCCAGTAAACGCTAGTGCACTGAGGATAGCCATAAATTTTAGTATTGACAGATGGATTTTCTTTAATGTCTGCATGAGATTGGCTACCTTTGATCCATTAGTTGATGTAAGCTAGTAGTCGCACTTTCGGCGAAAACTCTAGGATAAACCATCCGATTGGTAAGAGTAAATTTTTCAAAGGATGCAAATCATGCAAAACCAATACATCGTTCAAAACCCGAAGCTCATGAGCGGCACGCCCTGCTTCACGGGTACGCGCGTGCCTGTGAAGTCTTTGTTTGACTATCTTGAGGCGGGTGACAGCTTGGATGAATTTCTTGAGCAATTTCCTACCGTCTCGCGCGAAGCGGCAGTTTGCGTGTTGGAAGAGAGCCGCTTGGCGTTGATGGCGGCCTGATTTCTATGCGCGTGTTGCTCGATGAATCGGTGCCAAAGGCGCTTAGCTTCGCGGTTGAGGGGCATTTTGTGCGCTCAGCGTAAACGGCGGGACTTGCTGGCTTGCTCAATGGCGAACTTATGGCGGCAATGAAGCTGGCTGATTACGATCTGTTGATGACCTTTGATCAAAATCTGCCGTATCAACAAAACACTCAGTTGCCGGTTGCTGTGATGGTGCTTGTTGCGCCGAATAATCGTGTAGAAACAGCTCTCAAATTTGCGCCCGGCATATTGAAGGCTTTAAAAGAAGCGAGGCTAACGCAGTTAATCAAGCTTCACTTGGATTGAGTCGCTGCTGTCCTTAGTTGGCGTACTGTTTTGTTGTGAAGAATCCGAAGGGCAAGTGGTTACTTGCAAAGCTAGTAGTTTCTGACGCGCAGCCTGAGTCGTGCTTTCAAGAATGCCAACATCGTTCAAGAATTCGTCGAAGTTGCTGCCGATGGGCATGATTCAAACCTGCCGCAACCCAGCCACCAGCTCCGCTATCGCCTCAATATCCAGCGCATCTTCTGCTTTGGATAAATAAAGCTCCAAATCAGGAATTGCGGCGCTGCTGTCTCCTAGCTTTTCTTCCATTTCGGCCAGTGCTAAGCCTCGGTCTCGGTATTCGCTCCAGGCGTCGGGCAGGAGGGTGATGAGGCGGTTTTGGACGGCGATGAATCTTGGCCAATCTTCTTGGGTTTTATGGATTTCTTTGAGATTGCGTAGCATGCGCGTCAAGATGTCTCGCGGCTTCGCTGATTGCAGATAGAGGCCGAGCGGCACATCGTATTCGTCGATCAGGCCGCTGCGCCGTTTGTAGGGCTCGATGCGCTCGGAGAGCTCTTCGCGTGAGAGGCTGGTGCCGTTAAGCGGATCAATCACCACTTGGCCGCGTGGCAGGGTGACTTTGATCATGAAATGACCGGGGAAGCTCACGCCATGCGCGTTCAAGCCGACGGCTTGTGCGATCTCTAGCCAAATCACAGCCATGCTGATGGGGATGCCTTTGCGCGTGCGCAGGACGGCGTTGAGATAGGAGTTATCTGGCTCGTAGTAATTATTGGCGTTGCCCGCGAAGCCCATGTCGCGGTAGAAAAACTGTTGCATGCAACGCAGCTTTTGCAGCGCGGCAGCATCTTTGGGGATGCGGCGCTTCAGGCGCGCAATGAGCTGATCCACATCACCAAGCACTTGCTGCATATCCAGATCGGGATACTCATCTTGCGCGAGGCTAGTAGCGGCTTCTAACAGCGGGAAGGCGGCATCGTCGTCGCCAGCGACAAGGGTCGCGAAGTATTCCAGCGGTGTGGGCGGATGGATATTGAGCTGCACAGGAATAATATTGACAGAAAACGAGATGCTTGTGAAGCGCTGGGGATATGCGCTCCATCCATGCGTTTCGGGTCTAGGCTTTTAACCTTGCAACGCCTTGCTCAATTTTGGCGACATCCGAGGTGGCGAAACTAAAGCGCAAAGTCGCATGATCTGGATTGACCGCGTAAAACGGCGTGCCAGGAATGAAGGCAACGCCTCGCTCAATCGATTGCTTGGCGAATTCGCGTGCATCTGCTCCCGGCGCATTCAGCCGCGCCCAGACGAACATGCCGCCTTGCGGTTCGGAGAAAGAGATGTCGCCCCCCATCACTTTTTTGAGGTTGACGCACAAAGCTTTCGCGCGCTCGGCATACGCAGGGCGCACTTTGGCGAGAGCGCCTTGCATGCGATCCATTTTGAGATATTCGTAAGCCGTGGCTTGCGCTAGATTGCTGGTGTGCGCATCAGAGAATTGCTTACACATCACGGCGTTTTGCAGCAGCGATGGATGCGCAATGAGCCAGCCCACGCGCAGGCCGGGCGACATGGTTTTACTCAAGCTGCCGCAATACGCAAGCCAATCGCGGCTGCCGGGAATGTCGTTTGACAATTCCAGCATGGTCGGCGGCGGCGGTGCGTTGAAATAGAGCTCGCCATACGGATCGTCTTCAATCACGAGCACTTTGTGTTGCACGGCTAGCGCCAAGATGCGTTTTCTGCGCTCCAGGCTGAGCATTGCGCCGCTGGGATTGCCAAAATTCGGGATGAGGTAGATCAGCTTCGGTTTATGTTCAATGATGAGCTGCTCTAGCTCGTCAACCTTCACGCCATCTGCATCAATCGGCGCGCCCACAATATCTGCACCATACAGGCGAAAGCATTGAATCGTTGCGAGAAATGTGGGCGCTTCAACAATCACTTTGTCGCCAGGCGAAATCATCGTCTTGCCGATCAAATCGAGCGCTTGCTGGCTGCCAGTGGTGATGATCAGTCCAGTGGGCTCAACCCTTGCGCCTTTGCCGGCCATGTAGCGGGCGATTTCTTCTCGTAATGGGTTGTGGCCTTCCGTTGCGCCATATTGCAGCACCGCGCCAGGGTTGTCAGCCAAGGCGCGCACGCTGGCTTCGCGAATGCCGTCAACGTCAAACAAATTGGCATCGGGAAAGCCGCCCGCCAAGCTGATGATGCCGGGTTTGCCGAGCAGCTTGAAAATTTCGCGAATGGCGGAGGTTTCGACGTTCTGAAGGCGAGTGGCGAAGGCAAGCATGAGGATTCTCGGGAAGAGTTGAGAAACTAGATTTTAGAGTCAAAATGTAATAAAAATAGGCCATTGGCCGGCGTATATTATGCGCAGAGTGCTATCATATTAATAGTGTTAAACAAGGCATTCATCTGCGAGCTCACCAGCGCGGAATGGCTTCGTCTTTGAGCTGCCCTTTACGATCCGCGTAATCCGGCATGATGGATTCGACTGTGCTCCAAAAGCGAGGGCTGTGATCCATCACGCGTAGATGCGAGAGCTCATGAACGACGACGTAATCGATGACGTTTTGGCGGAAATGAATCAGTCGCCAATTAAGGCGAATCGCGCCATCGCTGCCTGCGCTCCCCCAGCGGCTGCTGGCGTTTGACAGCGAGAGCTTCGTCCAGCGTACGTCAAGTTGCGGGCAAAAATGATTCAAGCGTTCTTCAAAAATGCGCTTGGCTTGGCGCATCAGCCAAGCTTGCACGCAATCGCGGATGCGCTCAGGGTTTGCATCATGCGGCAGGCCGATATGGAGCGTCAGGCTCGGAACGCCAGGCAGCGTGGTGGCATCGGTATGCAATTGCGCCATGCCTAGTGCGGCATTGGATGCACCCGAGGCTTGACGCGGATCAATCACGATGATCACGCTCTCTCCCAGAAACGGGATCACTGAGCCTTCTTGCCATTTAATTTGCGTCTGCGCTTGCCTTTGTTGGCGCTCTTGAGCCTCGGCGAGCTTATTGACAATCCACGCAGACTTTTCCTGCAAGGCTTTATCTACCTCATACAGCGGCACCCAGCGAGGCGCACTCACCACCAAGCCATCTGCACCGATCACAAAACCAATGGTTTTGCGCTTAGCGCGACGAAGTTCGTAAGCTACGATGCATTCGCCACCGCCATGGCCGCTGTTTTTGATGCTGCGCGCCTGCAAACGGGCTTGACGATTCGCCTTGGGATGTGAAAATTGGGTTGGGTGCAAGATAGCTTGCAGTGGTTCGCAGGGCGAGCTTGGTTCATCCGCTATTGAATTCGTAGCGCTTAGCGCTTGCTTGATCTCTGTGGCGCGGATATTTGTGTCTTTTTGTACAACTGAGATGGTCTCTGCAAAGAGATCAAGTGTGAGTTGTAAAAAGCGATGCATCTGAGCAGTGTACCGATTTTCAAAAAATGCCTTCGTGCCTGCTGCTGTCGACCGAGAAGCTGCGCGGATGCGACGGTGGTGCGCCATGTGCCGTGTTTGCAGCAATAATCAAAGAATTATGGATACACCTTTCCCTAGTTTGTCGGCTGCTGAGTTTGATGCACTTGTGTTGCAACAGGCCGAGGCCGATGCGGCGCGAGGCACTCGCACTAATGCACCCATTGCTAGCGAAGTCGCACCAAGCGCGTCCAGCGCGAGCGACCAGATGCCAAGCGTGTCAGTGAACCTGATGCAAGGCTTGGCGTGGAGCCTTGAGCTCGCGCCACAGGTGATGACGCAGCTGATCAGTCGCGCTCTGCAAAGCATGGATCGCAGGTTGCTCAGCGTGGCGGGCGAAGAGCATCAACTCTACGAGCAAGCAGCTAGTGCGCTAGAGGCAGAGCGCGAGCGCTGGGGCAAGCAGTTTGCGCCGCTGCTGCGCGTGGCGATGGCCTACCCGTTGCCTGCAAAAATGGCCAGCATTTTGCCCCATGTGGATTTGCGCATTTGCGCTGCTGAGGTGGCGCAGGTGGATGTATTGGTTAGCGCGCAGGGCAGCAGGCGAGGCAATCCACTCGGGCCTTCGGCTTATGTGCAAGCCTTGCTTGAATTGGTGATGCGTAGCGAAGCGCAGCCGAAACAGCGGCAAATTTGGGCGGATCATTTGCTCGCTGCGCTCAGTTCGCAATTGGCCTGGGTGTATTTGCAATTGCAAGCTGTACTGCGTGATCCAAGCAGCCGCGAGGCAAGCAGCCAAGCCCAAGCGGCTGGCTTCGATGAATTAGCTGCGATTGTGTTTGGTTTTGTACAAAGCGATGCCAGCGCACCAGTGGGCGACGACGAAACCGGGCTGGATACGCAAACACAGCAACTTGCTGAACAAGCGAGGCGCACTGTGCTGCGCTTGCGCAAGCATTTGGGCGCGCCTGATGAGCATCAAGACGCGCTGGCACAGGCCTTGAGCGGCAATCCAATGGATGCGCTCTTGCGCGATTTAGATGAGTCAGAACGGCTCATGGCGCAAATTCACGAGCGCGGCTTGCCTATGCCATCGTTAGACGACAGTGGAGGCGCCTTCCAAACCAGTACGCAGACACAACGACTTGAAATGCCACCTGTCGCTGCACCCCTTCCCATGCGAGAGGTCAGTATCGCGCAAATTACCGAGATGCTGAAAACCCACCAAAACCTGACCTCGCCGAGCTTGGCACGCGTGCCCGTGCCACTGCGCGAAGCGCTTGATGATTTGAAAGTGTCATTACTCAGTTTGGCGCAAGAAGATGCAGGCATGCTCACCGATGACCAACATCCTGTGCAAAAGTTTTTGAGCCTCATTACAGAGCGCAGCTTGCGCTATCCGAGCGAAATGGCGGAAGGTTATCTGGCGTTTTTCACACCGGTGGACAAGCTGATCACTGCTTTTGCTGCCATGAGCGAGCCCAGCGCCAGAGGCTTTGAGCAAGCGTGTACCAGCTTGGTGAGTGTTTGGCAACGCCAAGATGAGGCGGCCGCTCAAGATGAAGTCCGCAAGGCGCAGCAGCTTGAGCAAATGCAAGCGGTCAGGCAGCTGGCCGGGCGCTTAGGCTTTCAGCTCGTGGGGCGGCGTGATGCTGGCGATGCGCCGCCCATGATCAAGCAATTTCTGATGGGCTCTTGGGCGCAAGTGCTTGCAAAAGCGCAGCTTTTTCCGATAGAGAGTAACGACAGCGCGCGATACACGCAGGCTTTGGCTGCGCTGCTTTGGAGCGTCTCACTGCGTCGCGCTGCACCGCGCAAGTCCGAACACGCAGCGCTCGTGACCCAACTCATGCCGCAACTGAAAACAGGGCTGCAAAGTATTCAGATGCCCGACGCGCAAGCAGACGGTTTGCTGGCGGATATTCGAAAGCTGCAAGAAGCTGTGCAAGCCAGCGCGGTGGCGACCGATGCAGACACTTCGGTCAGCGATCCCGCGCCGCTTCTTGCTGCGCCTTAAAGCCGCAAAAATATGCGCTGGGCAATCAGCGCATCAGCTTCTTTCGCACGAGATGAATATTGCTGCGCAGCGCGTAGAGCTCATCGGCATGCGACAGAGGAATTTTGATTTTCTCCACCATGCCATCGAGCGCATTGATTTCATCGACCAAGGCCGTGCGCACTTGTGGATCAGGTGAATCACGATCTTCAATGCTGCGCAGCTGGGCATACCATTTGAAAATCCGCGAGCGCACACGGAAGGTATAAAGCGGCGGCAAAATGCGCGAGAGCGGCAGCAAAACGACGATGATCACCGAGAGCGCGACCCACATGCGCTCGATCAAATTCGCCATCCAAAAGGGCAAATAGCGCTGCAAAAGCGGTGGGCCATTTTTCAAATAGCGCTCAGCTTCTTGCGCCATCGGCAGCTCATCACGCTGGGCATTTGGGTATTGTTTAGAGGCGGCAAACCAACCGGGCACGCCATGAATTTGATGCGCGGCGCTGGTGAAAAGCTGCAACACGGCAGGATGCGTGGTGTTGCGTGTGATCAGCGAAGCGGTGGGGCCCACCAAGCGCACGTCTTGCGCCGGATTGTCGAGCGCAAGATCAACCACGCCGCGCGGCAGCGAGGCGGGCGAGAGAAAATTAAAGCGCCGCGAATACGCCTCACTTTGCTGCAAATCCATCAGCTTGATGCCCGGCGTTTGCAAGAGCATTTGCACCATCACGGATTCAGGCGCAGAGGCGAATACGAGCGCGTCGATCTCACTGCCCAGCAAGGCCATGGTCGCTGGCGTTTGATCGAGCGTGGAGAGCTTGATGTCTTTGAGTTCGATGCGATTGCTCTCCAGCAGGCGCGTCATCAATTTGGGCACACCCGAGCCTTCGGTGCCCACATTGAGCCGCCAGCCGGGTAGCTGCGTGATGGCGCTCAGCGTTGGCGTGACTTTCGGGCTACTTTTGGTTTTGTCTGGCGAGACGTTGAGCAATTTGGCTGCAGCATCTTCGCGGTAAAACAACCAAATCGGCTCCATGAACAAGCTTCCTAAGGTCTCCAAATTGTCTTGATCGGCTTCTGTTAACTCGTTCGTGCCGCCTTGCACAAACCCGATGTCCACCAAGCCATCGCGCAGCAGCTTCAAGTTGGCCGATGAGCCTTCAGTTTGTACGATTTTGACGGTGATGCCGTTGGTCTTGAGAGTGGCCACATATTTTTTGCCCAATTCGTCATAGGCGCTCTGCGCCGGGCCGGTGGCCAGCGTCACAGTGGTGGGCGGATTAGGGTTGAGCCACCAATACGCTGCACCTAAAAGCAACACGCCCAATGCAATGAATGGCCCAAAGGAAGTGAGCACATCGCGAATCGAAATCAGGGTGTAGCGAATGGTCTTAGTCATTACGCTACTTTAACCCTTCTCAACTGTTTAACTGAGGCAACACAAAAGCAAAGAAGCCGCCCACCAAATAGATCCCCACACTCACCCAATACACTCGCAGCGAGATTTTGCGCGTTCGCAGGCAAGCATCGCGCAGCGCCGGGTCAATCGGGCAAGGCGCATTTCGGTTCATCCACTGCAGGCCGCCGCTGGCTGCGAGCATGAGGCCGGCGAAGATGAACAGACCGATCTTGTGCTCAGAGAGCCAAACGATTTGCGGGAATGCGCCCACTAGCCCTGAGAGCGCTGCGCCAGCGCCCAGAGCTACCAGCAGCGCGGGCAAGGCGCAGCAAATCAGCGTGGAACTGCTCGCAAACAAGCTCAGTACCGAAGTAGCCAAGCTGCTGCGAGATTCCTTTGTGCCGTCACCGGCTTGGGCGATGGCAGTCGCTCCAGTTGGCGTGGCGCTCATTTTTTGCCAGTGATTTCAGATTGAATCTGCTGCACAGTTAGTGACGAAACTTCAAGTTTCACAACGTCGTAACCAGCATCTGTGATCTCTGCACGAATGAGTTTATCGTCGAGTTTTTGGCCTGG
>JANMDU010000029.1:0-12711 GCA_031376455.1 Variovorax sp. | reverse complement strand
CATAGCGCAGCAAGACTTGATCGCCTACGCGCGCAAAGCCAATGTGGCGGCTAGGCACATACAAGCGCGCTTGTAGTGGCGTGTCTTTGGGCACGATGCTCATCAGCGCTTTCCCGGGCTCCACCGTTTGCCCCATTTCAGTAGCAACGAGCGTGGCCACGCCGGCAGCCGGCGCAGTGATGACCACATTGGCACGCGTTTGTACTTCAGCAAGCTCCTGCTTGCCGCTGGAGATGCCTCGTTCAATTTGAGCGATTTGCGCTTGGAAGCGATTGGCGAGGCCATTGATCTCGCGCGCTGTAGCGGCTTGCTCGCGCTGATTGGTGATCAGATCGCGCTGGAGGCTTTGCAAGCGCGATTGTTGCTCGGAAAGCTCGCTTTGCTTTTGCGTCAATTGCTCCCGAGCGATGTAATCTTTTTCAACCAAACCTTGGTAGCGCTGACGCGTGTCCTCTGCAGCGCCGACGCGTTGTCGCTGCTGGGTCATCAAGGTTTCAATGGTTTGCGCCTCGGCCATCAGCGTGCTCTGGCGGCGCTGCAAGTAGCTGGCCTCTTGCGCCTGCGTTTGCTGCAAACGCATGATTTCGGCCTGTAAGGATTGCTGGCGCTGGGCGATTTGCTCGCTGATGCCGCGCTGCAAGCCGCCGCTGGCCATGCCGGCAGGCGCTGCGCGCTCGCTGCTCAGCACAAAAAGCACATCGTCTTTGTTGACGGCTTGACCTTCAATAACTTTCTTTTCCAACACGATACCTGTTTGCGGCGCGGCGATGCGGATCACACCCGTGCTGGGCTGAAGATGACCATTAACTGTCGCTCTGCGGGTGTAGCTGCCATAGTACAGAAAGGCGAGGATGCTGACGCCGATCAAAGCGCTGATGAGGCAAATCGCGACGGTCGGAAGTCGCGTGATGAGGGTCACTGTCCCCAGCAAATGCGCACGCTGCGCTTGCAATGCCTCTGGCCGGATCAGGGGCGTTGCTGCCGATGAATCCTGCGGGGGTTGTGAAGTGGAGTTGGCCAAGATAGATCAACAAAAATGCGCGTCGTGTCTAAGTGTAAGCGATGGCCAAGGGTGAGCTAGAGGCGGCATCACTCGCTAAATCACAAGCCAAATCACAAGTGATAAGGCCAAGCCGAACACCAATCGCTGAGGGCTTCTGGAACAGTTCTGCCGTGTATTTGCGGCAGCTGCAAAAGCTGTGCAGCTTGGTTTAACGCTAGTAGCGCGGCTTGGGGAGTTGTCAGTTCAAGCGCCTGCGCGCCGTTTTGCTTAGAGAGTTTGCGGCCATCGGCAGCGAGCACGAGCGGGGTGTGCAGGTAGCTAGGCGTGGTGTATTGCAGGGCATTTTGCAAAAGAATCTGCCGGGCTGTGTTGTCAGCCAAATCTTCGCCTCGCACGATGTGCGTGATACCTTGCGCAGCATCATCGACCACCACGGCGAGCTGGTAGGCCCACAAGCCATCGGCACGTTTGAGAACGAAATCGCCCACCTCAGCAGCTATATCTTGCCGTTGCTGGCCTAAGCGGCGATCTTGCCAAGTCAAACCCGATCCATTGATCACTCCTGAATTCATAGCGCTTTGCGCAGATTCTACGCCGGCAAGAGATCGAATTTCCTTAAAAATCCCAGTATGTAAGCGCCATGCCCGTGCTGGTCGTCCACGCAGACCAGCGCGGCACGTGCCCGGATAGACGAGCTCGCTGCGGGGCGGCTTCATTACGCCGGCTAAAGCCAGTGAGGTTTCAATGTCTTTGCGTGAACATGCGCAGGGGTAGGCACTGCCGGATTCAATGAGTTGGTCAAGCGCAGCTTGATAAAGGCTGCTTCGATTTGATTGGTAGGCAGGCGCTTCATCTGGAAACAAGCCACAAGAGGCGAGCTGGCGAAGGATCTCCTCGGCAGCGCCCGGGATGCATCGCGGCGTATCGACATCTTCAATGCGAACCAGCCACTTGCCGCCGTTCGCGCGCGCATCCAGCCAACTGGCCAGTGCAGCGACGAGTGAGCCAGCATGCAATGCGCCAGTGGGGGAGGGGGCAAATCTACCAACATAGTGACCTCTGTAACAGCTTGAATCAGCGCCGATACGTTGACCCGCAAATGCGCTCATGGACTTGCTGCCAAGCTCAACCCTATCGGGGCATCACTTGGCTACAGAAAGCGCCAGTTCTAAGCCGCTAGCAAACGCATCTTCCACGCGATGGCCGATGCACCAATCGCCACAGATGCCGATGCCTGTTGCTCTGTCCCAGAGATGCGAAGTGCCGAGTGCTTTGTCGGTTTTGGCATAGCGCCAGCGGTGAACTTGCGCATACGCTGGCGTGGCGCGGATGTTGGTGATCTCGGCAAAGGCTTTGAGCAACTTGGCTTTTGCGCGGTCGGCGTCGTCTTCCAAATGCTCGGTGCTCCAGGCGGCGCTGGCCTGCACCGTCCAGCGCTCGATGCCGCCGCGACCGGGCTTGGAGCTTTCTCGGGCGAGCCAAGCGATGCGGTGATGTGTGGAGCGGGCGGCGCTCCACTGCGGGCCGAGCAGGTGAGTGGGTGCGTTGGGGCGGGTGGGCAGTGCATTGGGAAAAGCCAGCATGAGCGTCCAGCAAGGGGAAACGGTCACTTCACTGATTTTTTGAGCGAAATTGGCGAGTAGCCGGCGTATATCCTGCGTAGAGTGATCATTTTTTAATAGCGAGCTGTCTTTCAATAAAGTCTGGGCTTGCACGCTCGGTATGGCAAGCAAGACGCTGTCAAAGCGGCCAACGAGGATCGGTTTGGCTTTCGCGTCGTTTGGGTTATGGCATTGCAAGCTGTATTTGCCGTTTGCAGTGCGTTCGATCAACCGCACTTGGTGGCTGTTAAAAATACGTTTTTTAGCAAGCAGCGGAGCAGCCATCAACCCAACGAGCGCATTCATGCCCGGTTGTGCGACCCAATGTGGCTCGCGGCTGGGCAATGGGGCTTCTAACGTGCGGCCTTGCGCATCGAGCACTCGCACCGCATTGGCTGCCCATGGCCGAGCGATCTCGGGCGCGTTGCCAAGCGCCCATTGCATCATGGTGCGAAAGCGTTCATCGCGTACGGTGAAATACTGAGCGCCATGGTCAAAGCTGCCAAACTCAGTGCGCCGGGTGGACATTCGCCCAGCCACGCCTTTGCTTTTCTCAAAAACAGTCACGCTGTGACCCGCTTGCACAAGCGTGCGAGCCGCCGTGATACCGGCCATGCCGGCGCCGATGATGGCAATGTTTTTAAATGTGGTTTTTGAGGGCATTGAAAGCATGGAGGTCTTAGGCATGCCCTTGACTCTACACGGTTTCAAGCGAATTTCGCCATCGACATTCAGCGCGCCCGCATGCCCAGCAGCTTATCGCGAGCATCTGACAAATGACTGCGCAAAATATACCAATGGTCGGTTTGGTTGAGTGGCAATTGCATTTGCATGATGCGAAGCTCTATATCGTCAATGCGCTGGAGCATCTCGCGCATGACGATGGGGCGATCGCTGGCTACATCGTCTATCTCAGTTTCAATGAATTTCAGCTCACCGTAAAAATTTTGCAGTAAGGCTTGCACGCGCCATTCGAACCAGTTGGGTATCCACGCCAAAATAGCGGCAGTGAGCAACAAAATAGGCAGCGCTGCATACAAAATCCACTGAGCCATTTGCGCCCACCAGTAAGGCAGCAGCTCTTCAAGCCACGAGCGCTGACCCCGTGCTGCAGCGAGTGTGACAGGTGAGACAGGAAAATCTAAGCCAATGACGCTCGGGAATTCGCCAGGACGCTGCAAAAAGCTGGGGATTTCATGAATACGCATCGCGGCTGTAAAAATCGCGCGCTGCAAGGCAGGATGCATCGTGCTGCGGCTGAACAAATGCAAGTCAACGGCCACCATCGTGAGATCACGCGAGGGCACATCACCTCGGAATTCAATCACGCCTTGGGGCAACACAAAGGGGCGCAGCGTTTTTTCTTGTGCAAGTAACTGCCCGACTTGATCAAAGCCAATCAGTTGAACGCCTGCACCTCGAATCATGCTGCGAGCCACATCGTTACGCACACTGCCCATCAAAATCACGGTGTCAACTTGGCCATCCAAAAAAGTGTTGGCCAACTGTTCGCGAGACAGTGGCACGAGCGTCACGTCTGCTTTGCTCAATTTTGCCTGTTTAAGCACCAGTTGCGTGACTCTGTCGCCCAATTCATCGTAGTTGGGCACACCAATACGCAAGCCTCGTAACTCGCTGAGACGGGTCATCGTCGGTAAGCGGGAAAATATCCAAAGCGGTTCTCGCTCGATGACGGCCAGCGCCACAAAGTCTTTCAAGGGTGATTGGCTGGCTTTCATGCCATTGACGAACGCGAGATCAATCCCTTCGCTTTGATCGACTTGGCGCAAGCCAGTGTGTGATTGCGTTGTGGTGGCTATCGTGACCTGCACACCGATCTCCTCTAACTGCTTACGATATTCAATCGCAAGCAAAGAGTAACCGCCCCCGTTCACGCCAGCGCCGATGGTCAGCACCTTGGGCGGCAAAGGCAACCAGTTGGTCAAAGACAACCAAAGCAGCGTTGCAGCAACGAGCAGTATCGGCATATAAAACAGCCCCCAACGCGAACGAAAGAGCAGCTCTAGCTTCATAGGAATGGCCATATCTGCTTCATCTGCTTCATCGGCCTGTGCGACTGAGTATTTTGTTTTGCACCAATGCCACATGCTGACGCAGCAAGAAGAGGCGCTGCATATAGCGTTTAGGCATCGGCGTTGTGGTCGCTCTGTCGGTGATTTTCCGCAGGCGAGCGCGAAACTGAGCGATTTCTAGGCCGCTAGGGTCGACATGGCTTAAATCGTTTTCGATGAATTTCAGCTCACCATACCAACGGTTAATGCGGCTATCGATCCTCCAAATCAAATAGCCAGGCAAAGCTTTGCAAATCATCCACGCCAAAACAGCCAAGGGCAGGCCGATCATGAGCAGGCGATACAACCACTGTGCGGCTTGCACCGGCAATTTTTGTTCAACCCATGGCAGGCCGGCGCTGAGAACTTCGCGCGATTGCAGCGCGCTTGGAAACTCTAAGCGCTTAAGATTTGGAAACTCATTGGCGCGATGCAGGGGTCCGGCTGCTGCGTGGTGTTGCATGAGCACATGCATCAGCGCACGTTTGATCATCGGATGCACATCTTCTCGTACCAAAACGCTAGCGAATGTACTGAGCAACACCATGTCTTGCGTTGGCTGCAAGCGGCCGGCGCTTAAGCTGCCGGCAGCAGCAAAGCGGGCATCTAAGTAAGACATCCGTTCTGATAATGCAGCGCTGCGCTTGAGCTGCGCGAGGTAGATGTTGGGTGTGTTGAGCAAGGCCTGAACCAAGGGCGCATTGACAGACGCTACGAAAATTGTTGCGTCGAGTCTTCCTTCGCGCAGTGCGACTAAGGTGTCCATGCCAGCAACTTCTGCCTCTAGCAAGTCTTTGGCTTCAAGCCGCACTTGGTTCAGCAACTTCAATGCAACAGCGCGGCTGCCACTTCCGCTTTGGCCGATGGCTACCTTTTGGCCCTGAAGCCGCAACAGCGAATCAACATCGCGAAATCTGCTAAACACCCAAATGGGCTCAATATCCACTTGCGCCAAGGTTTGAATGCTCACAGCGTTTGCGTCTGATGGCTCGCCGAGCACATAGCCACCTTGCGCAAAAGCAACATGAACATTACTTTCTGTGCTTTTGATACGTTTTAAATTCTCACCCGTGCCCGCCGAATCGCGAATGAGGAGCTTAATGCCGCGCTGTTGCAGCAAAGCGCGATATGCCCCTGCATGCTCTTGATACATGCCACCTAGCCGCCCTGTGCTGATGGTGATCTCACTCGGGGGTAAAGGCAACCAGATGGATGAAAGCAGTAAAAAAGCAACAATGCCCAAGGCACCGATGGGCAGATAAATCAGGCCGATGCGGTGTTGATAGAGCTTGGCCTCATTCATGGCGCAATGCTAAACCAAAACCTCGTATCGTCAAAATTCTTGCAATTGAGCGAAATCCAGTACTTAAGGCCTCACATGCCCACGTAATTGGGCCCGCCGCCGCCCTCTGGCGTGACCCACACAATGTTTTGTGTGGGGTCTTTGATGTCGCAGGTTTTGCAATGCACACAGTTTTGCGCGTTGATTTGCAAACGATCTTTTCCAGCATCAGTGCGCACATATTCATACACACCAGCGGGGCAGTAGCGGCCTTCAGGCCCGGCGTAGGTGATGAGATTGATGTTCACAGGCACGCTTGCGTCTTTCAGCATCAAGTGTGCAGGCTGATTTTCGGCGTGATTCGTGTTGCTGATAAAGACGCTACTGAGGCGATCAAAAGTAAGCTTGCCATCTGGCTTGGGATACGTGATCTCAGCGCATTCGCGGGCGGGCTTGAGCTTTTCATGGTCAGCCTTGTTGCGATGGCGCGTCCAAGGGATATGGCCGCGCAGTGCAAATTGTTCCAAGCCATTCATCACTGTGCCGCCCAGCAGACCGTAGTCAAACCAGTTTTTGAAGTTACGGTCTTTGTGCAGCTCGGTTTTGAGCCAGCTTTTCTCAAAGGCTTGTGGGTAGGCAGAGAGTTCATCGTGTTGGCGACCTGAATGCACAGCGTCGAAAGCCGCGTCTGCTGCGAGCATGCCCGTCTTAATCGCTGCATGGCTACCTTTGATGCGGCCGACGTTTAAGTAGCCGGCATTGCAACCAATCAGCGCGCCGCCGGGGAAGATGGTTTTGGGAAGAGAGAGCAGGCCGCTTGAATTGATGGCGCGCGCGCCGTAGCCGATGCGCTTGGCTGGCTTGATGCCGGCTGTCTCATCGCCTTCTAAGTACCAGCGAATATTCGGATGCGTTTTCCAACGCTGCATTTCTTCAAAGGGGCTGAGATACGGGTTGGTGTAGCCCAAGCCTGTGATGAAGCCTAAAGCGACTTGGTTGCCTTCAAGGTGATACAAAAATGCGCCGCCATAGGTGTCGTTTTCAAGCGGCCAGCCCGCGCTGTGGAGCACCATGCCCGGCTGATGCCGAGCAGGATCAATCTCCCACAGCTCTTTGATGCCGATGCCAAAGCTCTGCGGATCTTTGCCGGCATCGAGCTTGTATTTGGCGATCAGCTCTTTGCCCAAGTGGCCGCGCGCACCTTCGGCAAAGATCGTGTATTTGCCCAGTAGCTCCATGCCGAGCTGGAAATCGGGCGTGATCTCGCCTTCTTTGCTTATGCCTAGATTGCCTGTGGCGATGCCTTTTACCGAACCATCGGCGTTGTACAACACTTCGGCTGCCGAGAAGCCGGGGAAGATTTCTACGCCCAAACTCTCCGCTTGCAGCGCCATCCATTTCGTCACGTTCGATAACGAGACGATGTAATTGCCGTGATTCTCAAAGCAAGCAGGCAGGAAAACATTCGGCACGCGAAAGGCCGATTTTTGCCCGAGGAACATGAAGGCGTCGTCCGTGACAGGTTGATGGAGAGGCGCGCCTTTTTCCTTCCAATCAGGAATCAGCTCGGTCAAAGCAATCGGGTCCATGATTGCGCCCGAGAGAATATGCGCGCCGGGTTCCGAGCCTTTTTCGATCACGACGACTGAGATGTCTTTGCCGCTTTCTTGCGCTTTTTGTTTGAGGCGAATCGCCGCTGCTAAGCCGCCGGGGCCGCCGCCTACGATCACCACGTCGTATTCCATGGATTCGCGCGGGCCGTGGGTTTTCAAAATGTCTTCGTGTGTCATGGCTTCAAACTCGTTGGTTTCGTGGCTGATAATCAATGTTGCGATTTTAGGCGGTGTGCGCAACGTTTGTCAGCGCCGCCTGCTATCAATTAAAGAGGACTCACTAGAATGGCATACGAACTTGATCTCTCTGGCCGCGTCGCCTTGGTGACCGGCGCCTCCAGCGGCCTCGGCACACAGTTTGCCAAGACGCTGGCCAGAGCCGGCGCAGCTGTAGTGCTGGCCAGTCGCCGCATCGACAAGCTTAAAGAGCTACGCAACGACATTGAAGCCGATGGCGGCAGCGCCCATGTCGTCGCGCTCGACGTGACGGACACCGTGAGCATCAAATCGGCTGTGGCGCATGCAGAAACGGAAGTCGGCCCGATTGATATTTTGATCAACAACTCTGGCGTATCGACCACGCAAAAGCTCACCGATGTGCGTGAAGAAGATTACGACTTTATTTTCAACACCAACACACGCGGCTCATTCTTTGTGGCGCAAGAGGTGGGCAAACGCATGCTTGCTCGCGCAAAGGGCGCAGCCCCGGGTACTTATACCGGCGGGCGCATTGTGAATATCGCCTCGATGGCAGGTCTCAAAGTGTTGCCGCAAATCGGTGTGTATTGCATGAGCAAAGCCGCTGTTGTTCACATGACCAAAGCGATGGCGGTGGAGTGGGGCAAATATGGCATCAACGTGAACGCGATCTGCCCCGGCTATATCGACACCGAGATCAACCATTACCATTGGCAAACTGATCAGGGGCAAAAATTGGTACAGATGCTGCCTAGAAAGCGCGTCGGTAAGGCTTCTGATTTGGACGCGCTGCTGGTCATGCTGTGCTCGCGCGAGAGCGACTTTATCAATGGTGCGGTGATTGCGGCTGATGATGGTTTCGGCGCATAAGAAAGCCTGATGCATGTGGGCGGGAATAGCGGCTGGCATAGCAGCTGGTGCGCTGTGGGGCTTGGTGTTTGTTGCGCCGCGTATGGTGCCCAGCGTTAGCGGCGTGGATTTCACAGCAGGGCGGTTTTTGTCTTATGGGCTTCTGGCATTTGTTT
Organism: Variovorax sp.; assembly: GCA_031376455.1. GTDB lineage: Bacteria > Pseudomonadota > Gammaproteobacteria > Burkholderiales > Burkholderiaceae_C > JANMDU01. The sequence goes on along the minus strand of JANMDU010000029.1, from coordinate 3,917 downwards.
TGATGCTGATGGCAAAAAATCGTGTGTTGCCAACATGGGCACAGGCTCGCTCAGCGGTGTTACTCAGTTTTTTAGGATTCACCGGCTACTATTTGCTGCTGGTGTACGGCATTCAAGATGCGGGCACGGAAGTGCCATCTTTGATCATCGGCACCATTCCGATTTGGATGATGCTTTTGGGTAAGCCTGCTGGCCTGTCTTGGAAATCTCTGATCCCCGGCTTGCTACTCACAGGCTGCGGGCTCGCACTGATGATGACTGTTTCGCATGGCGCGAATACGGATACTTTCATCAACGCGCAACCGCATTTCTGGCGCGGTGTGGCGTATTCCGTGGCTTCGATGGTTTGCTGGACGGCCTTTGGCTTGATGAACGCCAAATGGCTCAAAGATCATCCAGAGGTGAGCGCCACGACTTGGGCGAACTGGCTGGGCGTGGCGACTGGCCTAGGCGCTCTTGCGCTATGGTTGATTGCCGGTTCAGATCCAAAAGTGCTTCTAGCCGGCAAAGATATTGCGCTAGCAGCTATTCTTTCAGTAGCAACAGGCATCGGATCGGCTTGGGTGGCAACGATATTGTGGAACATCGCGAGCCAACGCCTGAGCGCAAGCCTATGTGGCCAGCTTATCGTGAGCGAGACGATTTTTGCGTTGATTTATTCGTTTATTTGGGATGGTCAATGGCCGAATGCCACACAGTTTCTTGCGGTGGCCTTGTTTGTAGCAGGCATCCTTGCAAGCATTCGGGCGCATCGCTGAATGCATAAAAAAAGCTCCCGATTTTCATCGGGAGCTGGGCGGAAAGTGTGAATACCGAAAGCTCGGTTACGCCTTTGCAACTGCTGCCGCTAGCGCTGCGTTCAACGTAGCGCTAGGGCGCATGATGGCATCAAGCTTTGCGAAATCGGGGCGGTAGTAGCCACCGATATCGGCGGGGTGGCCTTGGACTGCGGCGAGCTCAGCGACGATGGTTTTCTCGTTATCGGTGAGTGTTTTAGCGAGCGGCGTAAAGTGCTTGGCGAGCTCTGCGTCATCGGTCTGCTCAGCCAATGCTTGCGCCCAATACATGGCAAGGTAAAACTGGCTGCCACGGTTGTCGAGTTGGCCGGTTTTGGGCGAAGGATTTTTGTTGGTATCGAGCAGTTTGCCGGTCGCGGAATCGAGCGTTTTGGCCAGTAGCTTGGCACGTTGATTGCCCGTTTTTAGGCCCAAATCTTCAAACGAGACGGCGAGCGCCAAGAATTCGCCCAACGAATCCCAGCGCAAATGGTTTTCTTCGACCAATTGCTGCACATGCTTAGGCGCTGAGCCGCCCGCACCCGTTTCATACATGCCGCCGCCTGCCATGAGCGGCACGATGGAGAGCATCTTGGCGCTGGTGCCCAGCTCCATGATGGGGAACAAGTCGGTGAGGTAATCGCGCAGGATATTGCCCGTGGCGCTGATGGTGTCGAGCCCGCGCACGACGCGCTCCAGCGTGTAGCGCATCGCGCGCACTTGGCTCATGATTTGAATATCGAGGCCGGCGGTGTTGTGCTCGTGCAGATACATTTTGACTTTGGTGATCACTTGCGCCTCATGCGGGCGGAATTGATCGAGCCAGAAGACGACTGGCATGCCCGAGTTGCGAGCGCGATTCACAGCCAACTTGACCCAATCGCGAATCGCAGCGTCTTTGACCTGACACATGCGCCAAATATCGCCTGTTTCTACGTTCTCGCTCATCAGCACTTCGCCAGTGGCTAGATCGGTGATGTTGGCCACGCCATCTTCGGGAATCTCAAAGGTTTTGTCGTGCGAGCCGTATTCTTCGGCCTGCTGCGCCATGAGGCCGACATTGGGCACCGTGCCCATCGTTTTGGGATCAAACGCGCCATGCCATTTGCAGAAGTTGATGATCTCTTGGTAAATGCGGGCAAAGGTCGATTCAGGCATCACGGCCTTCACCTCCTTCAAGCGGCCATTGGCATCCCACATCATGCCGCCATTGCGGATCATGGCGGGCATGGAGGCATCGACGATCACGTCGTTGGGCGAATGGAAATTGGTGATGCCTTTGATGGAGTCCACCATCGCTAGCTCAGGGCGATTTTCGTGGCAGGCATGCAAATCGCGCTTGATTTCATCTTGCTTGCTCTGGGGCAGGGCGGTGATTTTGCTGTAGAGATCAACCATGCCGTTATTGACGTTGATGCCCAGCTCGTCAAACAACTTAGCGTGCTTGGCGAATGCATCACGATAGAAGATGCGCACGCAGTGGCCGAAGACGATGGGGTGCGAGACTTTCATCATCGTGGCTTTGACGTGCAAGGAAAAGAGCACACCCGTTTTGCGGGCATCTTCAATTTCATTCTCATAGAACTCAAGCAGCGCTTTTTTGCTCATGAACATGCTATCAACCACCTCGCGATCAAGCAGGGAAACCTTGGCTTTCATCACAATCGTTTTGCCGCTGGCAGTGATTAGCTCCATCTTCACGTCGCGTGGGCGATCCAGCGTCATGGATTTTTCGCCGTGGTAGAAATCGCCATCATGCATGTGCGAGACGTGCGAGCGAGAAGCTTGGCTCCAAGGGGCCATGCTGTGGGGATTTTTACGGGCGAATGCTTTCACAGCGTTCGGCGCGCGGCGGTCTGAATTGCCTTCGCGCAACACGGGGTTCACAGCGCTGCCAATGCACTTGTTGTAACGCGTGAGAATCGCCTTTTCTTCATCAGTTTTTGGATCTTCTGGATAAGCTGGCACCGCAAAGCCTTGGCCTTGCAGCTCTTTGATGCAGGCCTTGAGCTGAGACACAGAAGCGCTGATGTTGGGCAACTTGATGATGTTGGCTTCTCGGCGGAGGGTGAGCTTGCCCAGATCGGCCAGAGTATCGGGCAGGCGTTGCTCCTCCTTTAGATGCTCGGGAAATTGCGAGAGGACGCGAGCCGCCACCGAAATGTCTGCCGTGTCAATCTTCAGGCCAGCAGGCGCTGCAAAGGTGCGAATGATGGGCAAAAAAGAAGCAGTGGCTAGCAGCGGGGCTTCGTCGGTGAGGGTGTAGATGATGGTGGGTTGCGGGTTGCTCATGGCGATGTCTTTTTGTATTGGGTTGGCCGATTGTTCCGCGCTAGTTAGAACGGAACGCAGTTGCGATTGATTTTGGCTGAAATTCCTTACCTTGGCCTGATTGTGCTGTGCTTTTTTGCAATGCTATTTCGCATCATGAGAGTAATTCACATTGCGCAATTGGCACGTGCGCTCTCTCAACGCGGCTCAAACGCTTGCCTGCGCAGATAATTGCTTGAATGAAATACGAGATTCCTGAACTCAAAAAACTGGTCTACGAGATGCGCATCCCCATGCGCTGGGGCGATATGGATGCGATGGGGCATGTGAACAACACGCTTTATTTTCGCTATCTGGAGACCGTGCGCATTGAGTGGATGCGCTCGATTGGCTGTCAGCCCGATCCTGCTGGAGAAGGGCCGGTGATTGTGAATGCGTTTTGCAATTTCTACAAGCAGCTCGTCTATCCGGGCGATGTGCTCATCAAAATGTATGCCAGTGATCCGCAGCGCACGACCTTTGAGACTTGGGGCACGATGGAGCGCGCTGATGAGCCGGGCATCATTTACGCTGCAGGCGGGGCAACGACGATTTGGATCAATTTCCCCCTCCAGAAAGCCGCGCCGCTGCCCGAATGGATGACGGCGCATGTCACACCTTGAGTGATATCACTCCTGATTTAATAGCACTCTGCGCAATCAATACGCCGGCTAACCCTCGAAAAGACCATAAAAATACTGAGAAAAATGGCCTCAAAGCCTCTGGGATAATACGTGTCCTATGTCTGATCTTTTTCACGTTTGCTTTTTTCTCGGAAAAGTTTGACCGCTGCAACGCGCTTGCTGACCTGCGAAAGCGAGCGAAGCTCTT
>JANMDU010000022.1:0-49455 GCA_031376455.1 Variovorax sp. | reverse complement strand
GGTGGCGAGCCTCAAGCGCGTGATGGATGGCAAGGCTGAAGCGCTGTATTACGAGAGCACGGTCAAGGGTGCAACCTTGACTGAGGGCTTGCAAAAAGCGCTGGCTGAGGCGATTGCCAAGCTGCCGATTCCTAAGGTGATGAGCTATCAATTGGAAAGCGGCTGCGAGCTGCCTGGCTGGAGCAGCGTGAGCTTTGTGCGGCCAGCGCATGGGCTGTTGGCATTGCATGGCGCAGATATCGTGCCTGTGACGGCGCTGGGCTTGAAAGCGGGCAATACGACGCTCGGCCATCGCTTTGAGGCGGCCAAGCCAGTGATTGTGATTGCTCATGCAGATGCTTATGCTGAGACGCTGGCCAATGATGGTGCTGTGATCGCGAGCTTTGAAGCGCGTAAGGCGGAGATTGCCAAGCAGCTGCGAGCGGCGGCTGCCAAAGTGGGTGGAAATGTGCAGCCGATTGAAGATGAGGCATTGCTTGATGAAGTAACGGCTTTGGTCGAGCGACCAAACGTACTTGTTTGTGAGTTTGAAAAACAATTTCTCGATGTGCCGCAGGAGTGCTTGATTCTCACGATGAAGGCCAATCAAAAGTATTTCCCCTTGCTGGATGCGTCGGGAAAGCTCACCAACAAATTCCTCGTGGTGAGCAACATCTCACCGCTAGACGCAAGCGCCGTGATTCAAGGCAACGAGCGCGTCGTGCGCCCGCGCTTGGCCGATGCAAAATTTTTCTTCGATCAAGACCGCAAGAAGACTCTGGAATCGCGCATTCCGCAACTGGCCAAAGTGGTGTATCACAACAAGCTCGGCTCCCAAGGCGAGCGCGTGGAGCGGGTGCGGGCGATTGCGCGCAGCATAGGCCAGCAACTCGGCGGCGACTTGCTCGCCAAGCAAGCCGACCGCGCTGCATTGCTCGCCAAAGCCGATTTGCTCACTGACATGGTGGGCGAATTCCCTGAGCTGCAAGGGATCATGGGCGCTTATTACGCGTTGAACGACAAAGAAACTGCAGACGTAGCTGCCGCGATTGAAGATCATTACAAGCCGCGCTTTGCAGGGGATGAGTTGCCGCGCAATCAAGTGGGCGTGGTGGTGGCGCTGGCCGACAAGTTGGAAACCTTGGTGGGGATGTTCGGCATTGGCAATCTACCGACTGGTGACAAAGACCCGTTTGCGCTGCGTCGGCATGCGCTGGGCGTGATTCGGATGTTGGTGGAGAAAGCGCCGCAATTGGAAGTTGCGGCGCTGATTCGCGAAGCATTCCCTGCCTTCGGTGGATTGATTCAAGATCAAGCGCAAGCCTTGCAAGATTTCATCTACGACCGCTTCGCAGGCAACTTGCGCGAGCAGGGCTACAGCGCTCAAGAGGTGGATGCTGTGATCAGCTTGCGGCCACAAAAATTGGCCGAGGTCGCACAGCGCCTAACCGCCGTACGCGCCTTTGCGCAACTGTCTGAAGCGCCAGCCTTGGCCGCTGCCAACAAACGCGTCGGCAATATTCTCAAGAAGGCCGAGGGCGCAGTCGAAGCGAAGATCAATCCTGCTTTGCTGCAAGCTGGCGAAGAACTTGCACTCGCAGATGCTCTCAAATCTGTCGCTGCCAGCGCAGACCAATACTGGGCGAATGGCCAATTTGAAGAAAATTTAAAAGCGTTGGCCGCACTCAAAGATCCCGTCGATGCTTTCTTCGACAAAGTCATGGTCAACCATGACGACTCGGCGATTCGCGCCAACCGCCTCGGCCTCTTGGCCACGCTGCACCAAGCCATGAACCGCGTGGCTGATTTGTCGAAGTTGGCGGCTTGAGTCAATTCACACAGTCACATGAAACTCATCATCCTCGACCGCGATGGCACGATCAATTTTGATCGGGATGATTTTGTGAGATCGCCTGAGCAATGGCAGCCTTTGCCGGGTGCGCTGGAGGCGATTGCGCGGCTCAATCAGGCGGGCTGGCATGTGGTGGTGGCGAGCAATCAATCGGGGTTGGGGCGTGGGCTGTTTGATGCCGCAGCGCTGAATGCAATGCATGCCAAGATGCACAAGCTGCTGGGCGATGTGGGTGGCAAAATTGATGCGGTGTTTTACTGCCCGCATACCCCTGATGATGACTGCGATTGCCGCAAACCTGCGCCGGGTTTGATGGTGCAAATTCTTCAGCGTTATGGCCTTGATGCGAAGCACACGCTCGTTCATGCCGTGGGCGATTCGCCGCGTGATTTGCAAGCCGCTGTGGCTGCGCATTGTCAGCCGCATTTGGTATTAACGGGTAAGGCAGAATTGCTGCGCGGCACGCTAAAAAATGGGCATTTGCTCGGCCAAAGCATGGCTACCAACCCTGCGCAGCAAGCTTTGCATGCTGCCCTAAACCCCGACGACATCATCGCAGCAACAGTGCGATGGGCTGATTTTCCGGCGAGCACGCAGGTACACACCGATTTGGCTGCTTTTGCTGAGTATTTGTTAAACACTTGACGCACTATTTGAAATCCCATCGCATGGCTTACGCAATTGCTTTTCTTCGCTCCACACTGCACATGCTGTGGATGATGCTCACCGTGATGCCTTGGGCGATGTGTGTTCTTGTTGCATCGCTCTTCATGAGCCCCACACGCGTGTATTGGCTTTGCGCGGGCTGGCTCCAATGCGCCATGTGGGGGTTGAAAGTGATTTGCGGTGTGAGCTGGCGTGTGCATGGCCTTGAGAATTTGCCGCAGGGTGACAAGGATGGTGCTATTTTGCTGTGCAAGCATCAATCGACGATGGAGACGTTTTTGCTGCCTTGCATCATGCCGCATCCACTGGCCTATGTGTTCAAACGCGAGCTGCTCTATGTGCCGTTTTTTGGCTGGGCCATGGCGCGGATGGACATGATCCACATTGACCGCAGCAAACGATCAGAGGCCTTTAACAAGGTGGTGGCACAAGGCAAGCGCGTGATGGAAGGCGGTGTGTGGGTGATCATGTTTCCTGAGGGCACGCGCATTGCGCGTGGCCAAAAAGGCACGTATAAAACTGGTGGCACGCGCTTGGCTTGCGAGACAGGTCGCCCCGTGGTGCCGATTGCAGTGAACTGCGCCAAGCATTGGCCGCGCAAAGCGTTTGTCAAAACGCCAGGCGTGATCGATGTGGTGATTGGTTCGCAGATCAGCAGCATCGGGCGTGAGCCGGAAGAGATGATGCGCGAAGTGGAGGGCTGGATTGAGGCCAAGACGCGGGAGCTTGATCCTGCGGTGTATTCGGCTCGCCAATGATCTAAAAGTAGGCCGACGAAGGGCTGCATGCAATTTATAAATACTGTATTTAAAAACAGTAAAATGAAGGCAAATGCTTTCATGTTTCTTTGTTGATTTCAACTCTTTCTTTGCCTCTGTCGAGCAGCAGCTTGATGTGAATTTGCGTGGGCGGCCGATTGGTGTGGTGCCGGTGATGGCCGAGACATCGAGTTGCATTGCCGCCAGCATTGAGGCAAAAAGGTTTGGCGTGAAAACGGGCACGGGCATTCGCGATGCACGCAAGCTATGCCCGGAGATTATTTTCATACATGCACAGCATGAAAAATACGTGGCCGTGCATGAAAAAGCGGTGCTGGCGGTGGATCGTATCTTGCCGGTCAAGCAGGTGATGAGCATTGATGAGATGGCGTGTGAATTGCCGACCCGCTGGCGCACCCGCGAACACGCCACACGGCTGGCGGCGCTGGTCAAACATGAAATCTCCAGCACGGTGGGCGATCAATTGCAGGTCAGCATCGGCGTAGCGCCTAACATCATGCTGGCAAAGCTGGCCTCTGACATGCAAAAGCCCAATGGTCTCGTGATCATTGAGCAGCATGAGATTCCTGAAAAATTGTTGTCGCTCAAGCTGCAAGACATCACCGGCATTGGCAAGCGCATGCTGATTCGCTTGAACGATTGCGGTATTCACAGCATGGCCGATCTCTACGCCGCACCGCGCGATTTGCTGCACACGGCGTGGGGCTCTCTCGCTGGCGACGATATGTATGACAAGCTGCGTGGCGTGGCCTACGATCTGCGCAAAACCGAATCGCGTAGCTTGGGTCATTCGCATATGCTGCCACCGGAGATGCGCAATCCGAAAGACGCACTGGCTGTGCTCAATCGGCTCACGCAAAAAGCCGCCATGCGCCTGCGCAAGCAGGGTTTTTATGCCACGGGCTTGAGCGTCAGCGTGCGGCTGGATCCGCGCAGTATTTGGGGCTATCCAAGCGGCAAAAATCATGCAAGCAGTGCCCCCATGGGTGGCCACCGGGAAGCACGCATGGGGCAAACGCAAGACACGGCAGACTTGCTGCACACACTTGATCTGCTCTGGCACAGCGGCCTGCATTTGCTCAGCTGCCCCAAAGCGGTGGGCATGGTGCTCTATGGTCTTGTGCCAGCGAGCCAGCATACGCCTGGGCTGTTTGATACGCCGAGCGCAGGCTACAGTGAGAGCGATCACCGCGCCAAAGTGCCGCTGCGCGAACGCGCCAAGCTGCTCAGTGCCTTAGATGGCATCAACCGCCGCTATGGCAAAAACGCCCTGTATTTCGCGACCGCGCATGGCGCTCTGGATCATGCGCCGATGCGCATTGCCTTCAATCGCATTCCAGACATCGAGACTGAGCGCTGAAGCAGCCTGCATAGCATGCTCTGTATTTCATAGCATGCTATGCAGCATCTGTGCCGGCGATGTGCAGATTTCTTCATGAAAACAGCGCACTTGTCGCCTACAATGTTCTGTCACATCATTACCATGCCAACTGTTGTCTTTTGCGATCTTGTGGGTTCGACGGGGCTGTTTGAAAAGCTCGGCGATGCCACGGCCTCACATCTGGTGACCCAGCTCAACAACGCGCTTGGTCGCGCCATCGTGCCGTTTGATGGGCGTGTCGTGAAAACGCTGGGCGATGGCATCTTTGCTGTGTTTGCACAAGAAATGCAGGCCTTTGATGCTTGCTGCCAAATTCAGCGCGAAATGCAAGATCGCCCGCTCATGCTGTTTGCTGATGAAAAGCTGGCTGTGAGCTCGGGCACGTTCCGCAGCCTGCGAATTGAGCTGCAAATCGGCATGGAATCGGGCGAGGTGGTGGAAATCAATGGCGATTGTTATGGCGATGCGGTCAACAGCGCAGCACGTTTGGCAGATTTGGCCGGTGCGCGTCAAATCCTCACCAGCGAACGCGTGCGCGATGCGCTGCCGGCGGCTCGCCATGGCGAGTTGAGCAGCTTGGGGCCGATGTTTTTACGCGGCAAGGGCGAGACGACCACGGTCTATCGCGTCAATTGGCAAAAGAGGAGCGAGGTGGATCCGGATGCCACGATGCTGGGTGTGTCGTTCACACAGGCGTTGCGCACGCAGGAGCTGCACTTAAGCTACGCCGGCCAAACTGTGTCGCTCCAGCAGTCAGGCAGTGCATTGAAAGCAGTCAACATGGGGCGAGCCGCGAGCTGCGAGCTGGAAATCAGCGATCCCCGCGTCTCGCGCACGCATGCCAGCGTGCTGGTGCGCGGCAACCAGTTTGTGCTGATGGATGCCTCCAGCTATGGCACGTGGGTCTATGCCGGCAGCCAGAGCGAGCCGATTGTGCTGCGTCGTACCGATTGTGTGCTGGTGGGCGAAGGTGAGATTTCTCTGGGCTGCGAGCGCACGGCAGACAACGCTGCTGTTGTGAAGTTCAGCGTCCAAAGCTGATGGTGGGCATGTTGATCGCGCTTTACGCGACAATACTGAATTGGACTTGACCCTCTCTTTTAATTTATGAAAAACCTTGATCCGCGTGCGGCTTGGCAAGCCTTGCAGCACACGAGCGATGCGCTGTTTGTGGATGTGCGCATGGAAATCGAATCGCTTTATGTGGGCCGCCCGCCTAGCGTGGTGAATATTGCTTGGTATGAATACCCTGAGCTCACGCCGCAGCCCGATGCCTTTGTAGCCGCCGTGGAGCGCGAAGCCGGGCGCAAAGATCGCCCGATTTATCTGATTTGTCGCAGCGGCAAGCGTACCGTCGATGCCGCCAAGGCGCTCGAGGAAGCAGGTTTTTCGGATGTGACCAACATCACGGAAGGCTTCGAGGGCGATTTGGATGAAGGCTTTCATCGCTCCACAAAAAATGGCTGGCGACATGCCGGCTTGCCTTGGGAACAAATGTAGTTTTTTGCCCTTGAAAAATCGCGATGGCATCTTAACTATCCCACACGATTTCGTTATCTCTTTTTTAAAATCTCTCCCGCATCATGAGCAAATCTACGCCTAAAAAAACCATGGCTTTCCAAGCCGAAGTCGCGCAACTGCTGCACCTCGTCACGCACTCCCTGTATTCCAACAAAGACATTTTCCTGCGCGAGCTGATCTCCAATGCCTCAGACGCTTGCGACAAACTGCGCTTCGAGGCCATTCAAAATGACAAGCTGTATGAAGATGCGCCGAATTTAGAAGTACGCGTAAGCTTTGATAAAAATGCAAAAACTTTGACGATTGCCGACAACGGCATTGGCATGACGCAGCAAGAAGCCGTGGACAACCTCGGCACGATTGCCAAAAGCGGCACCAAAGAATTTGTGGGCAAGCTCGCTGATGCGCAAAAATCGCAGGCGAAAGACCAAGGCTCGCTGATCGGTCAATTCGGCGTGGGCTTTTATTCGGGATTCATTGTGGCTGACTCGATGGTGGTCGAGACGCGCCGCGCAGGCGCAAAGCCCGAAGAGGGCGCACGCTGGACGAGCGGCGGCACGGGCGAATTCGAGATTGAGACGATTCATATGCCCACACGCGGCACGCGCATCACCTTGCATCTGCGCGACGATGCTGTTGAATACGCCAATGCTTGGAAGCTCAAAGAAATCATCAACAAATACGCCGACCACATCAGCTTGCCCATCCTGATGGAAAAGGAAGAGTGGAAAGAAGGTGAGCCGATTGACGCTGCGGATCAAGCCAAGGGCACCAAGGGCGGCGGCATGGTCAAAACAGGCGAGTGGGAAAAAATCAACGCCGCTGCCGCGCTGTGGACACGCCCGAAGAAAGACATCACGCCAGAGCAATACAACGAGTTTTACAAAAACATCTCGTATGACCAAGAAGCGCCGATTGCGCACACGCACAACCGCGTCGAAGGCAGCACGGAATACACGCAATTGTTGTATCTGCCTGCCAAAGCCCCGTTTGATTTGTGGAATCGCGAGAAGAAAGCCGGCATCAAGCTCTATGTGAAGCGCGTCTTCATCATGGATGATGCTGAGAGCCTCATGCCCACGTATTTGCGCTTTGTCAAAGGCGTGGTTGATTCTGCGGATTTGCCGCTGAACGTGAGCCGCGAGATTTTGCAAGAAAGCCGCGATACGCGCACCATTCGCGAAGGCAACACCAAGCGTGTGCTGTCGATGATTGAGGATTTGGCCAAGCACGACAGTCATGCTGCACTCGCCGATAACAAAGAAGTCACCGATGTCGTCGATGAAGCTGACAAGGCCAAAGAAGGCAAGTTCACAGCCTTCTACGCAGAATTCGGCGCGGTGCTCAAAGAAGGCTTGGGCGAAGATTTTGCCAATCGAGAGCGGATTGCTAAGCTGCTGCGCTTCGCGTCTACCACGACAGATAGCGTGAGTGTTGGCCTAGCGGATTACAAAGCCCGCATGAAAGAAGGCCAAGAAGCGATTTACTACATCACCGCCGATACCTTGGCCGCCGCCAAAAGCAGCCCGCAGCTTGAAGTGTTCAAGAAAAAAGGCATCGAAGTCTTGCTCATGACAGATCGTGTTGATGAGTGGGCGCTCTCGCATTTGCATGAATTTGATGGCACGCCGATGCAATCCGTGGCGAAAGGCGCAGTGGATCTTGGCAAGCTGCAAGATGAGGAAGAGAAGAAAAAGGCCAACGAGGCGGCTGAATCGTCCAAAGAGTTGATCGCCAAATTGAAGGAGGCCCTCAAAGGCAAAGCAGAAGATGTGCGCGTCACCACGCGGCTTGTGGATTCGCCAGCTTGCCTCGTGGTGAAAGACGACGGCGGCATGAGCCTGCAACTCGCCCGCATGCTCAAAGCCGCAGGCCAAGCCGCACCAGAGACCAAGCCGGTGCTAGAAATCAACACCGAGCACGCCCTGGTGAAACGCCTCAACACCGATGCCGTGCATTTCAACGATCTGGCTCACATCGTGTTTGATCAAGCCATGCTGGCCGAGGGCGGCTTGCCCGATGATCCTGCGGCTTACGTCAAACGCATCAATGCTTTGTTGGTTTGATGCTATCTATTCAATAGCTAACTCATCAATCAGCATGCCGGCAACGCGCTGGTTTTAATCAGAAACTGAGATCAAGGCCGCTTCAAAGTCTTGCGTGCAGATTCGACTGGCTCGCGATGTGCGCAGCTTTCCAAATGATCGTTGACCACGCCCATGGATTGCATGAGGGCGTACATGGTGGTGGGGCCGACGAAGTTGAAGCCCATCTTGCGCAGGGTTTTGCTCAAGGCTTGAGACTGCTCAGTTTGCGTGAGCGTTATCGCGGACTCGGGCGTGATTTTGGCAGGGCGCTGCTTCGGCGTGGGCTCGTGTGACCAAATGAGCTTGGCGAGCGCGCCCGCGCCTTGAGTGTCGATCAATGCGCAGACTTTTTGCGCATTGTTGATCGCCGATTCAATTTTGCCGCGATGGCGGATGATGCCCGCGTCGAGCACGAGTCTGTCCACATCCTTCTCGGTAAATCGCGCGATCTTCTCAAAATCGAATTGTTTGAAGACTTCGCGGAATCGATCTCGTTTGCGCAGAATCGTGATCCAACTCAATCCAGCTTGAAAACCTTCGAGTGTGATTTTTTCAAACAGCCTTCTCTCATCCACAACAGGCATGCCCCATTCGTGATCGTGATAGTGGACGTAATCCGCAAACGCCTCGCCTTGACCGCACCAAGAGCAGCGGTGTTTGCCATCGGGATGTTGAATCAGAGAAAGTACCATTCTTGTGAGTTTAAGCAAGTTTGGCTATTTTGAAGTGTTCGTTTTGATACGACGGCTGCGAGTTTGAGGCGTCGCACTTTGGGTATCTCACTGCGCGAATGTCCTCCGGCTGGCGCTACGCGCGTGCCTCCCCCTTTATTTCGCTACGTGAGACACCCAAATTGCAACGCCTCAAACTCGTGGCCTGCCACTCATGGGAAAAATCTCTGCGTGCAATGAGTCGAGCTGCAAAAATCAGGACTGCGCTTGGGTTGTTTCCTGCAGCGAAATAAAGGGGGAGGCCCAGCCGTAGGCCAGGCCGGAGGACATTCGCGGAGGGGAACAGCCCAAGTGCAGTCCAAGCCGAACAAATCACATTTCAGCTCGTCATTCTGAGAAGAAGTAGGGCTTATCCGGCATAAATACTGCGCAGACTGCTACTCAATTAATAGCAAAGGAATTATTGCAACAAATTCAATCGTGCAGTCTCAATCACCGCAGCAGTCAACCTCGCAGCCTGCGCAGACTCCTCGCTCCAGTGATGCCAATACAAAGGCACATCGACATGCTGGTTGGGGAAGAGATCAACCAGACGGCCAGACGCCATCTCATCCTTCCATTGCAAACGCATTTGCACATCCGCCGCCAAACCCCACCCCAAGCCTTGCAGCAACGCCAAATGATACGCATCGCCTGCGGGCAAATAGTGGCGCGGGTAGCTCACATCTTTTAATCCGAATGCTTCGCCTAAAAAACGATCTTGCAAATGATCTTTTGGGTTAAAGCACAGCGCGGGGACTTGCAGCAATGCGGGTGCTTGCGTTTTTCTTTTAAGGAAACGAAGTTGCTTGGCAACTACTGGGCTGCCTAAGCAGTGATAGCGCATGGTGCCCAGCGGTTGGGCTGTGCAGCCACGTAAGGGTTTGGGCAACTGTGTGACGCAGCCGAGCACATCGCCGTTTCGTAGCCATTGCAGCGTGTGCTCTTGATCGTCCACCACGCTGTGCAGCAGCAGGCGATGCTTTTGCAAGGTGGCCATCACGCCGGGTAAAAACCATGAGGCCAGCGAGTCAGCGTTCACGGCAACGGGAAGCGCGAGCCATTGCGACTCATCGCTTGGCGAGGCAAGTCGCTCGGCGAGATCGGCTTCTAGCAAACGCGTGCGGCTGATATGGGCGAGCAGCGCTTGGCCAGCGCGCGTGGCAAGAGCTGTTTTGCTGCGAATCAGCAGGCGCTGGCCAAGCTGGGCTTCTAGCGCTTTGATGCGGATGCTCACTGCGGCCAGTGTGAGGTGCAGTTGCTTGGCAGCCATGGCCATGCTGCCGGTTTGCAATGTGGCGGCAAAAGCGTCGAGTTGTTTGGGGTCTAGTGACATGTGTGAATTAAATCATTTTTAACTGAATAGATAAATAGTTAATTCAGTTTTATTCAAAGAATTTGCTCGCCACAATCGCTGCATGAATATTTTTATCTCGGGCATGTTGCTCAGCCTCTCTCTCATCGTGGCCATTGGCCCACAAAACGCTCATGTGCTTCGCATGGGGCTGCTGCGCTCGCACGTGGGCATCACGGTGGCGGCTTGCGCGATCACAGATTTACTCTTGATTGGCATCGGCGTGATGGGGCTGGCTAAGCTGGGCGAGCTCTCGCCGCAGATCAACTCGGCCTTGGTCGGCGCGGCGATTTTGTTTTTGATCAACTATGGCTGGCAAGCGGGCAAGCGCGCCCTGCTGCCTGCTGAGCAGGGCTTGCAAGCCGCGCAAAAAGACGCACCGCGCAGCACGGGCGCGGCGCTCTCCAGTGCGTTGGCATTTTCTTGGCTCAACCCGCATGCGTGGATTGATACGGCTGTGATCATCGGCACGGCATCGCTGGCCTATGGCACGCCGAACAACTGGATGTTCGGCTTCGGTGCTGCTGCAGGCTCAGCGCTGTGGTTTGTTGCGCTGGGTTTAGGCGCTGTGGCTTTGGCCAAAAAACTCTCGCATCCCAACGTGTGGCGCGCTATTGACGTTTTGGTTGTCGTCACCATGTGGGGCACAGCAGCTTGGTTGGCTTATGGCTTGCTGAAATAAATCAAACTTGCGCCATGCGTTGAAACAAACCACCCGGCAGACGCGCGACATCGCCCAGCAATTCCAATTCCAGCAGCATCACTTGCAAATTTGCAGCGGAGATGCCGGTACGGTCGATCAATTGATCCAAACTGATCGTATCAAAGCCGATGGCTTGCAGCAAAGCATTTTCTTGACGATTTTCTAAGCCTTTTGAACCATTAGCCGGCATAGAATCTGCGTGGAATGCTTCTGAAATCATAGCATTAGCTAGTTTGATAGAGGGCTTGATCGGCAGATCTTCGAGCACATCTTGTGCGCTCTCGACCAGCTTGGCGCCTTGCTTGATCAAGTGATGGCAGCCTTTGGATTGCGGGCTGTGGATCGAGCCAGGGATGGCGAAGACTTCTTTGCCTAAATCCAAGGCTTGCCGCGCAGTGATCAGCGATCCAGATTGAATGGCCGCTTCGACAACGAGCGTGCCTTGCGAGAGCGCGGCGATGATGCGGTTGCGACGCGGGAAGTTTTCTGCCAATGGCGGCGTGCCGATTTGGAATTCGCTCACGATCAGGCCGTGCTGCACGATGCGGTGCGCCAGATCGTGATGGCGCTTGGGATACACGCGATCCAAGCCCGTGCCGACCACGGCCACCGTGCTTCCCGCTGCGCTGCCGAAATTATTTTGCGCATCGAGCGCGCCTTCGTGCGCTGCGCCATCAATGCCGAGCGCCAGGCCGCTAATGATGTGCAGGCCCGATTGCGCGAAGCTGCTTGCAAAACTTCGTGCATTGGCCAAGCCTTGTGGTGTGGCGTTGCGGCTGCCGACAATCGCAATATCGTTGGGTGTCTCTTTGGTGGCGATGTTGGCATAGACCGCGCGAGAGCCCGTAATGTAGAGCAACACGGGCGGATCGGGCAATTGCAGTAAGGCGAGCGGATAGTCGCTACACGAGAGGCTCACAATGTGGCGCATGATGCCGTTTGGTGCAGCTTGCAACCAAGCCCATGTTGCCTCAATCAGTGCGGGCAGTTGTTCATCTTGCTCAAGCAGCGCTTTAACTTGCTTTGCATTCACACCTGCGCCAAGCGCCTCGGCGCTTTGCGAAAAAATGTTTTGTGGCAACCCGAATTGTTTGAGGAGCCGAGCCGCAGTCAACGAGCCGATGCCGTCTGCTGCAGACAAGCGTAGCCACAAGCCCAGCTCATCGCGCGTCATGAGAATTTGAAAAGAAAAAACTAGCGCGGATTAATGAGGCGATCACCCACTTTGACACCATCGTTGACTTGCAAGATCAGCGCATACGAGACTTTGTCGAAGGTGCGAAAGACCATGGCCAAGCCATTACGTTCATCGGGGAGCTTGACTTCTTGACGCGGCGAGACGGTGCTGTCAGTGACCGTGCGACCGTCTTTGATGATGGCTAACACGTGGCCAACTTCTAAGCCGTCCGCTGCGCCTTTGTTGAGACTGACCACATAATTTTGTCCGGCGCGCGCGACGGCGTTGCCGTACATCGACATGATGCGCACACCCTCCATCACTTTGCCGGGTGCGCGGGGCACATAGGTGGCAAATTCGCGCTTAGGCTCTGGGATCAAGCGATCCCCAGCGCGCATTTCTTCTTTGTTGCCAACAATATCAAACGTTGCCGGCACGATTTCTTTGGCAGGTTTGCCATCTTTGCCCGTGATGTCGCGCACGCTTTCGCCGCGAATCAATTCAGCTGAGCCAAGGTATTGCGCCTCATAGGCCAAGATTAGCCCCGTGGTTGGGTCTTTCAAAGGCACAGCATTGCGATAGACGCGAAAGAGTGAGGGAGAGTTTTTCTCTGTAGCCAAATCTTGTGGCTGCATTGCACGGGCATACACCCGGTCGCCTTTGGCAAACAAAACACGTTCGTTTTCTGAGCTCACAAAGCGTGGTGCTCTGGAATGCGTCGCCTCATCAACCAGCAAGGGCTCGGCGAGGAAAGGCTCGATCAGATTCGCAGCCAGCGTGGGAATGGCGGCATCAGAGAGCGTGCCAAAACGCGTGCGCGGCGAGACCTTGACGGTTTGCAAATCACCAGCGCTTGCGCCTCGCGCGCGGAGCACTGCTCTGCCCGAGCTTTTATCGAGGGTCAGTTGTTGGCCGGGGTAGATCAAATGTGGGTTGCGAATCTCATTCAGATTCATACCCCACAGCTCGGGCCAGCGCCAAGGCTGCTTGAGAAAGAGGCCAGAAATGGCCCAAAGCGTGTCGCCGCTTTTGACGGTGTAGCTGTCGGGCGCATTAGGTGAAAGCTCATCGAGCGCCACGCCGGCTTGCGCGACGCGCTGGGCGGTGGCTTTCTGCGCCGGGGTGGTGATGTTTTGCGCGAATGCTGAGCTTGCGGCCAAGCCAGCGCTCGCCAAAAGCAGGCTCAAAGCCAAAATGCATTGAGGATTATGGGGCTTCATGCGTGTTTTTTCCACCAAGTTGAAACTAGAAATTACTATCGATTTTGATCTTAACCTATTGATTTGGCAAGATTTCTTGGCTTTTTTATGTCGTGCCTTAGCGCACAAGGCTTTAAATATTGCGAAAATACATCAATTGTAGTGCTGTACGCTACTGCACAACCTTCGTTTTGACGCTTGACATGACTTCCACTCACATTCTCCCTATTCTGACTTACCCCGATCCGCGCTTGCACAAAATCGCCAAGCCTGTCGACGTACACGGCGCTTTGAGCGAGCGCATTGTGCAGCTGATCTCCAACATGAAAGCCACCATGTATAGCGCGGAGGGAATTGGCCTGGCCGCGACGCAAGTCGATGTGCATGAGCGGGTGATTGTGATCGATGTGAGCGAAGAGCGCAATGCGCCCATCGTGTTGATCAACCCTGAGATTCTGATGGCCAGCGCTGAAAAAATCAAAGCGGAAGAAGGCTGCCTTTCCGTGCCTGGCATCTATGACGGCGTGGAGCGCAGCACGTCAGTTCGCGTTCGCGCTATCGATGAAACAGGCCTCGCGCGCGAGATGGAAGCCGAGGGCTTGCTGTCTGTGTGTATTCAGCATGAGATGGATCATTTGCAGGGCAAGGTGTTTGTGGAGTACCTTTCGCCGCTCAAGCGCACGCGTATTAAAAGCAAAATGGCCAAGCTAGTAGCGTGATGAATTTTTGCGCCGTCAGTCCAGCATGAAAGTCATCTTCGCGGGCACGCCCGAGTTCGCCCGAGCAGCGCTGGCTGCGTTGCATGCAGCAGGGCATGAGATCGCGTTGGTTCTGACGCAACCAGACAGGCCAGCAGGGCGTGGCCTGAAATTACTGGCCTCTTCTGTCAAACAGTACGCGCTCGATCACGGCATCCCCATCGCGCAGCCGCGTAGCTTGCGGCTTGATGGCAAGTATTCAGAAGAAGCGGCAGTTGCGCGCAGGCAGATCGAAGCTGTGCAAGCCGATGTGATGATTGTGGCGGCCTATGGGTTGATCTTGCCGCAGTGGGTGTTGGATACACCGCGCTTAGGATGCTTGAACATCCATGCTTCGCTTTTGCCACGCTGGCGAGGCGCAGCGCCGATTCATCGCGCGATAGAAGCGGGCGATAGCGAGACGGGCATCACCATCATGCAAATGGATGCAGGCTTGGATACAGGCGATATGCTTCTGGTCGAAAAATTAGCCATCTCTGCGCAAGAGACCACGCCCATGCTGCATGACAAACTCGCTGAGTTGGGTGGTCGCTTGATCGTGCGAGCGCTGGCGTCGGCAGCAGGCGGTGCGTTGCAGCGCACGCCACAGCCCTTGGAAGGCGTGACCTATGCCAGCAAAATCGACAAAGCCGAGAGCGCTGTCAACTGGACGCTGACTGCGACGCAGATCGAGCGGCGTATTCGTTCTTTTTCGCCATCGCCGGGATGCTCAGCACGGTTGCACGGCGAAGTGATCAAGCTGTGTGCAGCGCAGGTTGTGGAGGCAGATCACTCACAAAATAATAGCGGCTTGCGCAGCATAGATGCCGGCGAAGGCACTATTTTGCATATAAATTTAGATTCTGTGGATGTGCAATGTGGCGCTTTGTCTCAGCTGCGCATCACACAGCTGCAACGCGCGGGCGGCAAGCGTCTAGGCGCGGCAGAGTTTCTGCGCGGATTCCCGATGCAAGCGGGTGAGAAATTTGAGAGCGCCTCATCTTGAGTGAATCGACACAAGAGCCGAACCGTCACGTTCACTTTTGGCAGCATCCAGAATTTTTGATCGGCGCGCGCGACATGGCTGGCGTTTCGCCAGGCATCGCTGCTTGGGGCTTGATGACAGGCGTGGCGATGATGAAATCGGGGCTCTCGCTCTTGGAGAGCTTGGCCATGGCCATGCTGGTATTTGCTGGCAGCTCGCAGTTGGCGGCGATGCCTTTGATTTTGGCGGGTGCGCCGGTGTGGGTGATCCTTGCGACGGCATTTTGCGTGAATCTGCGCTTCGTCGTTTTTAGCTTGCATCTGCGGCCATACATGATGCATTTGCCGCTGTGGCGGCGCATGTTAGGGGGTTATCTCACGGCGGATTTGACTTATGTGCTCTTCACAAAGCGCTTTCCGCATCCCGTTTCTGTGGAAATAAATGCTATGAATTCAATAGCAATTCACGCAAATAATACGCCGGCGAATGACCAAAATAGCTTAAAAAATCCAGAAGCAGAACGTGTTGCCCAGCAAGCCTATTTGCTGGGCAACAGTCTGGTCAATTGGCTCTCATGGATGTTGCCCTGTACGGCAGGCGTGTTGTTGGCCAATTTGATTCCACAAGCTTGGGGCTTGGGCTTCGCAGGCATTCTCGCTCTCGTAGGCATCACCTGCTCGCTGGCCAGCAGCCAGCTGCGTGTTGTGAGCGCGGTGATTGCCGGCGCCGCTGGCGTCGTCGCGTTTGCGTTGCCGCTGCGATTGAATATATTGGTGGCAATTGGCGTGGCAGTGTTGGTCTGCCTCAGCCTTGAGCGCTTTCGCCCTAAATTAGACGTAGAGAAAAAATTGTGAGAAGTGAAACGGATCTTTGGACGCTGGCGGTGATCGCGGGGCTTGCAGTTGTCACGGTGATCACTCGCTCATTCTTCTTCATCAGCCGCAAAGATTTCCAGTTGCCCCAATGGGCGCAGCGCGGCCTGCAATACGCGCCGATTGCCGCGCTCTCTGCAGTCATCCTTCCAGAAATCGTCATGACGCAAGGCCAGCTGATTGCCACACTACAAGATGCTCGTATCTATGGCGCTCTCGCGGGCGCCGCCGTTTTTTATTGGCGGCGTAATACCTTGGCTTGCATCGCAAGCGGTATGGCCGTCTATTTACCGCTGCGCTTGATGCTGGGGTGGTGATTTATTTCAAACGCTTGATCAAGCTAGATGTGTCCCAGCGCTGTCCGCCTAGGTGCTGCACATCGGCATAGAACTGATCGACCAGGGCCGTCACCGGCAGACGCGCGCCATTTCGCTTGGCTTCATCTAGTACAAGGCCCAAATCTTTTCGCATCCAATCGACAGCGAAGCCGAAATCAAATTGGTCGGCCACCATCGTCTTGCCGCGATTGTCCATTTGCCAGCTTTGTGCTGCGCCTTTGCCGATCACATCAAGGACGAGGTTTACATCGAGGCCGGCTTTGCTGCCGAATGCGATGGCTTCCGACAAGCCTTGCACGAGACCTGCAATGGCAATTTGATTGACCATTTTTGTGAGCTGGCCCGCGCCGGTTTCGCCCATACGCGTGAAGGCTTTGGAGAAAGCCATTGCTGCCGGCTTAGCAGCATCAAATGCTTGGGTGTCACCGCCGCACATCACGGTCAGCATGCCGTTTTGCGCGCCCGCTTGACCACCCGAGACGGGCGCATCGACGAAATGCAAGCCCATCGCCTTGGCGGCTGTGTAAAGCTCACGCGCCACATCCGCTGAAGCGGTTGTGTGATCCACAAAGACTGCGCCAGCTTTCATGCCAGCGAACGCGCCTTGGTCGCCGCGACGACCCGCTCCCAAGTCCTCGCCAAGCACCACGCTGCGCAAGTCCGCATCGTTGCCGACACAGCAATACACAATATCTACGCCCGCAGCAGCTTCTTTGGGCGTTAATCCAAGCTGAGCGCCTTCGAATTCTGCGCAAAATGCTTTGCTTTTTGCAGCGCTGCGGTTGTAGACCGTGACGTGATGCCCGGCTTTGGACAAGTGTCCCGCCATCGGATAGCCCATCACACCCAGGCCAAGAAAGGCAACATTTTTGGGTGTCGAAAATTCGTATGTTTTTGCGTTGATAGAAGACATAAAAGAGATCAATAATAAATTAAACGATAGCAAACATTTCGGTCCCAGCGGCTAAATCCGTGGTCTTAGCGCGCTGCGAATGTAGCTTGATTTGCAAACGCAGATCGTTGACCGAATCGGCATTGCGAAGCGCGTCTTCGAAGGTGATTTGATTCGCTTCAAAGCCATCAAACAGCGCCTGATCAAAAGTTTGCATGCCAAGATTACGGCTTTTCTTCATGATCTCTTTGATCTCAGACACGTCGCCTTTGAAGATCAAATCAGAAATCAAAGGCGTGTTGATCAAAATCTCCACAGCAGCAAATCGGCCTTTGCCATCTTGCTTAGGGATGAGGCGTTGCGACACCAGCCCTCTGAGGTTGAGCGATAAATCCATCAACAACTGCGCGCGGCGTTCCTCGGGAAAAAAGTTGATGATGCGGTCGAGCGCTTGGTTGGCGCTGTTGGCATGCAGCGTGGCCATACATAAATGCCCCGTCTCGGCAAAGGCCACGGCATGCTCCATCGTCTCGCGATCTCGGATCTCGCCCATCAAAATCACATCGGGCGCTTGCCGCAATGTGTTTTTGAGCGCCGATTCCCAAGAGTCGGTATCGAGCCCGACCTCGCGCTGCGTGACGACGCAATTTTTGTGGGGATGGACGAATTCCACCGGGTCTTCAATCGTGATGATGTGCCCATACGAATTTTCGTTGCGATGATCCACCATGGCAGCGAGCGTCGTGGATTTGCCCGAGCCAGTGGCGCCGACAAGAATCACCAGGCCGCGCTTGGTCATGGTGATTTCTGAGAGTACTGGTGGTAAACCTAAAGCTGTGATGGTGGGCAGCGTTTGCGGAATGACGCGCAGCACCATGCCGACTTTGCCTTGTTGGATGAACGCATTGACGCGAAAACGCCCCACATTTGGCGGCGAAATAGCGAAATTACATTCTTTGGTGCGCTCAAAATCCGCTGCTTGCTTGTCATTCATGATCGAGCGAGCAAGAGCTAGCGTGTGCATGGCGTTCAAAGGCTGCGGCGAGACCTTGACGATCTTGCCATCAACTTTGACCGCAGGTGGAAAATCACTTGTGAGAAACAAGTCTGAGCCATTTCGGCTGGTCATCAATTTCAACAGATCATTGATGAACTTAGAAGCTTGGTCGCGTTCCATGAAACGCCTCCTTTTCTGTTGAGGTGTTGGCTGGGAGAAAATTTAAGAACACGGAAGACACAAAAATTGCACGGAAATCACGGAAAAGAATGAAAGATTTTTCTGTGACTTTCGTGTAACTTCCGTGCCTTCCGTGTTCTTTTTTCATGAGAGCAAAAATATCAGCCCACGAAGTTTTCAGGAATTTTTGCTTTGCTGCGCGCTTCTGCAACGGAAATCATATTGCGTTTGACGAGATCGGTCAGATTTTGATCAAGTGTTTGCATGCCCACGTTGTTGCCGGTTTGGATCGACGAATACATTTGCGCGACCTTAGCTTCACGGATTAAGTTACGAATTGCGGATGTGCCCAACATGATCTCATGTGCGGCCACACGCCCTGCGCCATCTTTGGTTTTGCAAAGGGTTTGCGAGATCACGGCTTGCAAGGATTCGGAAAGCATGGAGCGCACCATTTCTTTCTCGTCAGCGGGGAATACGTCAATGATGCGGTCAATTGTTTTGGCGGCACTGGATGTGTGCAGTGTGCCGAAAACGAGATGGCCGGTCTCGGCAGCTGTCATGGCCAAGCGAATGGTTTCCAAATCACGCATCTCGCCGACCAAAATGCAATCTGGATCTTCACGCAACGCAGATTTCAATGCGGCCGCAAACGACAGCGTCATGGGCCCGACTTCGCGCTGATTGATCAGGCATTTCTTAGACTCATGGACGAACTCGATCGGGTCTTCCACAGTCAGGATGTGGCCATATTCGGTCTCGTTCAGGTGGTTGACCATGGCGGCCAGCGTCGTCGATTTACCTGAGCCCGTAGGGCCTGTGACGAGCACCATGCCGCGCGGCTTGAGCGCTAAATCGGCCAAGATTTTAGGTGCATTGAGTTGCTCCAGCGTAAGAATCTTTGACGGAATGGTTCGGAAAACCGCCGCTGCGCCTCGATTTTGGTTGAACGCATTGACACGAAAACGCGCAAGGCCTTCAATCTCAAAGGAAAAATCGCATTCTAAAAACTCTTCGTATTGTTTGCGTTGCGAATCATTCATGATGTCGTACACCATGCTGTGAACCGCTTTGTGATCCAGCGCATCGACGTTAATGCGCCTCACATCGCCATGCACGCGGATCATCGGGGGCAAGCCTGCAGACAAGTGCAAGTCAGAGGCTTTGTTTTTGACGCTGAAGGCCAGCAGTTGGGTAATGTCCATGGTGGTGAAGCTATTTTTGTGCGTTGTACGGTTATAAACTAATTATGAACATGATTTCAGACAATTTGGCGAGCGTCAAGGCGCAGATTGCAGCCGCCGAGCAGGAATTTAGGCGTTTGCCGCAGACTACTCGGTTGCTCGCTGTGAGCAAAACATTCCCTGAGCATGCGGTGCGCGAGGCCTATGCGAGCGGCCAGCGTTGTTTCGGGGAGAACTATATCCAAGAGGGCGTTGAGAAGACGCTCGCCCTGCGCGATTTGCCCGATTTGGAATGGCACATGATTGGCCCGATTCAAAGCAATAAGACGCGCTTAGTCGCTGAGCATTTTCAATGGGTGCATAGCGTGGATCGATTGAAGATTGCGCAGCGCTTGTCAGAGCAAAGGCCTGCGCATTTGCCGCCTTTGCAAGTGTGTTTGCAGGTGAATATTGATGGCGGTGAAAACAAATCAGGTTGTTTGCCAACAGAGGCAATTTATCGTGCGCTAGAGATCGCTCAGCTGCCGAACCTGCATATGCGCGGCATCATGGTGATTCCTGAACCTGCTCCTGATTTCGTAGCGGCTTGCGCAGTATTTATAAAGGCCAGAGCTCTTTTTTCTTCAATTCAAGAGCAATTGGCAGGGATCGATACGCTCTCCATGGGCATGAGCTCAGATTTGCGTGCGGCGGTCAAAGAGGGCAGCACGATGGTGCGTGTGGGGAGTGCTATTTTTGGCGCTCGTACTTGACCCACTGTGATGGGGGTGTGATCGCGCTACGGGCGCGCTTTGCTTCGTGTCCTCCGGCGGTGTGTAGCTTTATCTTATCTCCGATAAGGTGGTTTCACCGCCTCCCCCTTTACCTCCGCAAAGCGCACCCGTAGCGCGATCTTGCTGTCCGGGATAGTGTGCAAGCAATTTACTTTTTTGATTAAGCCGTAACGATCCAGCCTTCGAGCGGATCGAATTTCGGTAGGCCGTAGTTCTTTTTCCCATCGAGGTGTTTGCCATAAGCCCAGTGCGCTTGCAGCATGCACATGGCGGCGTCTAAGCTGTCGCCACTGGCGTCATCAATGAGTTGCTCTCTTTGCGCGTTTGTGAGCTTGAGGCGCACTTTGAGGCGGGTTTTGCCGATTTCTAGCGCGGTCAGGATGTCTTTGCGGGCGATCAGGCGCTCTGGCGTTTGCTTGGCTTTGTCGTCGCTTTTGTAGCTGCGCGAACCAATGATTTTTCTGGCGAGCAGACCCGGGTAGGCTTCTAGTGCGACTTTGTGGGTGTTGCCTTTGCAAAGGCCGGGGAAATGACAGCCTGCTTGAATCAGCAGCGGCACGCCGGCATGCAGCATGTAGGCCACTGGCGGATTGACCCATTTCATGCTGGAGCTGCTGCCGGCGGGCACATCGGCGGCGCGATGCGCGAATTTACCGCCGGCCGGCCTGGAATCACAAAATGATTTGAAGGTGTTGCGAATCTCTTCGCGGCTTAGGCGGGCGTAATGCTGGATGCATTCGCTCCAATCTAGCGGCCATTGCAGTGTTTCGATCAATTCACGCGGCAAGCCAAAGGGTAGATCGAAGCCGCCGACAAATGTGCGTTCTGTTTGAAGCCATTCGCCAAAAAGTGGCAGGGAATCGAATCGCTCTAATTTCGATAGCACGCAGCGCAAGGAATATGACGGTGCGCTCCCGTTTTTTTCTAAAATCTGTTCGCTCAGCGCCACCACAATGGGCTTGCGCTTGGACGGGCTCGAAGAAAAATCGCATCCGATGATTTGCACGATTTTTATCCTAAGGCCAAAGCCATGACGCCCACTGCAATGCAGCAAGCGCCCAAAATCCGTAAGCCGCGATCACTCTCGCCGAGCAGTTGCCCGCCGATGAGTGCAGCAAACAGCATACTGACTTCGCGCGCTGGGGCAACGTGGCTCACGGGCGCAATTTTTGCAGCATACAGCACAAGCACATAACCAATCGGGCTAAAAATTCCCACGATGGCAGCATATTTCCATTGCAGCTTCCACAGTCTTTTTGCCTCTGGGAGATCGCGCAATACGGGTAGGGCGCTGTAGGGCATGCGCAAAATATTGCACCAGTAATCAAATAAGATCGGCGATACGGCCAGTACCTTCACCGTCCATGCGTCAAGAATGGTGTAGCAAGCAATCAACAGGCCGGTCAGGCCGCCCCACAGCACGCCGCTTTTGATGCGCGCGCGTCTGTTGGGATCATGCGCGGCATTGAGCAACGCTGGGCCGCCTGCAACGAGAAATACGCCAACGACCACACCGGCAATACCTATCACGCCAAGGCTGGAGAGTTGCTCGCCAAATACAAGCACCGCCACGCCCGATGAAAGCAATGGCGCGCTACCTCGCGCAACGGGGTAGACAACCGTCAAATCACTTTTGCGATAGCCAGTGAGCAAACAAATGAAATACAGCCAATGGACAAACCCGCTTAATCCAATCGCCGTCCATTCTTTCCAGCCCCAAGTGGGCACCACGCTCCAGCCCAACACGATGCATAGCGGAGACCACGCTACAAACATGATCACCGCAGAGAAAAAAGCGAAGCGCGCATCGCCTCCGGCCTTCTTGGCAGCAATGTTCCACATCGCATGAATCAGTGCGCCAGCGAGCACCAGAAATAGGGCAGAAAGTGGCATCGCTAGTCTTGCGGATGGCTTGTCGCGCTCTGCGCCCGGGAGACACCCCAAGCAAAAGGGCTGCACATGGCAGCCCCGGCTGTGCAGAACTCGCGTCTGCGCATCAAGAGCGGCCGATGATGCTCGCTGTGGCCATCAGTTCTTCTAGCAAAGCCAAAGAGACTTTGCCGCTCACAGCGTAAGGATTGAGTTCGGGGCTGTCGGAATATTTGAGCACGATGGATGTGTTGAGCTTGGCCAGATTGACCTGCCCCATCGTCCAGCCACCAAAGCGGCGCTCTGCGATTTCTTGGAAATCAAGCAGCACAACATCTTTGTGGCGTGTGTCTTTGCAAATGTGGTTGTACAGCTCGCTCACCTGACCACGCCCACCTTCAATCGCTTGCAAAAAGATGCCAGCGCCGTAGCACAAAATGCCAGTGATGCCGAGCTCGGGATTGTGTTTACGCGAATCGCTCAATATGCCATCAATGACTTCGGGCTTGGTGGGATCAGATAAACGGCTAACGTAAAGGAGGCGGACTAACATGTTTGATTTCTTCTTTAAAAAATTGGTTGGGTAATCACTTACCGGACGGATCACTTACCAGACGGATCGCGTGGAATGAGCGACAAGAATTCGCGGCGCAGGTTGGCATCTTTCAAGAAGCAGCCGCGCATTACAGAGTTGATCATGCGTGAATCCATATCTTTCACGCCGCGCCATGACATGCAGTAATGCGTGGCCTCCATCACGATGGCCATGCCATCGGGCTGGGTTTTTTGCTGAATCAAATCGGCCAGTTGCACCACAGCTTCTTCTTGAATTTGCGGACGATTCATGATCCATTCGGCCATGCGTGCGTATTTAGACAGGCCAATCACATTGGTGTGCTCATTGGGCATCACGCCAATCCAAACCTTGCCAATGACTGGGCAGAAATGGTGGCTGCATGCGCTGCGCACGGTGATGGGGCCCACGATCATGAGCTCGTTTAAATGCTCTGCGTTCGGGAATTCTGTGACAGACGGGCCTTCAACGTAGCGGCCTTTGAACACTTCATTCAAATACATCTTAGCCACGCGGCGAGCGGTGTTGCCGGTGTTGTGATCATTGACGGTGTCAATCACCAAGCTCTCCAGCACGCCTTGCATTTTGATCTCAACTTCATCGAGCAGCGCGGCCAATTCGCCCGGTTGGATGAATTCAGCGATGTTGTCGTTCGCATGGAAGCGCTTTTTAGCGGCTTGCATGCGTTCGCGGATTTTGACGGAGACAGGTGTGCCTTCATCTGGAGACTCAGGTTTTGAGGTAGGAGATTCTGTTTTCATAAGCATGTGCAATGATAAATCATCTGGTTTATTAAGGTTTTGTATGGGTGGGCGGCGTACTTATTGCGCAAAGCGCTATGCATTTAATAGCAACCCTAGATCGCTTAAGGAATTAGCCTCATGAAGCGGCTTGTCTGATCGGATACGCAGCATGCGCGGGAAGCGCACGGCGATACCGCTTTTGTGGCGCGGCGAGCGGTTGATACCTTCAAAACCGAGCTCAAAAACGAGGCTAGGTTTGACGCTGCGCACAGGCCCGAATTTTTCTAGCGTGGTTTTGCGGATGATGGCATCGACACGTTTGAATTCTTCATCGGTCAAGCCGCTGTAGGCTTTGGCGAAGGCGACCAGTTGCAAGGCTTCGGGATGAAAGGGCTCTTTTCTCTCTATTGCATCGATTACGGCTTGCGCCTCCGCTGCGTCCTTTGGCGCTCGATTCCATACTGCGAAGGTGTAATCGGTGTACACGCTGGCCCGGCGGCCATGGCCTGCTTGCGCATAGATCAAAATGCCATCCACGGTGAGCGGGTCAATTTTCCATTTCCACCACACGCCATCGGCTTTCGTTCGGCCTTGGCCGTAGCCGGAATCCTTTTTCTTCAGCATCAGCCCTTCCACACCGCGCGCGCGCGATTGGCTGCGTTGCTCGGCAAGCTCTGCCCAACTATCGGCTTGCAAGACGGGAGAGATGCGTAATCCACAATGAGCGGCTAACAAAGCTTCAAGTTGGAGGTGACGGAGGTGTTGTGGCTCAGCGCGAATGTCTTGACCACCGATTTCCAACAAGTCATAAGCCATGAAGCCTACGGGTGCGTCGGCCAACACTTTTTTGGTCAAGAGCTTGCGGCCAATGCGTTGCTGAAGCAGGTTAAACGGCTGAGGCTGATCATTTTTGATCACCAAAATTTCACCGTCAAGGACGGTGCCATCGGGCAAATGCACTGCGATAGATTCGATCTCTGGAAAACGCCCATTCATAAGCTCTTCGCCACGCGACCAGATATGGACTTGGCTTGAATTCACGCTCTCGCGCTTGACGATTTGCGCGCGAATACCGTCGAATTTCCACTCCGCTTGCCAGTCGCTCGCATCGCCGAGACGGGTCTGCAAACTACTGACGTTCGCTGCTGTATCCGGTGGCAGGCCATGCGCGAGGAAGAAGGGATACGGTTGCCCAGAATTCAAGCCATTTTGATGGGTAGCCGGCGTATCTTCTGCGCAGAGTGCTATGAATTTAAGAGCTAGTGCCTCTGAGCTGAGCTGCTTGCTGTCGGCGTAGCCCATCAGCCGTTGAGCCATGATTTTTGCATCGAGCTTGGCATATGCAGCCAAAGCGCGCGTCACCAGCAGCTTGCTTACGCCCACACGAAAGCCACCACCGATCAACTTGATCAGCAAAAAGCGTGACAGCGCATCCATCTCATGCCACCAAGCTTTGATGTATGCGCTTTGAGTGGGCTCGTCTTGCATTTTCAGGGTGAGTAGACGCGCCACCCAATCGCTCAAACCAACATTGCCGCTCGTTTGCGCGCCGCTCGGCACGATGAGTGCAATCGTCTCGGCCAAATCGCCTACCGCTTGGTAGCTTTCTTCAAACAACCATTCGGGCACGCCGGCGGCCTCTTGCGCCCAGCGTTTGAGCAGCGATGTTTTTACGACCTGCCTCGGCTTGCCACCGGCTAGAAAGTACAGTGCCCAGGCCGCATCGTGCGGATGCGTTGATGCCACATCATCAAAGTAAGTTTGCAGCGCTGCAAGTTTGTCGTTGGTTGATGTGGTGGCATCCAACTGGGCGTAGAGTTGCTCAAATCTTTTCACGGCGCAAGCTCATTCACTATCAAATAAGTAGCACTTTGCGCAGGTTCTACGACGGCTACCTGCTGTTTTTCTTCTAAATTCTCATCGCCGTACTCCGTAGAGAAGCTGCCCGCCTGCAGCCCGCGCTCTGCTAAATAACGCACCATGACCGGCACGCTTCCATGTGTGACGATCACTCTGCTGGCTTGCGTGGCGGCAATAGCGCTGTGCAGCCCCGGCCAATCGGCGTGATCGGAGAGCACAAAGCCTCTGTCGTAGCCGCCGCGCCTTCGCGCCCCGCGTAGCAGCATCCAGCCGCTGGCAAAGGCATCCGAGTAGGGCTCAAAGCGTTTGATCCATGGCGTTCCTGTGGCGCTCGGCGGGCAGAGCACGAGGCAAGTTTTGAAGTCTTTTGCGTCGCTCACTTCACTGACCATGCGCGTAGCAGGCAGGGCCACGCCGGCTTCGCGGTAAGCGCGGTTCAGTGGCTCCACAGCGCCATGCGTGATGATGGGCGCAATGCTGGCATCAATGCCGCTCAGAATACGCTGCGCTTTGCCAAAGCTGTAGCAGCAGAGCACGCTGGCTTTGCCCAATGCCGCATTGCCTGCCCACCAAGCATTGATCTGCGCAAAGACTTCTTTGTCAGAGAGCCAGCGATAGATGGGCAAGCCAAAGGTGCTCTCAGTGATAAACGCATCGCAGCGCACAGGCTCAAAGGGCGCACAAGTCGCATCCGGCGCTACTTTGTAATCGCCACTGGCGACCCACACTTCGCCCTTGTGTTCGATACGCACTTGCGATGAGCCGAGAACATGCCCCGCAGGATGCAGCGAAATACGTACGCCGTTGTGCAACACTTCTTCGCCATATTCCAGCGGCTGCAAATTGATCTGCCCCAGCCGCGTGCGCATCACGCCTTGGGCAGACTGATGCGCGAGGTAATGCGCATGTCCAGTGCGCGCGTGATCGGCATGGGCATGCGTGTTCACGGCGCGATCCACGGGCCGCCAAGGATCGATAAAAAAATCACCAGCAGGGCAATACAGTCCTTCTGGTCGTTGCACGACCAGATCGTTAGCCTGTCGTTGCATGACGAAATCTGAAGCGCGCAAATTCATTAGTAGCGCCTACCTGTGATGGAAAGCGCCAAGCGCATCAAGCCGAAAGCTATTCCGTCTAGCAAGCGTTGATGCCAAGGGCGCGATGAATATGCTTCGGCGCTCACCTGCTTGCCATCACGAGCCATCGCTGTTATCAACCGTTCGCGTAAGTCGCGTGCGAACGCAGCATCAAGCACCACAAGATTGGCCTCGCGCGCGAGCAGAAGGCTCAACGGATCTAGGTTCGATGAGCCTACTGTCGCCCAAGCATCGGCGCTATTTGCATCCACCACGGCAACCTTGGCGTGTAAAAAGCTTGCTGAGTATTCATGGATTTCAATGCCAGCGCCAAGCAAGGCCGCATACACCGGCCGAGCCGCGTGATACTGCATAAAGTATTCATAGCGGCCCTGAAGCAAGAGCTTGACCTTCACGCCGCGTCTGGCCGCGGCCAGCAATGCCTTGCGCAGCTTGCCGCCGGGTAAAAAGTAAGCATTCGCAATGATGATCTCTTGACTCGCTTGTGCAATCGCCAGTAAATAGGCGGTTTCGATGCGCCGGCGGTTTCGCACGTTATCTCTCAAAAGCAAGGCGGCTTTTGCAGCGTTGTGACTGGGTGCGCTTACCATCTTAGGGGGTGATGCATGTGGCATCAAAGCTGTTGCGAAAGAGCTCTTGACGCGCTCGCGCATCTGCGTCAAAGCGTTTTGCCGAAGCCACAAGCTGCGCGTAGCTTCAAAAATATCGCTGACCAATGCGCCTTCTATGCGTACTGCAAAATCAAAGCGAGGCTTGCTGAGAGTCCCATGATTGGGATCATAAAAATCATCCAAAATATTGATTCCGCCGCAAAACCCCACAGCGCTAGGCAACCCACCATCGATCACGCAAAGCTTGCGGTGCAGCCTGCGCCAGCGGCTGGGAATCAAGAGCCCCAAGCGCCCCAGTGGGTTGTAAATGCGCCACTGTACGCCTGCTGCATCAAAGCGCGCGAGCCATTCGAGCGGCAAATGCTCGCTGCCCGCGCCATCCATCAACAAATGCACTTGGATGCCGCGCTGCGCTGCGCGAATCAAGCTGGCTGCGACATCTTGCCCGCTGGCTGTGAAATCAAACATATATGTCTCTAGGCGCACCTCATGGCGAGCGGCATCCATTGCGCAGACAAGCGCCGCAAAGTAAGCGCGGCTACCGCCGAGCAGACTTAAATCATGGCCTTCTTTAAAAATTGACATCTATGACAACTCGATCTCTACAACCAATGGCAAATGATCTGACATACGCGCCCATGCTTTACCCTGCGGCACATAGGAAGAAATCATTTTTGCATGCCGCGCAAACACATGATCGAGCTGCACCAGCGGCAGGCGCGAGGGAAATGTGGCGTGGCCACTCAAAGCATGCAGCAAGGGCTTAGGTTGGGTGGTTTGACCGAAAGCCGATTGTGCCCAGCGAACGGGTGCAATCGGTGAGTTGAAATCGCCGGCCACGATCAATGGATCTTGCTTTGGAATATCGCGCTCGATGTATTTCGCCAACTGCGAAAGTTGCCTTTGCCGGCTGGCGGCAATGAGCCCCAAGTGGACCACGATGACATGCACCTGTTGACCCGCCACATTCAGCGTGGCGTGTAGTAAGCCACGCTGCTCAAAGCGATGATCGCTCATATCTTCGTGAGCCTGCTTGACAACAGGGTGGCGCGAGAGCAGGGCATTGCCGTGCTCGCCATGCTTGGTAAAGGCGTTGGTGCGATAGATCACACAGTAGCCCGCCGGCGCAAGAAAATCGGCTTGCGGCAGCGCTGGCCACTGCGTGAAATGGGCGGCTTCTTTATGGTTGACGCGTCGCACTTCTTGCAAGCAAATCAGATCTGCATTGAGCGCCGCCACAGCGGCTTGCATGTTATGAATTTCCAGCCGTTTGCGCAGCCCTAAGCCCCGCACGCCTTTATGAATATTCCATGTGACGATGCGTAGGCTTTTCGCGGCTGTGTGTTGGGAATGCATTGCTCGCATTGTAGGAAGGCGCTCGTAGAATCCATGCATGAGCTTGAATCTTTTTGATGAATTTTCGCAGGAAACCAGTGCATTAGAAAAGAACAAGTCTGTGCAAATCAGGCCAGCCAAGGCATCGCCGGAGAACAATGCGCTTGCGCATCAACTGCCCAAGCTGCTGCGCATGGGCACATCGTCGTGGACATTTCCCGGGTGGGCGGGTTTGGTGTGGGATCAGCCTTACGCGGAGGTTAAGCTGTCCAAAGAAGGTTTGTCTGCGTACAGCCAGCATCCGCTGCTGCGTACCGTGAGCTTAGATCGCGCGTTTTACTGCCCGATGACCGCTGCGCAGTATGCGCATTTGGCAGCTCAGGTCAGCGATGATTTTCGCTTTGTGGTGAAAGTGCCCAGCATGATCAGCGATGCCTTGATTCGCAGCACGGAAGGCGAGCGCGTGGGGCGCGGCTTGCAGGCCAATCCGCAGTTTTTAAACGCTGCGCTTTTCCATGAAATTTGCTTGATGCCAGTGTTGGAAGGACTGAAAGATAAGCTGGGTGTCATCGTGCTCCAAATGAGTCCTCTGCCTGCACAAATGCTTGCTCGCGACGAGATTCACAAGCTTTTTGGACAGTTAGCCGGCGTACTATCTGCGCAGAGTGCTATGAAATTAGTAGTTCCTGAGGCCATCCTCGCGGTCGAACTGCGCAATCCTGAATTTGTCACCACGGCTTGGCGTGATGAGTTAATCGCTGTTTTGAAAGATACCGGCGCTGCGTATTGTCTGGGTTTGCATGCCAAGATGCCCCCGATTGAAGTGCAGCTTCCGATATTGCGCGAGCTCTGGCCAAGCCCCTTGGTTTGCCGGTGGAATTTGCATGCCAAGCACGGCCGCTATGGCTACGAAGCGGCGAAATCTGGCTATGCGCCGTTTGATAAATTGATCGATGAAGACTTGGCAACGCGAGAGCAGCTAGCGCGAGTCATCGCTGGGACGGTGCGTGGCGGACAAAAGGCATTTGTCACAATCAACAACAAAGCCGAGGGCTCAGCGCCGCTGTCTGTTTTCAAGCTTGCTGAGGCTGTTTTAGAGAAAACTGGCGCTTAGGCGTTGTATTTATTGCGTAGAGTGCTATTGAATTTGTAGTGTTCTGAAGATGTCGTTTTGGGTTGTGCGGCTACGAGGTGAGGGGTTGCTGCGTCTGCCTCCGGTTCCTGCTCGGGAGAATGCGGCACTTGCCGCAAGATGACGAATGAAAACGCTATGCGTTTTCACGCCCTGTGCTGCAAATGTCGGCAGCCGCAGCAACCCCTCACCTCGCTGCCTTTTTGGTTCGCGGAAGGTCTTCGAGCGAAACGGTCGCAACCGCAAATATTGCTTGCGCACTGCCATCCTGCTTCGCCGCGCCAACCAGCGGCCTGTGGGAGCCGTATTCGGGCGGGCGATTTTTGCATCGCAGCGTCTGAAAACGCTAAAGCGTTTTCTCGTCGTCATTTCAGGCGACAGGTGTCGCCATGCTCGCGAGAAGGAACCATGAGCCCGCCCGAATACGACTCCCACAGGCCCAAGCCGCGCAAACCAAGTTCAAGGATATCTATAACAAAAATCAGCACCTAGCCGGCGTAAATACTGCGCAGAGTGCTATTAAATATGTAGTGAAAACTTTCAAACCGGCAACTGAATAGCGACATGATCCTTAATCGCTTTGAGAGAAAAACTGCTGCGCAAAGATTTCACTGCTGGCAGTTTACGCAGTTTCTCCATCAGCAGCGTCGAGAAATGATCCAGATCACGCGCCACAACCATCAGCATGAAATCCTCCGCGCCTGACATCCCATGACACCACACCACCTCGGGGATCAGCCCAATCGCTTCTTCAAATTTGCGCGCTGAATTGTCGTCATGGCTGTCCATACCCACATTCACCATCGCAAGCACCGAAAGCCCCAGCTTGCGCCGATCCAACACTGCGCGATAGCCACTGATCACGCCTTCGTCTTCCAGCCGCTTCAAGCGCCGCCAGGTGGGGGATTGCGAGAGCGCAAGCTGCTCACCGAGTTGGGCTGTCGACAGGCGTGCATCGCCTTGCAAAGCATTCAAAATTCGATGATCTAATTCATCAATAGTGGATTCTTGGGGCATAAAAATCTTTAATTTACTAAAAAAAGAATCAATCAATCCAATATTCTGCATAAATGTAAAGAAAAATGCAATGCTTTGCCCCAGCGATTTGCGTAAAGTTCAATGCATGTCACGTGTCAGCCCACTTTTCCCCAAACTCGTTGACTCCAAAGGCGTCAATTGCTCTAACCAAGCCCGAGATATTGGTGTCACAACAGATGAGACGCGGATCTACGCTTCGCAGCAATCCGATGGCAAGCCGCAAGTGGCCTTTGGCGGCAACAGCAATCCCTATATTGACTACCAATTTATCGACTTGCTCCACACCCTACAACAGCCGCGCAGCAATGCCTATGACGAAACTTGCTTTCTCGTGATGGGGCAAGTCAAAGAGCTGCTGTTTAACGCGCTGCACTTCGAGCTTTACAACGCTCGACACCAGATTGATCAAGATGAGGTGATTGAAGCCATTCGTATGATCAGCCGCGCACGCGCGATCACCACCTATATCGCTAGCTCTTGGGATGTGCTCTCTACGATCACGGCGGATGGCTTCAATGAATTCCGAAACTCATTGGGGCAGGCTTCTGGCCAGCTCTCCTTTATGTATCGGCATGTCGAATTCATCCTCGGCAACAAAAGCCCGCGCTTGGCTCGCGCGCACAACAATCTTCCGCACATCTGGCCAAAAATGAAAGAAGCGCTGGAAGCGCCGTCGCTTTATGACCGCATCATTGCGCTGCTCGCGCGGCGCGGGTTTGCGCTGGATTCCAAGGCCTTGGATCGTGATTGGTCGCAGCCTTATGAAGCGAACGCTTCGGTGGAAGCCGCGTGGCTAGAGATTTACCGCCAAGCCAAGACGGATAATCAGCTCTACGAACTCGGTGAAGCCTTGGTCACGCTGGATGATCACATCAGCCAATACCGCTGGCGGCATTTCACATCGGTCGCGCGCATCATTGGCCACAAACCGGGCACTGGCGGCTCAGCGGGCGTGGGCTGGCTTAGGCATGTGACGGAGCACCGCTTTTTCCCTGAGCTGTGGTCGCTGCGTACTTCGCTGTGATTTAAAGCTGCGCCGTCATTAAAATCCAGCCGTCTTCTCGGTCTGAGACTTCTAGTTTGGCATATGGCGCGTAAGCTGCCTTGAGCTCATCCTCTTGACGCTCCAAAATGCCAGCGAGAACCAAGTGCCCATTTGCAGCAACATGCCCCGTCAGCAACGGCGCAAGCACTTTGAGTGGTGTCGCCAAAATGTTTGCAAGCACAACCGCATAGCTGCGCGGCGCGTAGCTCACCGCATCTGGTAAACCTGCGTTCAGCTTGACATGATTAGCAGCGGCATTGCCTGCTGTCGATTGCACAGCCGCCTCATCAATATCTACAGCATCAATGAACGATGCGCCATGCAGCGCTGCGCCAATCGCCAAGATGCCGCTGCCGCAACCGTAATCTAAAACGCGCTGGGTTTCCAAAACGGCTTCATGCCTTGCGATCCAGCGCAAACACATGCGCGTGGTGGGGTGCGTGCCAGTGCCAAAAGCCAAGCCCGGATCGAGCGTGATGATTTTTGTAGCACCTGCGGGCTTGTCATGCCATGTCGGTACGATCCAAAACTCTGGCGTGATCTCTACCGGCGTGAATTGCGATTGCGTCAGGCGCACCCAATCTTGATCGGCCACCTCTTGCAGCCCGAGGCTCTTACATTCGGAGAAAAAATCCTGATGAGCGAGCGTCGATACTGCGTCATCAGCGATCAATTTCGTCGCATACAAGGCTTTAACCACGGAGCGCTCCCAGCCTGCCTTCGGTGGTGGCATGCCCGGCTCGCCAAACAACGCTTGCTCGGCAGGCGTGGCGACATCGGCATCTTCCACGCTCACAGAAAGCGCATCGAGTGCTTCTAGCGCATCACTCAAATTCTCTACTTGCGCTTCAGGGCAAAGAATGCTCAGTTCAAACACGACGCTTACCTTTTGTGAATCTTCATCCACTCTTCAAGATAGTGAATGTTCGTGCCGCCTTGGACAAATTTTGCATCGGCCATGAGCTCGCGATGCAGCGGAATATTGGTCTTGATGCCTTCAATCACCGTCTCATCGAGTGCTGTGCGCATACGCAATAGGGCTTGCTCGCGCGTGGGCGCGTGAACGATGATTTTGCCGATCATGCTGTCGTAATTCGGCGGCACGTAGTAGTTGGTGTAAGCATGCGAGTCCACGCGCACGCCTGGCCCGCCCGGCGGATGCCACAGGCTGATGCGCCCCGGGCTGGGCATGAAGTTATAAGGATCTTCCGCATTCACGCGGCATTCAATTGAATGCCCACGAATCTCGACTTGCCGCTGCGTGAAGGGCAGCTTTTCGCCAGCGGCCACGCGGATTTGCGTTTGCACGATATCCACGCCGGTAATCATCTCCGTGACGGGATGCTCCACCTGCACGCGCGTGTTCATCTCGATAAAGTAGAACTCGCTGTTTTCATACAAAAACTCAAACGTGCCCGCGCCCCGGTAGCCAATTTTCTTGACAGCTGCGACGCAGCGATCCCCAATGCGCTCAATCAGCTTTCGCAAGATGCCCGGCGCCGGCGCTTCTTCAATGATTTTTTGATGGCGGCGCTGCATGGAGCAATCGCGCTCGCCCAAATACACGGCATTCTTAAACGTGTCGGCAATGATTTGAATTTCGATATGGCGAGGGTTTTGCAAAAACTTTTCCATATAAACGGCAGGATTGCCAAAGGCCGCGCCAGCCTCCGCTTTCGTCATCGTGACCGCATTGATTAGAGCGGCTTCAGTATG
The DNA here is from genome assembly GCA_031376455.1 of Variovorax sp. GTDB lineage: Bacteria > Pseudomonadota > Gammaproteobacteria > Burkholderiales > Burkholderiaceae_C > JANMDU01. The sequence goes on along the minus strand of JANMDU010000022.1, from coordinate 16,069 downwards.
CACCACGCGCATCCCACGCCCGCCACCGCCGCCTGCGGCTTTGATGATCACGGGGTAGCCAACTTTTTTGGCAATCGCGCGGATGCTGGCCGCATCATCGGGCAAAGCGCCCTCTGAGCCCGGCACGCAGGGCACGCCTGCTTTGATCATGGCTTGCTTGGCCGAGACTTTGTCGCCCATGATGCGTATCGATGCGCCTGTGGGCCCGATGAATTTGAAGCCCGATTGCTCCACACGATCCGCAAAGTCTGCGTTCTCGCTCAAAAAGCCATAACCTGGGTGAATCGCTTCGGCATCAGTGACTTCCGCTGTGGCGATGATGGCCGGCATATTCAAATAGCTCTGCGCAGAGGGCGCAGGACCAATGCACACGGCTTCATCAGCCAGCTTCACATACTTGGCTTCGCGATCCGCCTCGGAATACACCACCACAGATTTCACGCCCAACTCGCGACAGGCGCGCTGGATTCTCAATGCGATCTCGCCTCGATTGGCGATCAGTATTTTTTTAAACATGAGGATGAATCCTCACTCGATGACGAACAGGGGCTGGCCAAATTCCACCGCCGCGCCGTTCTCCACCATGATCTTCTTAATTACGCCGGCTTTGTCAGCCTCGATTTCGTTCAAGATTTTCATGGCTTCGATGATGCAAATCGTCTCTCCTGCGGCCACGGTATCGCCAATCTCCACAAAAGCCTTGGCCTCTGGGCTGGATGAGCGATAAAAGCTGCCCACCATCGGCGATTTCACCGTATGACCCGCCAGCGCCACCACATCGGCTGCGGCTTCAGACAAAGCCGGAGCGGCAGACGTCGCCTGCATCGGCGCGCTCTGCATCATGGGCTGCTGCTGCATCATGCCCATGCCCGGCGCGGCTGCATACACCATGCCGGCTGGCCCTTTCACGATGCGCACTTTGCCTTCGGCTTCCGTGATTTCCAATTCTTGGACTTGAGATTCCGAGACCAAATCAATCAAGGTTTTGAGTTTGCGTAAATCCATGGTGTCTCCAACGATAAATTTTTTGAAAGCTTCTGGCGCGTAATTACCATCAGCTTCATTGAGTGTAACTCAATTAAAAAACGTCTAAACACAAGAAAATGAGTGTAAGTTGCATCAAATGCCTTGAAAATTATTATTTAACAATTTTTTTGAAATCAGCAATTTGTTCAACGCTGAGCTTGCCCATGTGCCGCAAGGCGATGCTACCTTCTGGATTGATGACAACTGTGAAAGGCAGTGCGCCGCTTATATTACCCAGTGTACGCGAAAGCTCAATGCCTGCCAAGCCCGCTAGCGGCGTGGGAAATTGCACCGGTGTTTGCCCTAAAAACTTGGCTACAGCTTTGGCATTGTCTGCCGCCAAACCCACCATTTGCCAGCCGTTGGGACTATTTTGACGATAAAAGGCATCCAATAAAGGCATTTCTTCAACGCATGGTGGACACCACGTTGCCCAAAAATTCACCACTAAAGGCTTACCGCGCAGCTTCGAAAGCTTATAGATAGCACCCGAGGGCAGCTCGGCTTCCAAAGCCCAAAGCGCGGCTAACGCGCCATCTTCCGGCTCGGCCAAACGATAGCGCCAATGTGCGATGCCCGCGCCTGTTACTGCCGCGCAGCCGGCGGCCATAAGAAGTAACTTGCGCCGTAGCAGTTTGCTTCGATCAGTGGTGCTATTTTGAGTTTGCATGAATAATCATTGTGCTTTCAAATGGCATAAAAGTCAGTTAAATCTCGCGAAATCCACGGTGAAGCAAGGTATTTGTGCGCGGTGGCGTCAATCGATAGATCGGTGTGTTGGATCGTTTAGGGCGTGAGCCACTCCCAAGTTTGTGCGTTCATCCGCGCCCGGCGATGGCCAGAGCGCGCGAGTTCAAGCCAATCCATCTCTTGAGCTTGCGTATTGAGCAGAGCCAGATGATGCAGTCCGTTAGTGTCAATAGGCTCGGTCACACAAGTGGCTAACTTGTCCCCCGGAGCAAGGGCGGTCAAGTAATCCCCAGCCGCATGAGATTGCTTGACCTTCGCCCAAACCGCTTCCACTTGAGGCCCGCTCGTGAGCACTGTGACGGTCACGCGCACGCGAAGCTGCCAATTGAGCCGTGTGCTCCAAAAAAGCAGCGTGGCCTGCGGTTGCGCGGCCAGCTCAGCGATCTTGGGGCTTCGGCTGTCCGTATAAAAGCCAAGCGTGAGGGCATGGGCATCCACATGGCGCAGCACCACCGTGCGCGCATTCGGTGTGCCATCAATCCCTAGCGTGGCGAGCACGGGCGTACGCCATTCATGATGCCGATCCAGCGCCGCGCGGGAAAGCTCCATCCAAACGCGCTGCCGAATCTCTTCGGGTGAATGCAGTGCTGTTTTCATTTTTAACTGTTCATCAGGGCCTGCAAAGCCGCTGTATCGCCACGTGGCCTGCGGCCTTTGGCATCCTTGGCCAAAGCACCGCGAATATCGTCATGGTCATACACCATCAAATGCACGCCCACCGTCTCATTCAGTGGCTCGCAGAAGCTGTGAATGCTGAGTGCGCTCACCGTCTCGCCTTTAAACCCCGTCACCTCGCGCGCCTCGTAGCGCGCGTTGTGGTTGATCAGCGCGATCTCTGGCGATTTTGGATCGTCGCAAAAAAGTCCAATGTAAATATCAGAAAGCCGAGTCGCCGTCCCATGCCACACCGCGCCGCTCAAATGCGGGCGAAATTCAGGCAATCGCTCCATCCATGTGAGTGCTAGCTCGCGCAACGCTTTCAATTCAACAGGTTGCGACTCCGCACAAAAAATCTCAATGTATTCGCGCACTGCATCTTCTAGCGCGTCGTTATCCGGCAAAGCAGTGCGGCTGGGCAGGCCAAGCTGCTTGACGGCGCGCTTTTTGGCTACGCCGTACTCCAAACCCTCTTCGACGATGAGACGGGAGGCGGTGTTGAGAATCTCTTCTTGCAGGTCAGACATAGCGTCATTTTAAGGATATTTTTTAAGCGTTTTAGGCAGGTAGCTGGCATAGAACCTGCGCAAAGCGCTTCTAAATTCATAGTAAAAATATCCTGCGCTTAGGTTCACTACAATGAATTATTCTTAATGATAGGAGACAACGATGAAACATATGATCGCTACCACCTTACGAGTTTCTTTGCTCGCTTCGCTCTTGCTTGCCGCAGGCTGCTCCAGCATATCTCCAGCCACACCTGCTGCACCTGCCGCAACAGCGTCGCCTGCAGCAGACCCGAACGTCGCGCCCAAATCGACGCTGTGGGTTGGTAATTCCTACTTCTACTTCAACAACAGTATGCATGGCCATGTGCAGCGAATGCTGGCCGATGCCAAAGTAGCGGGCACACGCGCCACCTCAGTCACCATCAGCGGCGCGGGTATTGATTGGCACGATGTGGCCTCGCATTTCAAGCCTGACAGTGGCATGGCCAAATATTCGTTCAATGGGCAAAATGAAGTGGTGTTTAACAAATTTGATCGCCGCTACGACGCGGTGATCATGATGGATTGCAGCCAGTGCCCAATTCACCCGACGCTCAAACCCGTGTTTTATGAAGTGACCAAAAAGCATGTGGAGGCCGTGCGTAGCAATGGCGCGGTGTCGTATCTCTTCTCTTCTTGGGCGTATGCTGATAAACCCGAGATGACCGAGCAGCTCGCTGCTGAATATACCCAAGCTGCCAAAATGTACAATGCGCGCGTGGTGCATGCGGGCAGGGCGTTTGCAGCTTCCATCAAAAAGCGGCCGGAGGTGAATTTGTATGACCCAGACAAGCGCCACCCAAGCCTTGCCGGTACATATTTGGGTGCGGCCACAGTGCTCGCCACCGTCTATCGCGTCAACCCTACAGCCTTAACTTACAACGCGGGCCTGCCAGCCGATGTGGCCGCGCATCTGCGCGCCGTGGCTTGGGAGACTTCTCAGGCGAAGTAACAGCACCTTCTGGCACAACAAAAAGAGCCTGCATGATGCAGGCTCTTTTTGCTATCAAATAAGTAGCGCTTTGCGCAGTTGCTGCGCCGGCTCAAAGGCCTTTTCGCTTAAAAAGACTTAGAACAACTGCAAACTCACCCAATAAGCCACTGCGGCGACAAACGCACTCGCAGGAATCGTAAAGATCCAAGCCCAGACAATACCGCCTGCCACACCCCAACGCACGCCGCTGGCGCGCTGCACCGAGCCCACGCCTACAATCGCGCCCGTGATGGTGTGCGTGGTTGATACGGGGATACCCATAGCAGTCGCTGTAAACAGCGTCATCGCGCCACCGGTTTCAGCGCAAAAACCGCCCACCGGCTTGAGCTTGGTGATTTTTTGCCCCATAGTTTTGACGATGCGCCAGCCGCCAAACATGGTGCCGAGGCCAATCGTGATGTAACAAGCGATCACCACCCAGCCGGGCAAATAATTTTTATCGGCCTTCATCCATTCCGGCAGGCCGGCCACGCCGGAGGCTGTGGCAGCCATCAGCAGCAGCCAGATAATGCCCGCAGTTTTCTGCGCGTCGTTGCCTCCATGGCCGAGGCTGTATGCAGCGGCGGAGGCGAGTTGCAAGCGGCGAAACCAGCGATCCGTTTGGCTCGGCGTGCGCTTGCGGCAAATCCAAGCCACGGCCACCATCATGAGAGAGCCGAGCAAAAACCCCATGAGCGGCGAGACGAGAATGAAAGCGACGATTTTTAAAATACCTGCACCGATTAATACGCTTGTGCCTGCCTTAGCAATCGCCGCGCCCACAATGCCGCCAATCAGCGCATGCGAAGAGCTGCTGGGGATGCCGTACCACCAGGTGACGATATTCCAAGTGATCGCGCCGACCAATGCGCCAAACACCACATGCATATCCACAATGCCCGGCGTGACCACGCCTTTGCCAATCGTGGCGGCTACGCTTAAGTGAAAGATGAAATACGCTACGAAATTGAAGAATGCAGCAAATACCACGGCCTGCCCGGGTTTCAATACGCCCGTGGAGACCACGGTGGCAATCGAGTTGGCGGCGTCATGAAAGCCGTTCATGAAATAAAATGCCAATGCGAGCAGCAAAAGCATAAAAACGACCCAGAGCGCTGTTGGAGCGATTTCAATCTTCAAACCCTTCGTTGTAAATTTGTGTTTTGGGGTTTGAGGGGAATTTAAGAATTTTCGAGGACCACGCCCTCGATCAAATTGGCTACATCTTCGCAGCGATCCGTGATCGTCTCCAGCAACTGATAAATCGCTTTGAGCTTGATCACCTCGCGCACATCAGGCTCCTCGCGAAAGAGCTTGCTCATGGCAGAGCGCATCACGCGATCAGCATCAGATTCCAACCGGTCAATCTCTTCGCAGGTTTTGAGCGCTGCTTCTGCGGTATCGTTATCTGACAGCTTGGAGAGCAAGCTCACCGCGCTTTTCACGCGCTCGCAGCATTTCACGGAGAGGTCAGTCAGCCGCTTGATCTCATCGGTCATTGTGCGCACGTCATACAGCGCCATCGTCTCTGCGGAATCTTGAATCAAATCGGCCACATCGTCCATCGTGTTGATCAGCTTATGGATTTGCTCGCGATCAATCGGCGTGATGAAGGTCTTGTGCAGCATCTTGTTGACATCGTGCGTGATGCGGTCTGCCGCGCGTTCGGCGTTATCTACATCAGCATTGTATTTCTGGCGCAGGATCGGGTCGTCGTAGTTCAATACCAACTGCTCAAACGCCTTAGCTGCTTCGACGATGTGCGCAGCATGTTTATCAAACATCTCAAAAAAATTGCCTTCGCGCGGGAGCAGTTTGCCGAAAAACATGGTGTCAAGCCTCGAAAATGTTGTGTGACAATTTAGTGACAGTCATTGTACGAGGTGAAAGTTGGCGTTTTTTACTGCTGCATCGCTTTTCTGTCTACCCGCTCGCCTGTTTGTTGCTGCTTCGCCTTCACGTGGCAGGCGGGCAGTTCGCTTGAAGGCGAAGCGGTAAGAAGCCCGCAAATACAGGCTAAAGAAGTGTTACTTCAAACGCATCTCAGCTGCTCGCGCATGCGCAGTCAGACCTTCACCATGCGCTAGCACGCTGGCGATTTTTCCTAGGGTTTGCGCACCGAATTCGCTGACTTCGATGATGCTGCTGCGCTTTTGGAAGTCGTACACGCCGAGCGGTGATGAGAAGCGCGCTGTGCCGCTGGTGGGCAATACATGATTGGGGCCGGCGCAGTAGTCGCCTAGTGATTCACTGGTGTAAGCGCCCAGAAAAATAGCTCCCGCATGTTTGAGTAAGGGCTCCCACCTGTGGGGCTCGCTGCTAGAGATTTCTAAGTGTTCAGGAGCGATGCGGTTAGAAATTTCGCAAGCCTCCTCCATGCTGCGCGTCAAGATGATAATGGCGCGATCAGTGAGGCTTCTCTCGATGATGGCTTTGCGCGGCATTTCGGGCAGCAGCTTAGTGATGCTTGCCAGCACCTGATGGATATAAGCCTCGTCGGGGCAAAGCAGGATACTTTGCGCCAGTTCATCATGCTCGGCTTGGCTGAACAGATCCATCGCTACCCAATCCGGCGGTGTGCTGCCATCGGCGATCACGAGAATTTCGCTCGGGCCGGCGATCATGTCGATGCCAACTTGACCAAAGACGCTGCGCTTGGCTGCGGCCACATACGCATTGCCAGGGCCGGTGATTTTGTCTACTTTTGGAATCGTGGCAGTGCCGTAAGCGAGAGCAGCGACGGCTTGCGCACCGCCGATGGTGAAGGCGCGCGTGACACCTGCGACATAAGCTGCAGCCAAGACAAGAGGATTTTTTGTGCCCGCAGCGGCGCTTAAGCCGCTGCTTGTCATCACAGGTGTCGGCACAACCATGATGATCTCGCCCACGCCAGCCACATGCGCCGGAATGGCATTCATCAACACACTTGAAGGGTAGGCCGCTTTGCCGCCTGGCACATAAATACCTGCGCGGTCAATCGGCGTGACTTTTTGGCCAAGCAGCGAACCATCCGCATCGCGATAACTCCAGCTCTCGCCGCAGGCTTTTTTCTGCGCTTCGTGGTAACTGCGCACGCGTGCAGCGGCTTGGGTTAACGCATCGCGTTGCGCGTCTGGCAGGCCGTCGTAAGCTTTTTTGAGTTCTGCTTGAGTGAGCTCCAGCTCTGTCATCGACTTGGCCGTGAGGCGATCAAAACGCGCTGTGTATTCAAGGACGGCTTCATCACCGCGCTTTTGCACGTCTGCAAGAATCTCGGCAACGCGAATTTCAATAGCCGCATCTTGTTCGCCAGACCAATGCAATCGATCTTTGAATTTTTGTTCAAAATCGTTGCTTGCTGTTTTTAATACTGCGCCAGATGCTATTAAATCCATAGTGATCTCGAAATCAAGAAGCTGCTTTTTCAAATGAGGCCAAGATAGGCTTGAGCAAGGCTTGCTTGGTCTTGAGTGAAGTTTGGTTCACCACCAAGCGCGCGCTGATCTCCATGATGCGCTCGACTTCTATCAGCTTGTTAGCTTTGAGTGTGCTGCCGGTGGAGACGAGATCGACGATGGCATCCGCCATGCCCACCAAAGGCGCGAGCTCCATCGAGCCGTAGAGCTTGATCAGATCGACGTGAACGCCTTTGCTCGCAAAAAACTCACGTGCAATGTTCACGTACTTGGTAGCGACCTTGAGGCGCGAGCCTTGCTTCACAGCCGCCTCGTAATCAAAACCTTCGCGCACCGCCACGCTCACGCGGCATTTGGCGATGTTCAAATCGAGCGGCACATACAGGCCTTGCACGCCCGTCTCTAGCAAGGTATCTTTGCCCACTACGCCGAGATCTGCGCCACCGTATTGCACATAGGTGGGCACATCGCTGGCACGAACCATGATGATCTGCACATCAGAGCGTGATGTGGGCAAGATCAGCTTGCGAGATTTTTCAGGATCTTCTAAGACTTCGATGCCCGTGGCTCGCAAGAGCGGCAGCGTGTCGTCGAAGATTCTTCCCTTTGATAGCGCGAGCGTAATCAAATTCGTTCTCCCAATAGCGCGAGCGTAATCAAATTCGTTCTCCCAATAGCGCGAGCGTAATCAAATTCGTTCTCCCAATAGCGCGAGCGTAATCATCACTTTACCCGCTCGATATCGGCACCAATGCCACGCAGCTTTTCTTCCATTTGGTCGTAACCACGATCCAAGTGATAAATGCGATCAACCAGTGTCTCGCCACTAGCCACTAAGCCAGCAATCACGAGCGAGGCCGATGCGCGCAAATCGGTAGCCATGACGGTTGCGCCGGAGAGTTTTTCAATGCCTTCGATCACAGCTACTTTACCGTCAATTTGAATCTTCGCGCCCATGCGCTGTAGCTCAGGCACATGCATGAAGCGGTTTTCAAAAATCGTCTCGGTGGCTTTGCTGTTGCCAATCGACACGCAGTTGAGCGCCATGAATTGCGCTTGCATGTCGGTGGGAAAGCCGGGGTATTCCGTGGTGCGGAAGGTTTGCGCTTTCATGCGACCACTCGCGCTGACTTTTATGCCGCCTTGGATGGCTTCAATGACTGCACCTGCTTCGCGCAGCTTATCAATCACAGCATCCAAATGATCAGCGCGGCCATGCTTTAGGATGACATCGCCACCTGCAGCGGCCACGGCGCATAAAAATGTACCGCATTCAATCCGATCAGCCACCACCGCATGCTCACAGCCGTGTAATTTTTCTACACCTTGGATGCGAATCTTGCTCGTACCGTGGCCTTCAATTTTTGCGCCCATTTTGATGAGCATCTCGGCCAAATCAGGAATCTCGGGCTCCTGCGCTGCATTCTCCAGCACGGTTTCGCCATCGGCCAGCGCGGCTGCCATCATGAAATTCTCAGTGCCCGTCACGGTCACCATATCAGTAGTGATGCGTGCGCCTTTCAAGCGCTTCCAGCCCTCCGGCAGCTTGGCGATCATGTAGCCATGCTCAACAATGATCTCTGCACCCATTGCGCTTAAACCCTTGATGTGTTGATCGACCGGGCGCGCGCCAATGGCGCAGCCTCCGGGGAGCGACACTTTCGCTTGGCCAAAGCGCGCCAGCAGCGGACCGAGCGTCATGACCGAGGCGCGCATAGTTTTCACCAAATCGTAGGCTGCATAAGGCGTGATGTTGTCGGGTGCGGTGAAGCTCATGCCGCCGCGTTCGCCATGTGTCGCTGCATGTACGCCCATGCTCTCCAAGATGCGACGAATTGTGGCCACATCTTGTAAGCGTGGTACGTTGGTGAGCAATACGGGCTCATTAGTGAGCAAGGTGGCGCAGATCTCTGGCAGCGCAGCGTTTTTTGCACCCGAGATGCTCACTGTGCCGCTCAGACGTTTACCACCGCGAATTTTGAGTTTGTCCATGATGCGTTATTTTTCTTGAGCAATCCACTCGGCAGGTGTGAAAGTTTTCATGGAAAGCGCATGCACTTCATCGGTGTGCATACGACTTCCCAGCGTGGCATACACGCGTTGATGGCGCTGAATCAGGCGCTTGCCTTCAAACTCAGGCGAGACGATCACCGCGCTCCAGTGGCGGCCATCGCCATCGACTTCGATGTGATCGCAGCTAAGGCCGCCAGCGATGATAGTTTGCAATTCAGAAGCTTGCATTGTGTTTACCCACGAATTTTGTAGCCGATTTTGAGCAGATGCAATGCGATCAAAGAAATAGCGCCTGTTGCAGTCCCCACAACGCCTAAGCTGATCCAAGGCGAGACATCGCTGATGCCGAAGAAGCCGTAGCGAAAGCCATCGATCATGTAGAAAAACGGATTCAAATGGCTCACGGTTTGCCAAAAGCTGGGCAGCGAATGAATGGAATAAAACACGCCGGATAAAAACGTCATCGGCATGATGATGAAATTCTGAAACGCAGCCATTTGATCAAATTTTTCAGCCCACAAGCCCGCTATCAAACCCATCGCACCCAGCATCGCCGCGCCGAGCACGGCAAACGCAATAGCCCAAATCGGCGCCTCCATGCCTGGCTTGCCAAACCACCAAGTCACGGCCAACACGCCCGCACCAACCGCTAAGCCGCGCGCCACCGATGAGCCGACATACGCCACAAACCAAGCGCGGTGCGACAAAGGTGTCAGCAACAAAAACACGAGGTTGCCCATGATCTTGCTCTGGATCAAGCTCGATGAGCTGTTGGCAAACGCGTTTTGCAAGACGCTCATCATCACGAGGCCGGGCACGAGAAAGGCGGTGTAGTTGATCTTGTCGTACACCTTGACATGATCCGCCAGCACATGGCCGAAGATCAGCATATAAAGCACTGCGGTCAGGATCGGTGCGCCGACGGTTTGAAAGCCGACTTTCCAAAAGCGCAAGACTTCTTTGTAAAAAAGCGTTTGCCATCCAGTGAGCTTGCTACTAATACTCATACCGATGCTCCCATCACATCAAGGAACACATCTTCTAAATCCGCTTTGCGAATTTCTACATCTTGCGCTTCAATGCCCGCGCTGCGGACAGCGGCGAGGTATTGCTCAATCTCTAGCGCGTTATGAGCGGGGAACTGCACAATTCTGCCCGTAATCCTTGCTTTGCTCGCAAGATCACTGGGAAGCTCGCTATCTATTTTGAACCTCAAAACATTGGACGATGCCGCTTTAAGCAAAGTGGAGGTTTTCTCTAGCGCCACGACCTTGCCATTTTTTAGCATCGCTAAGCGACCACATAGCGCCTCGGCCTCTTCCAAATAATGCGTGGTGAGCAACACAGTGCTGCCTTGTTTGTTGAGTTTGGCGATGAATTGCCACAGCGTTTGCCGCAGCTCCACATCCACACCCGCTGTCGGCTCATCGAGCACGATCACGGGCGGTTTGTGTACCAAAGCCTGCGCCACGAGAACGCGTCGTTTCATGCCTCCGGAGAGCTGGCGCATATTGGCATCTTGCTTGTCAGTGAGGCCCAAGCTGTGTAGCAACTCATCGATCCAAGCGTCGTTGTTTTTCACGCCGAAATAGCCTGATTGAATGCGCAGCGATTCGCGCACGCTAAAAAAGGGGTCGAACACCAATTCTTGCGGTACGACACCCAGCTTTTTGCGGGCGGCGGCGTAATCGCTTTGCACATCGTGGCCGTGTACGGTGATCGAGCCTTCGGTGGCTCGCGTGAGGCCAGCCAAAATACTGATGAGCGTCGTCTTACCTGCGCCGTTGGGCCCGAGTAGCCCGAAGAACTCGCCTTCCTCAATATTGAGGGTGACGTGATCTAGGGCAGTAAGAATGCCACGTGCGCCTTCGTAGCGCTTGGTGACAGAATTGACGGATATTGCTGTTGTCATGAACCCTCTATTGTAGGGCTCACGATGTGGATACCAAGGGAAAACGCTGGTTTTTGACGGTGATGTCGCCTATGACGATTAGGGCGCAGCAGGAAGTAGCTCAGCCACGCCATAGAGCGCAGCTAGCGAGCGCAGACGCTCCGGCAAGCTGCGAACAGAGAAGCTCTTGCCTTGAATTTGTGCTTCGCGCCGGCATTCGAGCAGCACCGCAATCGCCGAAGAATCAAATTTATTCAAGCTCGATGCATCAGCCACCACGGGCGTGGCCAATCCACGCAGCGCCTGCGCCAGCATATGGGCGCAGGTTCGCGCATTCGCGTGGGTGATCTCTTGAGGCAAAACGAGCATGGCCTGAGCCTACTTGCGGCCTTTGTTTCGCTCGGACAGCTTCGCAATCAAGCCGTCAATGCCATTGGCATTGATTTCCTGCGAAAACTGGGTGCGATAGGTTTCGACCAGCCAAACGCTGGCCACATTCAAATCGTAAATTTTCCAAGACGCACCGGCTTTTTCAACGCGGTAGTCCAAAGGAATCGGATCGCCACGGCCTTTGATCTCGGTGCGCACGGTCACTTCGGTGTCGTCCGCAGCCATACGCAGCGGCTTCATGATAATGCTCTGGTCTTTAACTTCCGAGAGCGCGCCTGAATAAGTGCGCATGAGCAAGGCTTTGAATTCAGCTTCCAAGCGTTTTTGCTGCTCAGGCGTGGCCGAGCGCCAAGTGCGGCCTACGGCGGATGCCGTCATGCGCTGAAAATTCACATTCGGCAGGATTTTTGTATCGACCAGCGCCGTTATTTTGCTGACATCACCGCCTTGAATGCTCTTGTCTGCCTTGATCGTATCGAGCACGTCAACCGACAAACGTTTGATGAAAGCATCTGGTGTTTCAGCGGTTTGAGCAAAACTGAGGCTGCCCGTTAAAAAAGCAAACGAGGCAGCCATGGCAGAGAAAAAACGGCGATTCATGAAATTCCTTTGGAAGCCGACAGTCAACTGCCGGCATGCATTGATAACGTTTGGAGTATTTGTGGGGGTGACAAAGTTGCGTTTTGTTTGTGCAATGTGTGATTTTTTACACGCAGGAAACACATAGGCGAATCTCAGGAATTATTTTTTATCTTCGACAGGTTGCCTGTAATCGTCTTCTTTCTCAGCGCCCGGACGATATATTTCGGCGCGTCGCCTTTGCAGGAAGGCGTCGCGGGTGAAGCTGTACTTGTCTAACGCCGCCTCATCAAGCAGGTCGGTTAGGCGCAGCAAATTGGTGCGCGTATCAATCACACGTACGACAGTGGCCGCGTTGCGTATCCGCGCACGATCAATACTGGAAATCGCATCGTATTTGTTTTCTAAAACAATGGTTGCGGAATCTCGCAGCGTTGTCGGGCCAAACAAAGGGAAGACGAGATAAGCACCCGAGGGCACACCCCATCGTCCCAGCGTCTTGCCAAAATCTTCCGGGTGACGCTGAATACCCAATTCCTCAGCGACATCGAGCACACCGCCCAAACCAAACAGGGTGTTCACGCTAAAACGCATGAAGTTATCTGTCGCCACCACCGGGCGCAGCTGCAAGACACCATTGATGCTCGACCAAAGATCTTGCAGATTGTTGAAAAAATTATGTACACCAGCACGCACGGGCTGCGGCACGACGGCGCGATAGCCCTGCGCTACAGGCTTGAGTACCGCTTTGTCCACACCTTCATTGAACGAATACATGCTGCGATTAAACGGTTCGAGCGGATCCGTAGGATTCGCAGTTGGGCCGCTTGCACAGCCAGAAATTAAGAAAAAACCGATGATTGCCGGCAAGAATACTGCGCGACGTGCTATAAATTTGATAGTTATATTCATGAAGATCACTCGATTACTTTTTCGTACTGTTGGCTGGCGTTGAGCTGTTGCCCTCAGCTTTACTGAAGAGAAATTGCGAGATCAAGTTCTCAAGGATCACTGCAGATTGCGTGGTCTTGATACTGTCACCTGAGGCCAAATTTTTCTCTTCTGCTCCCGCCTCCATGCCCACATATTGCTCGCCGAGCAAACCACTCGTGAGAATTTTTAGCGAACTGTCTTTGGGAAAAGCGTATTTGCTCTGCATGGCAAGTGTGGCGCGGGCTTGAAAGGTTTTGTCATCAAACGTGATGGATTCCACGCGACCCACCACCACGCCTGCGCTTTTCACCGCTGCGCCGGCTTTCAGAGCGCCGATGTTGTCAAACTTGGCCATAACTCTGTAGGTTGAATCAAAATTGAAAGACAACAAATTTGCAGCCTTCAGTGCCAAAAAAAGCACAGCTGACGCGCCAATCAGCACGAACAGGCCAACCCACAAATCATTTTTAGAGCGTTGCATTTGCGTATCTCTCCTTGTTCCTATATTGAAAACATCATGGCTGTAAGCATGAAATCCAGCCCCAGAACAGCCAAGCTGCCGATGACAACCGTTCGCGTCGTCGCACGCGATACACCTTCAGGCGTCGGCTGCGCCTCATAGCCTTGCAGCAGTGCGATAAACGTCACGGCAATACCAAACACGACGCTTTTGGCAATGCCATTACCCACATCGCGCCACACATCCACTCCGCCCTGCATTTGGCTCCAAAACGCGCCGCCATCAATGCCAATCATCAAAACACCCACTGCATAGCCGCCCAAAATACCCACCGCGCTAAACACCGCTGCTAGCACCGGCATCGCAATCACGCCGCCCCAAAAGCGCGGCGCAAGAATCCGCTTGATCGGATCAATCGCACTCATCTCCATATACGCAAGCACTTCATCGCGCTTCATGAGGCCGACTTCAGCCGTCAGCGCCGTGCCCGCGCGCCCTGCGAATAAAAGAGCTGTAACAACAGGCCCGAGTTCCCGCACTAAGCTCAGCGCCACAAGTAATCCCAGCGAATCGGCTGCACCATAGCGCTGCAAGGTGTAGTAACCCTGCAACCCCAGCACGAAGCCGACAAACAAGCCACTGACCGTGATGATGAGTAGCGAATAGTTACCCAAGAAATGAACCTGATCGCGCACCAAGCCAAAGCGTTTGAAGCTACTGCGTGCAAGAGAAATGAGCTTTGCAAACAGCCTCGCTGCATAGCCCATGTTAGCCAACGTACTGCGCACTGCAAAGCCAACGTCTGATGGATGGAGCCAGCTCATCGGTATCCTCCAGCTTTGATGCCCGAGCCAAAATCTTCCTCAATGCTTGAGCCAGGAAAGTGAAACTTGACTGGGCCATCGGCTTTGGCGTTCACAAACTGATGCACCAGCGGATCTTCACTGTGGCGCACCTCATCCGGTGTGCCCTGCGCTGCAATCTTGCCATTGGCCAAGATGATTACGCGATCTGCAATCCGAAAGGTCTCTTCCAGATCATGCGAGACGATAATGCTTGTGATGCCTAAAGCGTTATTGAGCTGGCGAATGAGTTGCGCTGATGTACCCAACGAAATGGGATCTAAGCCCGCAAACGGCTCGTCGTACATCATGAGCTGAGGATCGAGCGCCATTGCCCGCGCAAGCGCTACGCGACGCGCCATGCCGCCAGAGAGCTCGCTAGGCATCAAATCCCGTGCGCCGCGCAAGCCCACAGCGCCCAGCTTCATCAAAACGATGTCGCGTATCAAGCTCTCCGGCAAATCAGTCAGCTCACGCAGTGGAAAAGCGACGTTGTCAAACGCGCTTAGATCGGTAAACAACGCGCCAAACTGAAACAGCATGCCCATCTTGCGCCGCGCGGCATACAAACCGTTTTGATCGAGCGTGGCAATATTACTGTCATCAAATAACACCTCGCCCTGCTGAGCTTTCACCTGCCCGCCGATCAGCCGAAGCACTGTCGTCTTGCCCCCGCCTGACGCGCCCATCAGCGCAGTGACTTTGCCGCTCTCAATGGAAAGGCTAACGCCATCCAAAATCTTCCTGCCCGAGCCATAACCAAAATGCACGTCTTTGAGTTCGATCAAAGAAGCATTGACTTGGGGCGGAGAAAAAGTGTTTGTATTCGTCGTCATCAGAAAAAATGCCTCGCTGACTGCTCAGCAAGGCATCTCATCATAAGGGAAACCACTTAAGTCCAGCTCCCTACAACGGGGGAGGTGTTGTATCAAGTCAACGTACTTTATGCCTGTTTATCTCGGCAAGTCGCTAAATCCCATCAAAAACTCATCCACTGCACGTGCAGCTTGGCGGCCTTCACGAATTGCCCAAACGACGAGTGACTGGCCACGGCGCATGTCGCCTGCAGCGAATACTTTGGGCACATTGGTGGCGTAGCCCCCAGTGAACTCGGTGTGGGCTTTGGCGTTGCCTCGGTTGTCTTTGTCGATACCGAAGGCGTCGATCACGCTTGCAACCGGGGAAACGAAGCCCATGGCGAGGAACACCATGTCGGCTTTGTAGGTTTTTTCTGTGCCGGGGATTTCTTGCATCTTTCCGTCTTTGAGTTCGATGTGGACGGTCTTCAAGCCTGTGAGCTTGCCTGCATCTTTACCCGCACCGCCGATGAACTCTTTGGTGGAAATGGCAAACTCGCGCTCACAGCCTTCTTCGTGGCTCGATGACGTGCGCAGTTTGAGCGGCCAGTAGGGCCACACGAGGGGTTTGTTTTCTTCTTCGGGGGGCTGGGGCATGACCTCGAATTGCGTGACGCTGGCAGCGCCGTGGCGGTTGCTGGTGCCCACGCAATCATAGCCAGTGTCGCCACCGCCGATCACGATCACATGCTTGCCGTCTGCACGCAGTTGTTTTGGAAACTTGTCGCCCGCGTTGACTTTGTTTTGCTGTGGCA
>JANMDU010000018.1:0-20619 GCA_031376455.1 Variovorax sp. | reverse complement strand
CGCCAGCGGATGCGGCATGATGCAGGGCAGTAAAAAAGTCTCCATCGTCGATTGATGCTTACACAGCAAAATCGCGCCTTCTTTCGCTCCTTGAGGCAAATTCTCTAGGCCATGCACGCGCCAGCTCACGCCGCAAATCACCTTGAGCCCCCACATCGCACATTTGAGCCAGCCCGCGCACAGCCAATACACGCGCGTGGGGCTCATAAACAGCGAAGCAATCAACACACAGATCGCCCAAGGCATCACCGTGAACATCATCCACAACATGTGGATCGTAGAGCGAAGAAAAGCGAGCGTGTAGGTCATGAAGGAGATTTTATAGAGCGATCAGATGCACTCATGCTTGCGCAACTCTCCGGCGATCCAATCGAACAATTTGGCTGCGCACTGTGGCGATAGGCTTCATGCCATACCTGCTTCTTGCGCTCGGCGGCTTGCCCAAGCAGAAACTCTGCTTGGCTGATGCTCTGATGCCAAGCTATTAATCCTCGCTAGCAAGAGCGGCAATGCAATCATCTTATGCAGCAGCAATACGCGAATAAAGTCAGCATCCTTGTCGCGCCCAGCAACGCATTTTGACACCGCCAAATCATGCACCTCTGGGCAAATCACGGTCACATCGCCCACATAAAAAAACTGCTCCCGGCTGCGCCAATCGGGCGGCATCACGGCCGTCTCAGGCCCCACGCCATCGGCGTGATATCCAAAAGTCTGATCAAAGCTAGACATCGCTCCGATGGCACCGTCAATCAGATCTGCTTTTTCTGGATGCAACGCCGGAAACAAATCTAATTCTCGCGACAGCAGCAGCTCATCAGGCGCATTTGGGAAAGCCATCAGAATCGCTTGGCTTCCCACCACAAAAAACGAGTTTTCCTGCGTGATGGCGGCTGCCGCTCGCAATACATGCTCGACTTGCGAGCGATTCATTCCGCTTGCCTGCTGCGCTGAAGCAGTGCAGTGCGCTCAGCTTGCGTGATCAATGCGCTCATGGGTGACACGCTGCGCAAATGGTCGGCGTGATCGCTTCGCGTCGTCATCGCGGCTATCAGTTGCTCGGTTGGCTTTGCAAGAAGAACTTGCCACTCATCCCAAAGCGGGTCCGTTGCAGTCCGGCCGGATTTGGCTCGCCAGTTGCTCAGCAAATTGGCAGCCTGCTCAACGCGCGTCGGCTCAAGTTGCAATCGTTCGCCCGCTAGCTCGTGCGCAGCCAGCAGGAAGGAGTCAATCTGTTGCTGCCGGTTCATAGTGTGATGATAAGACTCAGGGCACGAGCGATCAAGCCGCCAGTTTCGACAAATCAGCCACACGGTTCATGGCTTGATGAAGCGTGGCGAGCAAACCGAGGCGATTGGCGCGAATGGCGGGGTCGTCGTGGTTGACCATGACTTTGTCGAAGAAAGCGTCCACTGGTTCTTTGAGCGCTGCCAAAGCCTTTAAATTCGCTTCGAATTGGCCATTAGACCAAGCAGCATCTGCGCGGAGCGCTACTGATTTAAGAGCGTCTGCTAAGGCTTGTTCCTCGCCGGGTTGGAGCAAAGCGGGATTGATTTTCGCCTCGGGCGCAGTTTCAGCTTTCTTCAAGATATTGCCCACGCGTTTGTTTGCAGCAGCCAGAGCAGGCGCTTCAGGCAATTGCGCGAAAGCGCGAACGGCAGCGAGGCGTTGCGCGACGTCGGCGAGTTTTTGAGGGCGCAAACTGATCACCGCATCCACTTCTTGCGCACTGTAGCCTTGCTCGCGCAAGCTGCCGGCGAAGCGGTCGTAGATGAAAGTCTCCAAAGCTTGGCGCTGATCTTGAATCAGTGCGCCAAAGGCAGGCATCGCGTTCTTGATCAACGTAGCCACTTCAAGTTGCGGCGCTTTCTCCACCAGCATTCGAATCACGCCCAGCGCATGCCGGCGTAATGCAAACGGGTCTTTGTCTCCCGTGGGCAAATTGCCGATGCCAAACATGCCCACCAAAGTTTCGAGCTTGTCAGCCAATGCGACGACCACGCCCACTTGATTGCGTGGCAACTCATCTCCTGCAAAACGCGGCTTGTAATGATCTTCTACTGCAAAAGCCACGTCTTGCGTTTCACCGTCGTTGATCGCGTAGTAGCCGCCCATAATGCCTTGCAGCTCGGGGAATTCGCCCACCATGTCGGTGAGCAAATCAGCTTTGGCGATTAGCGCGGCGCGATCCGCTTGTCTTGCCAGCAGATCGCCGCCAAGTTGCTGGCCAATCGCTTTGGCGATTGAACGCACGCGCTCCACGCGCTCGCCTTGGCTGCCCAGCTTGTTGTGATATACCACTTTGGCCAATTGCGGAATGCGTGATTCCAGCGTTTTCTTGCGATCTTGATCGAAGAAAAATTTCGCATCCGCCAAGCGAGGGCGCACCACACGCTCATTGCCGCCAATCACAAGGCTCGCATCATCTGGGCGAATGTTGCTCACCACGAGGAATTTATTGGTCAGCTTGCCCGCAGCATCGAGCAACGGAAAATACTTTTGATTCGCCTTCATCGTAAGAATCAAGCATTCTTGCGGCACGTCAAGGTATTGCTTTTCAAATTCGCAAATTAATACATTGGGGCGTTCGACCAAAGCCGTCACTTCATCAAGCAATGCGTCGTCTTCAATCGGACGGAGCGCTCCGTGCGACTCGTTTCCTTTTCCACCGCCCGCTTTAGCAGCCGCAGTGGCAAGCTGATTCGCAATTTCCGCTTTGCGCGCCTCAAAGCTAGCGACCACCGCGCCATCTTTTTCTAGCGTCTCGGCATAAGCATCCGCATGTGCAATCACCACGGGCGACTTAGGCGCTTCAAAGCGATGCCCCAGCGTCGTGTTGCCGCTCTTCAAGCCCAAGGCTGTCACATGCACAATATCTGCGCCATGCAACGCAAGCAGCCCATGCGCAGGCCGCACAAAGCTCACCGAGCTCCAGCCAGGCAGAGCGCAACCCGATTCAAGTTGATAACTCATCACCTTCGGAATCGGCAGCTTAGCAATCGCCTCGCTCAATGCTTTTTGCAAGCCCTCAGTAAGTGTCGCTCCCATGGCCGTGCTCTCATAAAACAACGCCTCAGCCTTGCCATCCATCACACGCTTCAAACCCGTGACTGCGCTCGCCACAGCACTCACATCAACGCCCAGCGCCTGGAGTTTTTTAATCAATGCCGGCGTCGCACCACCCACAGCATCCAAGCCCACAGCTACCGGCATCAGTTTCTGCGAAATCGCTTTGTCAGCCGCTTGCGCGGCAACATAGCTGACATGCGCAGCCAAGCGACGCGGCGAAGCAAAACTAGTGAGCTGAGATTCAGCAGTCGCCAAGCCCTGTGCCTTAAGTTGATCAAACAAGACAGCTGCAAACGCATCCCCAAGCTTTTTCAAAGCCTTGGGCGGTAGCTCTTCAACGAACAATTCGACGAGAAGATTCTTTGTGGTCATAGTTTTACTCAAGCGGCTTTCTTGTCCATCTGCGCCACCCATTCGCGCGGGGCCATCGGGAAGCCTAGGCGCTCTCTGGAGTCGTAATAGCATTGCGCGACGCTGCGCGAGATGTTGCGAATCCTTCCCATGTAGGCGGCGCGTTCGGTGACGCTGATCGAGCCGCGCGCATCGAGCAAGTTAAAGCTGTGGGCGGCTTTCAAAACTTGCTCATAGGCCGGCAGCGCGAGTTGTTGCTCGATCAAGTACTTGGCTTGCTTTTCATGCGCTGTGAATGCGGTGAAGAGAAAATCTGCATCGCTATGCTCGAAGTTGTAGGCGGATTGTTCCTTTTCGTTTTGAAGGTACACATCGCCGTAGCTCATGGTGTCTGTCCACTTGAGGTTGTAGACGTTATCAACGCCCTGCAAATACATCGCCAAACGCTCTAAACCATAAGTGATCTCGCCTGTGACGGGCTTGCAGTCAATGCCGCCGACTTGCTGGAAATAGGTGAACTGCGTAACTTCCATACCGTTGAGCCACACCTCCCAACCCAGCCCCCAAGCGCCGAGCGTGGGGTTTTCCCAATCGTCTTCCACAAAGCGCACATCATTCTTTTTCAAATCAAAACCCAGCGCTTCCAGCGAGCCAAGATATAGCTCCAAAATATTGGCAGGCGCGGGCTTCAAAACGACTTGATATTGGTAGTAGTGTTGCAAGCGATTGGGATTCTCGCCGTAGCGGCCGTCTTTGGGGCGGCGGCTGGGCTGCACATAGGCGGCTTTCCACGGCTCGGGGCCGAGCGCTCTTAAAAATGTCGCAGTGTGCGACGTGCCCGCGCCGACTTCCATGTCGTAAGGTTGCAAGAGGGCGCAGCCTTGTTTGTCCCAGTAGGCTTGCAGGGTGAGGATAATTTGTTGGAAAGTGAGCATGGTGTGCGTGATACCCGCCAAAACTGGCGACAGCCTACAATTTTACGAGGCTTTGCGAGGCTTTAGGGAGGGCTCAACTCAACCTAGAGCGGGGCTCAAGCCCATCAAATCCAAGCTGCAGCATCGAGCGCTTCACCCAGCGACAACGCGGGATGCAAATCTTGCAGCGCATGCACCCGTACCTCTTGGCTGCCCACGCTTAATGCCATCTGTGCCCCCAAGCGATAAGCATGCGCTGATGCGGCCACAGCAGCCTCCGTGCCCAGCACGCGCCACATCACGCGTGGCTCACTGCTACGCAGGCGCTGCATAAATTCCGCTGTCGGGCCCACCACCGTATCGCGCTCGCCGCCAAAATCAAGCGGCACGCGCACCACATCAATCGGCCCTAAGTGCAAGCTGGTCAACACACGCACGGCCGGCACACCCGAGCCTTGAAATTGCGCCGCCGCCCACTGCTTGCAATGATGGCCCGAGCGCAGCATCGCCTGCACGGCTTGCGCCGCGCGCATGTAGCCATGCTTCCCATCCAAGGTTTGATCCAAAAAATACAGAATAAGGCGACTCTCGCGCAAATCCAAATAATCTGCGGTGCGCAGCGCGACATCTCTGCTCACCGGCAGGAAGAGCTGGCGCAGCAGCGCTCGCCAAGATTGAATCGGCAACGCATCGCGCAATACCTGATCGTTGTGTACTTCCATACTCACTGCCCAAGCAGCCGCAAATTGTTGGCGAGGTTGATCGAGCGCAATTTCTTCGGCGATGGATCGTGCTGCAGGCGATGCCAAGGGTGCTTGCACGGGCATCCATTCAAGGCTTGGTAATGGCGTGAGCAACAACTCAGCAGCAGCGGTTGATGCAAAGCCTGCACCCTGTTGCCGCGCATCGCGCGCTGCTTCTGTGGCAAGTCGCTCTAGCTGCTGGTTCACCGCAACGAGCAGTTTGCTTGGATCAAATGGCTTGGTGAGATAAGCGCTGGCACCATGGCTCATGCCGAGGTAAATATCTTCTTGGCTGCTCCGCGAGGTGAGCAAAATCACAGGCGTTTGCGCCGTCTCGGGCGTATTGCGCATGTCGCTGAGCACTTCAAAGCCATTGATCTTGGGCATCTCCACATCGCTGACTACCAAATCGGGCAGCTCAGCGAGCACGGTGAGCAAACCCTCTGCGCCGTTGTCTACATCGATCACTTCATGGCCAGCTTTTTTCAGCACGGCAGTAATCAGCCGGCGCGTCGAGGCTTCATCTTCTAGAACAACTATTTTCGCCATGCTGCTTTTATTTTATATGTTTTACGCGGCTAGCCGGCATAGCTATTGCGCGGAGTGCTACTAAAAGTATAGTGATGCCAAAAATCCACGAAGGCCAGAGCCCAAACCTTCCGGCCACCCAAGCAAACGGCGTGAGCCCTTGCCTGCCTTCGACGCTGCCAATCAACACACCACGTGTGTGGCGTGGCAAGCTATGCGTCACCTCGCCTCGGTGATTGATGATGACAGTCGCTCCCGTGTTGGTGGCGCGCACCATCGGGCGGCCAAGTTCGAGTGCGCGCATTCGGCTGATGTGCAAATGTTGATCAATCGCAATCGTGTTGCCAAACCAGCCGATATTGCTCACGTTCACCATCACCGTGGGCGCATTTTTCTCATCAATAAAGCGCCGCGCCAGCTCATCGCCAAACAAATCTTCGTAGCAAATATTGGGCGCCCAGCGCTGGCCTGCCCAATCAAAACTCGGCTGGCCGACCGCGCCACGATTGAAATCCCCCAACGGAATATTCATCAAATTCGTGAACCATTTGAAGAGCGGCGGGATGAATTCACCGAAGGGCACGAGATGGTGTTTGTCGTATTGGTAGGGCTGGGCTTGACCGGGCTTCAAACCGAGCACAGAGTTGGTGTAACCCTTCTCGTAGTCGCCCAGCGGAATGCCTACCAAAGCGGCTTGTTCGCCAGCGGCGTAGCGTTTTTGAATGCCTTCCCAGTAGCCCTCGGGCAGCTGGCGAGGCAGCAGCGGAATCGCTGTTTCCGGCGTGATCACCAGCGTTGCCGTATTCAGCGCCAGTTGCTGTTGATACCCATCCAGCGAAGCCTTGATCCCTGTACTCGGCTCAAATTTTTCGCCTTGGGGGATGTTGCCTTGGAGCAAAGAAATTTGTGTCGTGGCGCTGCTTTGCGTGAACCGCTCCAGCCACGCAGCATCGGTTTGCGCCACTGTAGGCAACAGCAAGACAGCCACAGCGCCGATGCGCTGCAAGCGACCGCCTTTTAAAAATTGTACAAGCGCCGCTGCCAGCCATGCTGCTAAAAAGCCTAGCCCGTACACACCCACCCAAGTTGCATAACCCGATAGCAACCCATCCACATGCGCGTATCCACCCGCACCCCACGGGAAGCCCGTAAACCAACTGTCTCTCGCCAACTCAGCCAACATCCAAGCCGCTGCAAAAATAATAGCACTCCACGCAGAATGTATGCCGGCTACTTGCCTAAAACGCTTATAAAAATAGCCCGCAGCCGCGTAATACAGCGCTAGCAATCCGCACAGCGTAAAAATCGCCAACACCGCGAGGGGCGCAGCTAACCCGCCATACACATGCATACTGATAAACAACCACCATACCGTGCCGCAAAGCCAACTCGTCGCAAAGCCCCAAGCCACCAGCGCGGCCTGCTTGGGTGATCTAGCGCGATCCAGCAACATCACCAAAGCTGCCAACGACAAGATTTGCAGCCACCAAACTGGCTGCCCTCCGAACGAACCTGGCCAAGGCGCAGCAATCGAGATGGCTTGCGCGTAGCCGGCTAGAAGTGATAACAAAAATAATGGCAGGTTAAGTCGGAGCAACTTCATACTAAACCTCACCTGTGCGCTTGAGCGCAAGTTCCGTGAGTCGTTGACCTAAAAAATACCCTTGCTGCGAAAGCTTGGCTAATACAGGCTTGAGTTGCGATATGTGTTTTCTTTCGTGCGCCAATAAAAGCACGCCCAGCAGCCCCGTGATTTCTAAGCCTCTAAAAGCCGCCTCTTCTCGCGCCGCCTTGTCGTCAACAATCAGCAAAGCATCGTTCAGATGCATGCACAAACAAATGCTGCTCCATTCGCCAGCGCCTAAGTGCGGGTTGCGAGCAATCAAGCCAGTTGAAACGGGCATGTGTTGCGTATCAACTTTTAACCATGCTTGCACAGC
Organism: Variovorax sp.; assembly: GCA_031376455.1. Taxonomy (GTDB): domain Bacteria; phylum Pseudomonadota; class Gammaproteobacteria; order Burkholderiales; family Burkholderiaceae_C; genus JANMDU01. The sequence continues at coordinate 13,074 of JANMDU010000018.1, read as the reverse complement.
AGCATGCAGCTCGATTTGGCCGGCGAATTTGCCTTCGGCTGATTGAGCCAAAATTTCATCATGCACAGCTTGGGTAACAGTGATCGTGCCGTACAAATCAGGCAGCAAGAACAACAGACCCACGCGTGACAAGCCGATCAACGGCCCAGCATCTGCAACGACCGCTGATCTCATACGGCAAAACGACGCGCCACTTCCAGATCACGACCCAAATCATCCTCGTTCATCTGCACCAGTGGTATCTGCATCGCAGACAAGATCGAAGCCATCTCTGATTTAGTCTTACCCGCCATGCGCGCTGCATACCCGAGCGACACCGTGCCTTGCTTGAACAAGCTCACGGCAAGCGCTTGCTTCACATTGTCTAAGTCAGGCAAACCCAGATGCGCCAAATCCACCAGCACGGCCTGCGGCTCATCGCGATTGGTCACGATCACAATATCTTGCGCGGCTTGGCGCAGCGCCACGCTGGGATTGCTCTTGAGTTCACGAACGCTGACGGTTTGCATAGGAATTCCTATCTGAGGGAACATGTTGTAGGAACATATTGTAGGCTCAAACAAACAATGGCATCCATCGATGCCCTAAAACAGCACTACCGTCAGTCCGTTGGCTCGTCAACCCATCAAGTGGGCTTCATCATCGATTTCACGATTCGTGTCATCAAATTACGTGGCGTCGTGCGAGCGCCTTGCGCCAGTAGCCAGTTCATCACGCCAGGGATATAAACGCGCTGACCTCGCTGCATCGCAGCATAGCCTGCGCGAGCCACCTCTTGAGAGCTGGGCAATTTTTTGCCTTTGACCAAGCCGCTGTTGTGCATTTCGGCCTTTTCGAAAAAGCCCGAAACCGTGGCACCGGGACACAGCGCAGTCACCGTCACACCCGTGCCTTCGAGTTCGGCGGCAATCGCCTCCGAGAAGTTGCGAACAAATGCTTTGGTCGCGGCATACACAGCCATGTAAGGCACAGGCTGGAAAGCGGCAGTCGATGCCACATTCAAAATCTTGCCTTGTGTGGCCAGCAAATCAGGCAAGAAGAGCCGCGTCAACGCGACGACGGCACTCATATTGAGCTGCATCATGGCTAATTCGTCGGGCAATTCGCTTTTGTGAAACTCTCCAAAGGTACCTAAGCCAGCGTTGTTGACCAACGCAGCGAGCGTGATGCCGCGCGCTTTGATCTGCGCATGCAATTGCGTTGCGCCTGTATCGGTTTGCAGATCAGCGGCAATCACGGTGGCGCTGATGCCGAATTGGCGCTGCAAGTTATCAGCAAGCTCCTGCATTTTGCTAATGCTGCGCGCCGCAAGAATCACGTTGTAGCCGCCTTGCGCGAATGCGGTGGCAAGTGCGTAGCCAATGCCTGATGATGCGCCCGTGATCAGAGCTGTTTTGCCGTTATTCGATGTCATGGGGTGTTCCTTTTCTGCGTGTCAGTGTATCGCCTCTGGTGCTGCGGCTCACACTAGAGTCTTTCCTCTCAATTGCTGTCAAGATTAACGCTAAAGTCTTCATAGTCTGTTGATACCAACCAGAGAATGCTCATGACAACCGAGATCGCCGCACACGCCGCCACCCTGCCCCAAGAACCCATTTTTGATACGCCAGCTTCACTGATGCAAGCCGTATTCGATGCTCAACTGCCCAAGGCTCTGAGCCTACGTTATTCCACAGCGTCTGAACGCATCTCCAAAATCAAAGCCCTGCGTGAAGCGCTGCTCACAGAGCGCGAAGCCTTGTATGCGGCCTTCACACAAGATATGCGAAAGAACAAAGCCGAAGTCGAGGCCACAGAATTGCTCCCCGTGCTCGACGAGATCCGCCATGTGACAGGCCGTCTGAAAAGCTGGATGAAGCCCACCCGCGCATGGCCCACGAGCACGACGCTTGGCCTCAAAGCACGCATCCAACAGCAGCCGCGTGGCCGTGTGCTCATTATCGCACCCTGGAATTACCCGCTCAATTTGTGCCTCGGCCCGCTGGTCTCGGCGCTGGCTGCGGGCAACACGGTGATTTTGAAACCGTCGGAGATGACACCGGCTGTATCGGCTGTGATCGCACGTTTGATTGCAAAAGTTTTTGATGCCACAGAAGTTGCGCTCTTCGAAGGCGCACAAGCTACATCCAGCGCACTGCTGGCCATGCCGTTTGATCACATTTTCTTCACCGGCTCGCCCGCTGTAGGCAAAATCGTGATGGCAGCGGCAGCGAAAAATTTAACCAGCGTCACGCTAGAGCTCGGCGGCAAATCGCCCACGATTGTGGACGAGAGCGCAGACGTGCCATTGGCAGCTGAGAACATCATGTGGGGCAAATTCATCAACAGCGGGCAGACCTGCATCGCACCAGATTATGTTTATGTGCATGCCAATGTTAAAGCCGAATTCATTGCGCAATCCATCAAAGCCTTGGACAAATTCTACGGCCCTCAATTAAGCCGCAACAACAATACCGATCTCACGCATATCGTCAACCAGCGCCATACACAGCGCCTAGCTGGCATCTTGGCCGATGCGCTTCAAGGCGGAGCACGCGTATTGGTAGGCGGGCAAATTGATGAGACGCAGCATTACATTGCGCCCACTTTGCTCGAAGCCGCAAAAGCTGAATCTCGCGTCATGACGGAAGAAATTTTTGGCCCTTTACTGCCAATCATAGAGTTCATCAACATTGATCAGGTGATCAACGAGATCAACGCGCAGCCCAAACCACTCGCGCTTTATCTCTTCAGCAAAAACAGTGCTCGCATCGAACATGTGATCAGCCACACCAGCTCTGGCGGCGCTTGTATTAACCATTGCATGATTCATTACGCGCATGGCAATTTGCCTTTTGGCGGTGTGAATAATTCTGGCATGGGCAGCGCGCATGGGCATTTCGGCTTCAAAGCCTTCTCGCACGAGCGCGCTGTGCTCACAGGCGGCTGGCTGCGGTCTGAAAAATTATTTGCACCGCCTTTCACACCCAAACGCTTCGCCTTGATCCGCCGCGTGGTGGATATGCTGAAACTGCCCATGCTCTGAGTGATTCTTATGCCAGCATCTCGAAAAATCGCCTCTTTATCGCGCAAATCCTTGTTCGTAGGCGTTGCCCAAGAAACACCCGCGCCGCTCATGCGAAAAGCTTTTGAGGCTCAAGCCGCAGTGGCACTCAGTCTGCGTGAATCTACCGCTGGGGATCGCATCGCGCTGATCAAACAGCTTCGCACCGCCATGCTCGCGCGCCGCGAAGATTTTTATGCAGCGTTTATGCAAGATATGTGCAAAAGCAAAGCCGAAGTCGAGGGCACAGAATTCATGCCGGTGCTCGATGAGATGCGCCATGCCATCGGTAGCTTAAAGCGCTGGATGAAGCCGCAATCCGTCACGCCTGTGCTCACATCAGTTGGCTCTAAAGCGCAAATTCAAATGCAGCCGCGCGGCCGGGTGTTGATCATCGCGCCATGGAACTATCCGCTTAACCAGTGCTTTTGCCCTTTGGTGAGCGCCATCGCTGCGGGCAACACGGTGATCTTGAAGCCCTCTGAGATGACGCCCACCGTCTCCAAACTCATGGGAGAAATCATTGCGCAGGTATTTGATCCCAAGCATGTGGCCTATTTTGAAGGCGGGCAAGCCACGTCCACTGCGTTGCTGGCCTTGCCTTTCGACCATATCTTTTTCACAGGCTCGCCAGCGGTGGGCAAGCTCGTGATGGTAGCTGCTGCTAAATATTTAACGAGCATCACGCTTGAGCTCGGCGGCAAATCGCCCACCATCGTTGACGAGACGGCAGACATTAAATTGGCCGCAGAAAACTTGGTTTGGGGCAAATTCATCAACAGCGGCCAAACCTGCATCGCGCCAGATCACGTCTATGTGCATGCCAAGGTCAAAGCCAAATTTATCAAAGCAGCTCTTGCTGCGCTCACGAAATACTACGGCGCGCCTGCCAAGCGAATGAGCAATGCGGATTTAACGCATATCGTCAATCAGCGCCACACGAAGCGCTTGGCCGATCTCCTCGCCGATGCGCAAAAGCGCGGTGCGCGAGTCATTGTGGGCGGGCAGGTGGACAAGGCTGAATGCATGGTCGCGCCCACTTTGCTGGATGGTGTGAATGCAGACATGCGCATCATGAACGAGGAAATCTTTGGCCCTTTGCTGCCCATCCTCGAATTCACCGATGTCACGCAAGTCATCGCGCAAATCAACGCGAATCCCAAGCCACTTGCCTTATATGTGTACAGCAGCGATGAAAGCCGCACGAATCAAATCATCGCCCAGACCAGCTCGGGCGGTGCATGCATCAACCAATGCATGATGCACAACGTGCAAAGCAATCTTCCCTTTGGCGGCGTCAACAATTCTGGCATCGGCAGCACCCACGGAATCCACGGTTTCAAAGCCTTCTCTCATGAGCGTAGCGTGCTGACAGGAGGCCGATTGCGCCTTGAAAAACTCTTCGCTCCGCCTTATACGGCAATTCGCTTCAAACTCATCAAGCAAATCGTGGATACGATGAGATTGCCTTCTCTTTGAAATTTGGTTTGCCTGCAAGCTCGTTTTAGAGCACGGAAGACACGGAGGTTTGCACGAAAGCCATAGAAAGCTTCCGTGTTTTCCGTGTACTTCTGTGCCTTTCGTGTTCTTTAAGAATCTAGACAGCTGATGCGTATGAAAAAGCCACACGTTTCAGAGCCAAGTAGTTTGATGAACGACAATAAAGCATATGGCTTTAATTTCTCTCCAAAACGCCCAACTCGCCTTCGGCCACGTTGCGCTTCTCGATCACACTGATTTCTCACTAGAGACTGGCGAACGCGTCGGCCTGATTGGCCGCAATGGCACAGGCAAATCCTCCATGCTCAAAATCATCGCGCGGCTAGAAAAGCCTGACGATGGCGAACTGGTGATTCAAAATGGCGTGCGCATCGTCTATGTGGCGCAAGAACCGCCGCTGGATGGCGATGCGACTATTTTCGAAGCAGTCAGCGCAGGCATTGCGCGGGCTAAAGAGCTGATTGATCTGTATTCCACTGGAGAAGGCGATCTCGATGCGCTACAGGTTGAAATTGAGCACCTTGATGGCTGGAATTGGGAGCAGCGCGTGGGTGAGACGATTGAGCGGCTATCTCTTAACCCGGAAACAAAAATCTCGCAGCTCTCCGGCGGCATGAAGAAGCGTGTCGCGCTGGCGCAGGCTTTGGTTGCGCGGCCCGAAGTCTTGCTGCTTGATGAGCCGACCAACCATCTGGATCTGAACAGTATTTTGTGGCTGCAAGAGCTGCTGGTGAGCTTTGCCGGCGCAGTGGTGACCATCAGTCATGATCGCGCTTTCTTAGATGCCGTGTGTACGCGCATCGTCGAGCTGGATCGCGGCAGATTGCGTAGCTACTTCGGCAATTTTGCAGCTTATGTGACGCAAAAAGCCGATGAGCTGGCGCAAGAAGCGATCGTGAACGCGAAGTTTGACAAAGTGCTCTCGCAAGAAGAGATTTGGATTCGCCAAGGCGTGAAAGCGCGGCGCACGCGTGCAACTGCTCGCATCACACGGCTGCAAGAGCTGCGCAGCCAGCATGCCGCGCGGCGCAATGTGCAGGGGCGGGTAAAGCTGGAGTTGGATGCTGGCGAGCGCAGTGGCAAGCTGGTGGCAGAGCTTGAAGATGCATGCAAAGCCTACGGCGAAAAAATCTTGGTCAAAGGCTTTACCAACACCATCATGCGCGGCGACAAAGTAGCCTTGCTCGGGCCCAACGGCGCCGGCAAAACGACTCTGCTCAAAATGATTTTGGGCGAGCTCAAAGCCGATTCTGGCAAAGTGCGCCAAGGCTCGAATTTGCAGGTCGCCTACTTTGACCAAATGCGCGACAGCCTCAATTTAGAAGCCACGCTGGAAGATTTCATCAGCCCCGGCAGCGAATGGATTGAGATCAATGGGCAGCGCAAACATGTGAAAAGTTATTTGCAAGATTTCTTGTTCAGCCCCGCTCGCTCGCTCTCGCCGGTCAAAAGCCTCTCTGGCGGCGAGCGCAGCCGCTTGCTGATGGCGCGGCTTTTTGCGCGGCCAGCCAATGTGCTCGTGCTCGATGAGCCGACCAATGATTTGGATATCGACACGCTGGAGCTCTTGGAGGAAATGCTGCAAGACTACAGCGGCACCGTCTTCCTCGTGAGCCACGATAGAGCATTCGTTGACAACGTGGCCACCAGCATCGTGGCTTGGGAAGGCGACGAGAGCCCCGGCCAATGGCGCGAATACGAAGGCAGCGTGCAAGATTGGCTCACCCAGCGCGAGCGAGCGCAGCGCATTCGTGATGCAAAAGAGGTGCAAGGCAATAAAAAAATAAACCAAATGGGCCAATCACCGGCAGAAAAGAAGCGCGAGCAGCTATCAAATTCAGAGCAAATCATTTCTGCCCCAGCAGCGCCTGCCAAAAAAGCTCGCAAACTCAGCTTCAAAGAGCAGCGCGAATTTGATGCCATCCCCGCGAAGATGAAGGCGCTAGAAACAGAGCTGCAAACCCTGCAAGACCAACTCGCCAACGGCAAGCTCTATACGCACGACCCCGCTCTAGCCGCGCAATTGGGACAGCGGCAAATACAGATTGATGATGAACTTATAGCTTGTTTAGAGCGGCAAGAGGCGCTCATTTAATCATTTGTTGCTTACTATTAATATAGTAGCACCTTGCGCAGTAAATACGCCGGCTAACCAAGCATTTCTCTTAAAAATATGACTGTCAATGTGCCTCAGGATGCTTTCTGGCAAAGCTTACTCTCGCGTCCTGAGCTGGTCCTCGTGCCCGAATCCTGCCGAGATGAGCACCGCTTGCATGATGCGTTGCAACGGAAGCCTCTGCGCCCGGTCAAGCCCGAAGAGCTCTCCGCCATCCGGGATGTTGATGCAAGAGCAAATTACGCCATGCTCCTGCAGTTCCGCGATGGCGTGGTGGCTGCCGGCAACTTATCCGCTTGGTATGCGCAGCTCTTTGCCGCAAGCAAGATCACCTTAGCCCCGCTTTTCATCGACATCGCAGTCGAGCAGATCCTGCGCGATGTATTGCTTGAAGAATCTGACGCATTCATCCACCGCGCCGCCGAGCTGCTCTATCGCCAGCAGCGCATCACCCTTCACGAAGGCCGCATCATCAGCGGCGATCAAGACACGCTCGATACCCAGCGCGATACCGGTGGCTTGGGCGATCTGGGTCGCTTCCTGCTGCAAAACAAAATGCAGGTCGCAGGCAGCGATGCGCAAACCCTACGTATCTTGAATGAAGAGCACGCACTCACATTCCAAGAGCAACGCGCGCAGGCCAGCTATCACCACAACTGGCTGCTCGACCTCACCCACGAGCAAGCTGCGCAGGTTGGCCCGGAAGGTCACAGCTTCGAAATTCGCCTCGCCCGCAAAACCAGCGGCCTCGCAGCTCTCGCCCGCGTGCTCGAACTCTGGGTACAACACTTCAAAGCCGCCCAAGTGCGCATCACGCCTCTCGCAAAAATAGAAGATCCGCAATGGCGCTGGCACACCGGCTTAGACAGCGAATCCAGCAGCATTCTCAACACACTCTATGCCCAACAGAGCGTACCCGAGGCTCAACTCAAACGCCTCATCACCCTCTTCCGCTTGGATTTCCTCGACCCCGCCGATTGCCAAAGCGAGATGCGCGGCAAACCCACCTACCTCGGCCTGGCGATGAACGAGCAAGGCTTGCTCAAACTCAAACCACAGAATTTGCTGCTGAATTTGCCGTTTGCTAGCCACTGAGCCATCTCATCATGACTCATCCGACTGGATTCTTTTGTAGGGAGGTGGCAATTTGCCCCTACCCTGTAACGCAATACACAACATACCCACTGAATGGGGTAAAACTCGTACTCCACTTGATATTCAGAGACACGCCTCTGAGCCAGCTTTCTGTCATTTAGCGCTGACTCATTGAATGCAAAAACTCCGATCAGGTATTTTTAGTTGCTTTTTTATATGAATGCTATTAAAATTATCCGATCAGAGTTTTTTATTATCTTTCGTTCAGAACTCGCTGATTTTGTCTCCGATCGGAGTTTTTCATGCAATCCATCCAATCTATCAGCCAACTCGGCACAGTCATACGCCAGCGCAGGCAAGAAGCGGGGTTGACTTTGGTATTGGCTGCGGCCGCAAGCAGTGTCAGTGTGAAATTCTTACAAGCTCTAGAAACCGGCAAGCCCACCATACAGTTTGACAAAGCGCTTGGCGTCGCACGCCACTTTGGCATCAAACTCATGATTGCGTGAGTGCGAGCAGCACCATGAGCAAGCTCAACATTTGGGTGAGTGGAGCACATGCGGCGATGCTGGAGTCTCAGCAAGGCGATTTTTCACTCAGCTATACCGAAGACTGGGCGCAATCGCCGCAAGCCTACGCTTTTTCACCACATCTACCGCTAGAGCAAAGCTCGCAAGGTGCAGCCGTCAAACATTTCTTCAGCAATTTGCTACCCGAAGGCCGCCCTTTGGAAGCTTTGTCTTCTGCACATCAAGTCAGTCAGTACGATGTGTTTGGCATCCTGCGCAAAGTTGGGCGAGATTGTGCAGGCGCTTTGGTTATCACCGATGAAGACGCACCACCGCCCGAAGCCAAGATTTTTACAGAGCAAGACTATGAAGCCGTTAGCCATGCAGAGCTGAATGAGCGCATTGTCGACTCCCGTGCGCAAGATGTGCCATTGATGTTCTGGCGCGGCAAGCGGCGAATGTCTTTGCCCGGCGTGCAAAACAAGCTCGGCGTGTACATGGCGCAAGATGGTGCTTTATGGCTGCCTAAAGACGGTGCTCCCACTTCGCATATCTTGAAAGTAGGCAACGAGCGCTTCCCTGACATCGCTGCTAACGAATACGCCTGCATGAAATTAGCGCAGTCTATAGGCCTGCCCGTCCCCCATGTGCAGTACATGCAATTGCCCGAGCCGATCCTGCTTGTTCAGCGATATGACCGAACCTGGACACCTGATGGTGGCCTGCTTCGTACCCATCAAATCGATGCCTGCCAAGCCCTGAATTTGCCTCCCGAGCAAAAATACGAAGAACCCGCCTACGAAACTGCACCTCCCGGCCCGAGCTTTACACAACTACTCGCACTGCATCAACTGTGCCGCGTTCCTGCCAGCGCGCAAGTGCTCATGCTGCAATGGATATTGTTCAACTACATCATTGGCAACAGCGATGCGCATGCCAAAAATTTCTCTTTTCTCGTCAGCGACAAAGGCATGCAAGCAGCGCCCTTATACGATTTGGTCAGTGGTATGCGATATGCCTTGACAGATATGGCTCAAACGATTGGTGGCGAGACGCATGTTGGTGTGATCGGCGCAGCGGAGTGGCGGCAGTTAGCTAAAGATTGCGGCATTGCAGGCACCTTGCTGCAGCGCATTGGAAAGCAAATGTCGCAACGCATTCAAAGTCAAACCATCAAACTCAAGAGCCAACTTTTGCTTGAAGCAACGCATATTCATCAAGAAGCGATGAGATATGTACTGGAACTGGCAGATCAACGATCACGGCTGACCAACGAGCAGCTTGGGTAAAAATCAGTCTTATTGCTGTCACCTGTCCAGCAACTGGCCACAGGCGAGTGCGCCTACATATTTCTTCGATACTGCCCGCCCACCTCAAACAGCGCATTCGTGATTTGCCCGAGCGAGCAGACGCGCACTGCATCCATCAGCACTTCAAAGACATTGTGATCATCAATCACGGCTTGTTGCAGGCGTTTAAGCATCTTCGGAGATTCGTTGGCATGCAGCGCATGGAAATCATCTAAGCGTTTGAGCTGGCTAAGTTTTTCTTCTTCTGTGCTGCGGGCGAGTTCAAGCGTTTCTGGCGTTAAATCGCCATGCGGGTTGCGGAAGGTGTTGACGCCGATGATGGGGAGTTCGCCGGTGTGTTTGAGCATTTCGTAGTGCATGGATTCGTCTTGAATCTTGCCGCGTTGGTAGCCGGTTTCCATCGCGCCGAGCACGCCGCCGCGCTCGCTGATGCGCTCGAACTCTGTGAGCACGGCTTCTTCTAGCAACTCGGTGAGCTCGTCGATGATGAAGCTGCCTTGGCTTGGGTTTTCGTTTTTGGCCAAACCCCATTCGCGGTTGATGATGAGCTGAATGGCCATGGCGCGGCGCACGCTCTCTTCAGTCGGCGTAGTGATCGCTTCGTCAAATGCATTGGTGTGCAGGCTGTTGCAGTTGTCGTAAATCGCAATCAGGGCTTGCAGCGTGGTGCGGATGTCGTTGAACTGAATCTCTTGCGCATGCAGGCTGCGGCCACTGGTTTGCACATGGTATTTGAGTTTTTGGCTGCGCTCATTCGCGCCGTATTTATCGCGCATGGCCACAGCCCAGATGCGGCGAGCCACGCGGCCCAATACCGTATATTCAGGATCCATGCCGTTACTGAAGAAGAAGCTCAGATTCGGCGCGAAATCGTCAATGTGCATGCCACGAGCGAGATAGGCTTCGACGAACGTGAAGCCATTGCTGAGTGTGAATGCGAGTTGAGAAATCGGATTCGCGCCGGCTTCGGCAATGTGATAACCGCTGATGCTCACGCTGTAGAAATTGCGCACATCGTGCTGCACAAAATACTGCGCAATATCGCCCATCACCTTGAGGCTGAATTCAGTGGAGAAGATGCAGGTGTTTTGCCCTTGGTCTTCTTTCAAAATATCGGCCTGCACCGTGCCGCGCACATTCGCTAGCGTCCACTCACGCACTTTTTGCGCTTCCGTATCAGTGGGCTCGCGGCCATTGTCGGCTTTGAATTTTTCTAAGTTTTGATCAATCGCGGTGTTCATGAACATGGCGAGGATCGTAGGCGCGGGGCCATTGATCGTCATGCTCACGGAGGTCGTTGGCTGCGTCAGATCGAAGCCGGAATACAGCACCTTCATATCTTCCAGCGTGGCAATGCTCACGCCGCTGTTGCCAACCTTGCCATAAATATCGGGGCGCACTTCAGGGTCTGCGCCATACAGCGTGACGGAATCAAACGCTGTGGACAGGCGCTTGGCTGCCATGCCCTCGCTCACCACTTTGAAGCGGCGATTGGTGCGAAAGGCATCGCCCTCGCCTGCGAACATGCGTGTGGGGTCTTCACCCTCGCGCTTGAAGGCGAAGGTGCCTGCGGCATACGGGAAGCTGCCGGGCACGTTATCCAGCATCAGCCATTTCAAAATTTCGCCATGGTCTTCAAACTTGGGCAGCACCACTTTGCGAATGCTCGTGCCAGATAAAGTTTTGTGAACGAGCTGGGTGCGAATTTCTTTGTCTCTGATTTTGACAACATACTCATCGCCCGCATACGCTTGCTGCATCTGCGGCCATTGCTGCAAGAGCTTGGTGGCATCTTTATCGAGCAGCAATTCGCGCTGCTGGGCCAAATCAATGGTGGCTTCTGCGGCACGGCTACGCTCGGGCTTTTCCGTTTGCAGCATCTTGGCGGCAGATTGCAATTGCTGAATCTCGCGCACGAGCTTCACTTGAGCCGTCACGCGCTTTTTGTAGCCACGCACCGTGTCAGTGATTTCAGACAGATAGCGCACACGGCTGCCGGGCACCACGGGATGCTGGTTATTGCTGTGACGGGTGTTGGCCAGCGGCAATGTGCCAACACTGAGCTTCAAGCCCAGCTCAGATAAGCGCGGCTTCATGGCTTGATACAGCGCGGTCACGCCATCGTCGTTAAAGCGCGCGGCCATCGTGCCAAACACGGGCATCTCACTGGCCTGCTTACTCCAAGCTTCTTTGTTGCGCTGCACTTGTTTGGCCACATCGCGCAAGGCATCAAGCGAGCCTTTGCGATCAAATTTATTGATTGCGATGAACTCCGCGAAATCGAGCATGTCGATCTTTTCCAGCTGTGAGGCCGCGCCAAATTCAGGCGTCATCACATACAGCGGCACATCCACATGCGGCACGATGGCTGCATCGCCTTGGCCAATGCCACTGGTCTCCACGATGATGAGATCAAAGCCTGCGACTTTGCAGGCGGCGAGTACATCGGGCAGCGCTTGAGAAATCTCACTGCCGAAATCGCGCGTAGCCAAGCTGCGCATAAACACCTTTTTACCTGCTTGCCACGGGCTGATTGCATTCATCCGAATACGATCCCCAAGCAACGCTCCGCCTGATTTACGGCGAGAAGGATCAATCGAGATCACAGCAATATGCAGCGCATCACCTTGATCCAAACGGATTCGGCGAATCAACTCATCAGTGAGTGATGATTTGCCTGCGCCGCCTGTGCCGGTAATGCCAATCACCGGACATGCTATTTTTTTAGTAGCACTTTGCGCAGATAATACTTCGGCCAATTCCTTAACCACCTGCACTTTTTCCTTTGAATTCTCAATCCCAGAGATCAATTGAGACAATTTGCGCCATGCGGCCTCAGAGTGCCCCTGAATCTCTTCCACGCGCGTAGGTGCGAAGCCTGCGAGATCAAAATCACAGCTCATCACGCATTCGCCAATCATCCCCATCAGCCCCATGCGCTGCCCATCTTCTGGGCTAAATACGCGCACGCCCGCTGCGGCCAACTCCCGAATCTCCGAAGCCACAATCACGCCGCCGCCGCCGCCAAACACCTTGATGTGCGAGCCGCCGCGCTCCTTAAGCAGTTGGCCCATGTATTTGAAATACTCGACATGTCCGCCCTGATAGCTAGAGACGCAAATACCCTGCACATCTTCTTGCAGCGCAGTCGTCACCACATCATCCACCGAGCGGTTGTGCCCTAAATGGATCACCTCACAGCCAAAGCTCTGCAAGATGCGGCGCATGATGTTGATGCTGGCATCATGCCCATCAAAGAGCGAAGCCGCCGTCACAAAGCGCACTTTGTGTTTGGGGCGATATTCAGACAGGGCTTTGTAGTCGGCGCTTAGTTCGGTCATGTTTGTCTCAGCTGAGTTATATTGACGTTTACGTAAGCGTCAATTATCACATTTTGCACGATTCGATGACATTTGTCTGACTTGTGCTTTACCTCTGTGCAAAGAAAACCACCTGCGCTGACGCTACCCAACTCCGCGAATGTCCTCCGGCTGGCGCTAC
>JANMDU010000012.1:0-11790 GCA_031376455.1 Variovorax sp. | reverse complement strand
TGCTCTGCGCCGCCTGTGAGCAGCACGGCATCAAAATCTTTTTTGAGTTGCTCGGGTGAAATGGTCTCTTTCGCCCAGTTGATCACCTTGCTGTCTTTAGGAAGGCTGGCCACCATCACGCCGGTTTTGAAGGTCACGCCCTCGGCTTCCATTTGCTTGACGCGGTTGTCAATATGGCTTTTTTCCATTTTGAAATCAGGAATGCCATAGCGCAGCAAGCCGCCCACGCGATCATTCTTTTCAAACAGAGTCACATCATGGCCTGCGCGCGCGAGCTGCTGCGCGGCGGCCATACCTGCGGGGCCCGAGCCTACGATGGCGATTTTTTTGCCAGTTTTGTGCTTTGCAATGACTGGCGTGACCCAGCCCTCGCTCCACGCGCGGTCAATGATCGCGTGCTCGATGGATTTGATGCCTACCGCATCGTCGTTGATGTTGAGCGTGCATGCTGCTTCGCAGGGCGCGGGGCAAATGCGGCCGGTGAACTCGGGGAAATTATTGGTGGAATGCAATACGGTAATCGCATTCTTCCAATCGCCTTGGGACACCAAATCATTGAAATCAGGAATGATGTTGTTGACCGGGCAGCCGTTGTTGCAAAACGGCGTGCCGCAGTCCATGCAGCGCGCGCTTTGCTTTTTGGCATCGCTTTCGGTCAAGCCGATCACAAATTCTTTGTAATTTTTGACGCGCTCGGGCACAGGCTTGTAGCCCTCTTCAATGCGCTCAAACTCCATGAAACCAGTTGCTTTTCCCATAATGCTCTTTCGGGGTGGCTAGATTAGATTACTATAAATTTAATAGCACTCTGCGCAGGTTTTACGCCGGCTAAGTGCTTAAAAGGCTTATAAATATTGCTTTAAACGGCTGCCTTGGCCTTATTAGCGGCCAGCTCAGTCATTGCACGCTTGTACTCAATCGGCATGACCTTGACGAACTTGCCGCGCTGCTCAGCCCAGTTGTCCAAAATCTCGCGGGCGCGTAGGCTGCCGGTCCACTTGTGGTGATCTTCCACGAGTTTCTTGAGCAGTGCATCGTCAGTCTGGCCCAAGTGCAGTGGATCGGTTTGCTCAGGCGCAGCGGTGACTTTGGAGAGGCCCACCATCGCTGTATTGCAGCGCTTGGCAAACTGACCATCCACGTCATACACGTATGCCACGCCGCCGCTCATGCCTGCGGCAAAATTCCGGCCTGTTTTGCCGAGCACGGCGACTGTGCCACCTGTCATGTATTCGCAGCCATGATCGCCAGTGCCTTCGACCACTGCCGTAGCACCCGATAGGCGCACTGCAAAGCGCTCACCTGCCACGCCGCGCAGGAAGGCTTCGCCTTCGGTTGCACCGTAGAGCACGGTGTTGCCTACGATGATGTTCTCCGTTGCATTGCCACGGAAGTCAATGCTCGGGCGCACGACGATGCGGCCACCGCTCATGCCTTTGCCGGTGTAATCGTTGGCCTCACCAATCAGATACAGCGTGATGCCGCGCGCGAGGAACGCGCCAAAGCTTTGGCCGCCTGTGCCCTCTAACTGAATGCGAATGGAGTCATCAGGCAAACCTTTGGAGCCATAGCGCTTGGCCACTTCGCCAGAGAGCATCGCGCCCACCGAGCGGTTGACGTTGCGCGCCTGCTCAATGAAATGCACTTTCTCGCCTTTTTCAAGCGCCGCTTTGGATTTCTCAATCAGCTTCAAATCGAGGGCTTTATCCAGCGCGTGATCTTGCGTGCTCACATGCTTGCGCGGCACATCTGCTGGCACTTCGGGCTGATAGAAGATGCGGCTGAAATCAAGGCCCTGCGCCTTCCAATGCTCAATGCCTTTGCGGGTATCGAGCAGCTCGGAATGGCCAATCAAATCGTCAAACTTTTTGATGCCAAGCTGCGCCATGATGCCGCGCACTTCTTCGGCCACGAAGAAGAAATAGTTCACCACATGCTCTGGCTTGCCTTGGAATTTGGCGCGGAGTACTGGGTCTTGCGTAGCCACACCCACGGGGCAAGTATTCAGGTGGCATTTGCGCATCATGATGCAGCCTTCCACCACCAGCGGCGCGGTGGCAAAGCCCATTTCATCAGCGCCTAGCAATGCAGCAATCACCACATCGCGGCCCGTTTTCATTTGGCCATCGGCCTGCACGCGAATGCGGCCGCGCAAGCGGTTGAGCACCAAGGTTTGCTGCGTTTCGGCCAAGCCCATTTCCCAAGGCGTGCCTGCATGCTTAACACTCGACAGAGGCGATGCGCCCGTGCCGCCATCGTGCCCAGCAATCACCACATGATCGGCCTTGCACTTGGCCACACCTGCGGCAATCGTGCCCACGCCAACTTCAGAGACGAGCTTCACAGAAATATCAGCTGCGCTGTTCGCATTCTTCAAATCGTGAATCAGCTGCGCGAGATCTTCAATCGAATAAATATCGTGGTGCGGAGGAGGGCTGATGAGGCCAACGCCGGGCACGCTGTAACGCAGCGCGCCGATGTAGTCGCTCACCTTGCCACCCGGCAACTGGCCGCCTTCTCCGGGCTTTGCGCCCTGCGCCATCTTGATTTGAATTTGATCGGCAGACACGAGGTATTCAGCCGTTACGCCAAAGCGGCCAGAAGCCACCTGCTTGATCTTGCTGCGCAGCGAATCACCCGCTTGCAAAGGAATATCGGCCACGATGCGATCACCGCCGAGCTGCGTGCCCACGCTCTCGCCAGCTTTCACCACAGGAATAAAGCGCTTGCCTTTACCCTCGGCCTTGCCAGCATCCATCTCGCCGCGATAGCGCAGCGGATCTTCGCCGCCTTCGCCTGTGTTGCTTTTTCCGCCGATGCGGTTCATCGCAATCGCAAGCGTCGTGTGGGCTTCTGTGGAGATCGAGCCGAGCGACATCGCGCCTGTGGCAAAGCGTTTGACGATTTCTTTAGCGGGCTCGACTTCATCGATGTTGATGGCTTTGCTTGCATCAATCTTGAATTCAAACAAGCCGCGCAGCGAGAGGTGGCGCTTGGTTTGATCGTTGATGATCTGGGCGTATTCTTTGTAGGTGGCGGCGTTGTTCGCGCGGGTGGCGTGTTGTAGCTTGGCGATTGCATCCGGCGTCCACATATGGTCTTCGCCGCGCACGCGCCAAGCGTATTCACCACCGACTTAGAGCATGCCCTCAAGAATCGGATCGCTGCCAAAAGCCGCCGCATGCACGCGAATGGATTCTTCGGCAATCTCAAACACCCCAATGCCGCCGATTTGCGTGGCCGTGCCGTAGAAGTATTTTTCGATGAAGGCTTTATCCAAGCCCACTGCTTCAAAAACTTGCGAGCCGCAATAGCTCATATACGTTGAAATGCCCATTTTGGACATGACTTTGTTCAGGCCCTTGCCCACGGCTTTGACAAAGTTGTACACCGCTTTGTCGGCGTCTACATCCTGCAAGTGCTTGGTGAGTTCAATCACCGTTTCGAGCGCGAGGTAAGGATGGATCGCTTCTGCGCCATAACCTGCGAGCAGGGCGAAATGGTGCGTCTCTCTTGCACTACCCGTTTCAACGACCAGGCCGGCATTGCAGCGCTGGCCTGCGCGCACGAGGTGCTGGTGAATACTTGACGTAGCCAGCAGCGCGGGCACAGGCACGCGGGTGCTGTCCATCGCGCGGTCAGAGACGATGAGAATGTTGTGGCCGCTCTTGATCGCGTCCACCGCTTCAGCGTTGAGCGAAGCTAATTTTGCCTCCACGCCTTCGCGCCCCCATGCGGCGGGGTATGTAATGTCAAGCGTGTAGCTCTTGAACTTGCCGCGCGAGTGCTGAGCGATATCGCGGATTTTTGCCATGTCTGCAAAATCGAGCACAGGTTGATCGACTTCCAAGCGCAGCGGCGGGTTCACCGCATTGATGTCCAGCAAATTCGGCTTGGGGCCGATGAAGCTGTTCAAGCTCATCACGATTTGCTCGCGGATCGAGTCAATCGGCGGGTTGGTCACTTGCGCGAAAAGCTGCTTGAAGTAGTTGAACAGTGGCTTGTTTTTATTCGAGAGCACAGCCAGCGGCGAGTCGTTGCCCATGGAGCCTACGGCTTCTTCGGCATTGGCTGCCATGGGAGCCATCAAGAACTTCAAATCTTCTTGCGTATAGCCGAAGGCTTGCTGGCGATCGAGCAAATTGTCTTTGAGTGGCGAAGCTGTTGAGCCTGCGGCGGAATCCGCTGCAGCTTGCGGCACATCATCGAGTTTGATGCGCACTTCATCAATCCACTGGCGATAAGGCTTGCTGTTGGCCAGTTGGCTTTTCAGCTCTTCATCGTCAATCAAGCGGCCTTGCTCCAGATCAATGAGGAACATTTTGCCGGGTTGCAAACGCCATTTTTTGATGATTTTGTTTTCGGTGATGTGGGGGAGCACGCCTGCTTCGGAGGCCATGATGACAAGGTCGTCATCGGTCAAGCAATAGCGTGTGGGGCGCAGGCCATTGCGGTCAAGCGTTGCACCAATTTGGCGACCATCGGTGAACACAATGCTTGCCGGGCCATCCCATGGCTCCATCATGCTCGCGTGGTATTCATAAAACGCTTTGCGGCGCTCATCCATCATGGTGTGCTGCTCCCACGGCTCGGGCATCATCATCATCATGGCGTGGCTGATGGGGTAGCCTGCGGCGGTGAGCAATTCGAGCGTGTTGTCGAATGTAGCGGTGTCAGACTGGCCTTCAAAGCTAATCGGGTAGAGCTTTTTCAAATCATCGCCGAGCACGGGCGACTTCATCACGCCTTCGCGGGCACGCATCCAGTTGAAATTACTGCGTACGGTGTTGATCTCGCCGTTGTGCGCCACATAGCGGTACGGGTGCGCCAGCGGCCACTCTGGGAAGGTGTTGGTGGAGAAGCGTTGATGCACGAGCGCCAAGGCTGAGACGCACTTTGGGTTTTGCAAATCGAGAAAATACTCGCCCACTTGCGTGGCTAGCAGCAGGCCTTTGTAGACCATGGTGCGGCAGCTCATGCTGGGCACGTAATATTCTTTGCTGTGTTTCAGACCTAAGTTTTGAATTGCAGCACTTGCCGTTTTGCGAATCACATACAGCTTGCGCTCCAGCGCATCGGGCACGGTAATGTCTGCGCCTCGGCCAATAAAAATCTGGCGAATGATCGGCTCTTTCTCGCGCACAAAGGGCGACATCGGCATGGTCTTGTTGACTGGCACATCGCGCCAGCCCAGCACCACTTGGCCTTCGGCCTTGACCGCCCGCTCAAGCTCTTGCTCGCAAGCGAGGCGAGAGGCATGCTCTTTGGGCAAAAAGATGATGCCCACACCGTATTCACCCTGCGCGGGAAGCTCTAGGCCAAGCTTGGCCATTTCTTCCCGATAAAAATCATCAGGCAACTGAATCAAGATGCCTGCGCCATCGCCGCAAAGCTCATCCGCGCCCACCGCGCCCCGGTGATCAAGGTTCTCAAGAATCTTCAGCCCGTTTTGCACAATCGCATGCGACTTAGCGCCCTTGATATGCGCCACAAAACCCACGCCACAAGAGTCCTTCTCTTGCGACGCCATATACATACCGCGATCACCCGCAGCTGCGATTTCTTTGTCCAAAGCACCCATAGCGCCTCCAATTGCAAAACGAAATCGTATTTTATTGCGTTGCAGCATGCCTTGCAGACAAATTAAATGGGGTCAGATACTATTTAATTTGTCTTACTAATCGTCGATTGATTAAATGGGGACTTATAAAAAACCATGATTTATATGAATAAATCTATTTTTCGACTTTAACGGGGCGGCCTTTCTGCCCCACAGTCAAGCGATTCCCGAGTTGTTTTTCTAAGTTTTGAAGGTAAGCGTTTTCGCCCAAGCCTAGGCCTTTGAGCAGGCTTTGCGTGATCAAAATCTGCTGAAAACTGCTCAAACCATCGTGCACCAAGCGCGCATACGCCTGCTCGCGCGCAAACGGCGTGTTCCCCAGATGGAAAAACTCGCCATGCGGCGTAATCAGCGCGTCGCTGCGCAGCCCCGCGTAATGCGCATAGCTGCTCCACGCATAGTCTTGCGGCTGCGCACACAAGAGAGCGCGCACCGGGTTCAGATCAATATAGGCCATGCAGGCCAGCAAATAGCGCTGCGTTTGCACCAGCGAGCTGCGAAAGCGCCCCTCAAACAGCGTGCCGCTGCGCGAATGCCGATCATTGAAGCGGCGCACATGCGTGCGGCCAATCTGCTGCATCATCTGCGACAGTCCTTCGCCCGTGGAAGGCGTGAGCAGCAAATGAAAATGATTGTCCATCAGCACATAACTGTGCACCGCCACGCCATGCTTGCGCGACGCCTCCAGCATCAAGGCCAGCATCTCGCGCTTCTCGCGCTCATCGACAAAAATCGGATATCGGTTGTTGCCGCGCTGGATGACGTGATACGTGTAGCCAGCGGCAGCATTGCGTGCGGGTCTTGCCATGGGGGCAGTTTACGGGAAATTAAATGGTATCTGACCCTATTTAATTTGTCTGACCCTATTTAATTTGTGACCCTATTTAATTTGGGCTAGTGTCGCTTGTCGGCTTTCCATGTGCCGCCGTAGCGATAAGAGACTTGTTTTTCTGCTTCGATGCGGCATGTTGGACACATCAATTTCCAAGCATTTGATGCATCTGCCGCCACACGATACAGCGTGCTGCTGGTTTGCTGGCAGGTCTCGCAAGCTTTGATGCGGGATCGGGCGGGCTTGGGCATGAGATTGCGCGTGCTCCGTTCCAAATCGTCAACTTAAACAAACTTGCTTTGCTGGCCGACAACGCGCTTAGCTAGTTCATCAAGTAGGCCGGAAGTGATTTGCCCGGCTGGATAAATGATGCTGTCAATCGCAAACTCTTCGACATTGGAGAGGCGAAAAGCGATGTGGCCGGTATCTTGATCGGGCGTGAGCGTGACTGAGCCGCGCGTTTGCGTTTGATATTCAAAAACATAGGCCTGCAGCTTGTTCGTCTCAGGATGGCGCTGCTCTTTTCGGTCGTGTTGAATCTGGCCGTTTGAGAGGCGCTTGGTCACGCGCTCAAGATCCGGCGGAAAATTCACCGTCACGCTGTGGGTGGCCACCTGGCCAGCGGCGGGCAGCAAATCCCAGCCCATGCCGATGTAGTCAAACATCTCCTTGCCGCGATACATTTTCTTGCGCGAATCGCAGCGGAAATTAAGCATCCGTAATTGCGGAAACGGTGTTTTGCCATCCAGCGAAAAGCGCCCTGCAGCTAGCGGATTGATCACGTTGAGCTGAGCACAAAAATCGCGCAGATAGTTGAGCGATGTGATGCAGGCATTCTCGGTGGCTTGAGTGACGGCGGCCAGGTCTTGATGAAAACCAGATTCTTGGTCGCGTAGCGTTTGCGCTTGATTTTTAAGTTGATTCAGAAAACTCATGAGTGGGCTTTGGAATGCTGTTTTTATGAGTGATATTTTAGATGCGGGTAAGAGGAAACTCATGCGTAACATGCGATGAGTGAGAACTATTTTCCTCATTGGATTTCGAAGCGTTTTAAGCATATTTCGCTTGTGGAATATGCGTAGAGTGCTATCAAATAAATATCAATTCTGGCAGCACTGATAAAGTGCTTCAAGCTGGATCATTCAGCGCGCGCCAGCTCTGCTCGGCAAAGCGATCTGTCATGCCGGCAATGTAATCCGCAATCGCGCGGGGCAAGTCAAGCTGCTGGGCGTAGGCGGCTGGCATGCGTTTGGGATTTTTGAGATAAGCGCTAAACAAATCACGAACGCGGGCTTGTGCTTCGTCCATCTTGGTGGAGACTTGGGTGTGGCGATACAGGTGCTTGAAGAGCCAGCTTTTAATTTGCTGCACTTGGCTTGCAAGCTCGGCAGAGAAGCCCACTATCGGCGGGGCTTGGCGCACGTCTGCTTCTGTTTGAATGGCGTGCTCAACAAGACGTTTTCTCGTCTGGTCGATGATGTTAAAAACCTGCGCAGATAGCAAGCGACGGATGATCTCTGAGAGCAAGCGGCGGCCTTGCAGCATGGGGTATTCGCGTTGCGCGCTTGAATAAAAGCGCTCAAACAACGCGAGCTCGCGCAATGCTTCTAGTCCAATCAATCCAGAGCGAATTCCATCGTCAATATCATGCGCGCTGTAGGCCACTTCATCGGCTAGATTGACGAGCTGCGCCTCCAAAGAAGGCTGCTGTTTGGCAATAAAGCGATGCGCCACACCTTGCGGTTCAAGCGCCTCCAGTCGCAGTGCATCTTTGCCCGAGCAGTGCTTCAAAATGCCTTCTCGCGTAGCAAGCGTGAGGTTTAGACCATTAAAATCAGGGTAGCGCTCTTCCAGCGAATCCACCACGCGCAGGCTCTGCAAGTTATGCTCAAAGCCGCCGTGGCCAGGGGTCAGCTCGCGCAGCGCGGCGTTCAGCGCATCTTGCCCGGCATGGCCAAAAGGCGTGTGGCCCAAATCATGCGCCAAGGCAATCGCCTCCACCAAATCTTCATCCAAGCCCAGCGCGCGTGCAACAGAGCGAGAGAGCTGCGCCACTTCCAGCGAATGCGTCATGCGGGTGCGAAACAGATCACCTTCATGGTTCAAAAACACTTGCGTTTTATACACAAGGCGGCGAAACGCCGTGCAATGCACGATGCGATCCCGATCCCTTTGAAACTCACTGCGATGCTCGTTCGCAGCGCCCGAAGGCTTCTCTGCAAAGCGGCGGGTGCGCATGCGCTCAGATTGGGCAGCGTAGGGCTTAAGGAGGTGCATTTTTAAAGAAAAATTGGCAAGTAGCCGGAATCAACTATAAATAGTTTGCTATTAATTTAGTAGTAACGAAGGGGTGTAACTCAGACTAATTCAAACTAATCGTATCGTCTTGCAACCATGCCGGAATGTCACGTTTGCCGTGCAAGATGCGCCAAACATCAATGCTATCTTCCCGCTCAAAATAAAACACCAAATACGGAAACCGCTTGCAACTCCAAAAGCGTAAGCCGGCGAGATTCAGGCTGTGTGCATACCTTGGTGAGCCAGTGGCTGGGTGGCGCTGAATATGCTTAAGTGCAGCCTCAACTTCGTCAATGAAAGCAAGTGCTGCTTGCGGTGCTTGTTGTTCTAGGTAATATTGCGTCGCTTCTTGCACATCGTTTTCCGCCAGTGCGCGCCGGATGATCGGCTTGAGATTCACTTGGCGGCAGATTTTGAGGCCATCTTGGAGATGGATTGCCGCAAACTATCAAAATATGCATCATCAAACTCGCCAACGATGGGCGAGCGTGCGCCCTCAAAAAGCAGCTCACGTAATTGCTTGCGCTCCTGATCTTCCCGAATCAGCGTGCGCATGTATTCACTCGCCGTGCCAAAGCCACCACCAGCGACTTGATCGTCCACATAAGTTTTTAAGCCATCTGGCAGGGAGATATTCATGGTGCTCATGGAGAAATGATACTGATTTTGGCAAAATTTGGCAAGAAAGCTTGTTATAAAACTTGTATTTTTAGAGAGTTTTTAAGGCTGAATTGGCAGATAGCCGGCATATTACCTGCGCAGAGTGCTATTGAATTAATAGTAATTATCTTGCCATGCATTCTGCAATCACTTCGCGCACCAAGGCATCCGGCGCAGTGCGCAAACTCGCGCGGCCCGGCGGGTCAATCGTGATAAAGCGAATCTCGCCTGCTTCAGCTTTCTTGTCCACCCGCATGAGTTGCAGGTAGCGTGAAGCCACATCCGCAGAGCCCTCAGAATCGTGACTGAGCGGCAGCGCAGGCGCTCGCGTAGGCAGCCCGGCGCGCTCAATCAGCCGCGTGAGCCGCTGAACAAAAGCAGCATCCACCAAGCCTAGCTTTTGCGAGAGCACAGCCGCCATCACCATCCCGCAGCCCACGCCCTCGCCATGCAGCCAAGCGCCATAGCCAAGGCCCGCTTCAATCGCGTGGCCAAAGGTGTGGCCAAAATTGAGTATCGCGCGAATGCCGCCTTCCTTCTCATCCTGCCCCACCACATCGGCCTTGATCTCGCAGCTGCGCTTGACCGCATGCGCCAGCAGCGCCGCATCGCCAGAGCGCAAGCCATCGATATTCGCCTCAATCCAATTAAAAAACGCCATGTCTGCAATCGGCCCGTATTTGATCACCTCAGCCAGCCCGGCAGACATTTCCCGCGCAGGCAGCGTTTTGAGCACATCCAAATCACACACCACTAGCTCCGGCTGATAAAACGCGCCAATCATGTTTTTGCCCAGCGGATGGTTAATCGCCGTCTTCCCGCCCACGCTCGAATCCACCTGCGCCAGCAGCGTGGTCGGCACCTGCACAAACGGCACCCCCCGCA
Source organism: Variovorax sp. (assembly GCA_031376455.1). Classification (GTDB taxonomy): domain Bacteria; phylum Pseudomonadota; class Gammaproteobacteria; order Burkholderiales; family Burkholderiaceae_C; genus JANMDU01. The sequence continues at coordinate 1,495 of JANMDU010000012.1, read as the reverse complement.
TATAGCAAGCCGCCGCAAACCCCGTCATATCCCCCACCACGCCACCGCCCAAGGCAAATAGCGTCGTCTTGCGATCTGCGCCGCTGCCGAGCAGTTGGTCAAAAATTGTGTTCAGCGTTTCCCAAGTTTTGAACTCCTCGCCATCAGGCAGCGCAAGCGTTTGCACATTCGGGTAGCGCGTTTGCAAAGCGCGGCCAAGCTGCTGCGCATAAAGCGGCGCAATAGTGCTGTTCGTCACGATCAAGGCGCTGCTGGCCTTGGGTAGCTTGGCATAAGTGGCCGCATCACCCAGCAGGCCAGAGCCAATCTGAATCGGATAAGAGCGGCCTTCGAGGCTGACGGGGACGGTGTGGAGGAGCTGCGGAGCTACGGTCATGGCTAGATTGTCTGCGAACTTGGTGTTGACGACTGATTTGGACATGCCCGTAGTCGAAGTTGATTTGAATTTTGTGTCCATTCGATTACAATCAAGCATGCTTTCCATCAAGCCATTGCCCGAGTTCACCCGCTGGCTTGAAGCCTTGCCTGACGCGGTGGTGCGCGGTGTAGTCCTAGCGCGTATCAAGCGGCTTTCACTGGGCTTGATGGGAGACGTTTCGCCAGTAGGCGAGGGCGTTTCAGAATTGCGCATTCACTTGGGCGCGGGTTGGCGCGTGTATTTCATTCAACGCGGCAAAGAAGTGATTGTGCTGTTGGCTGGCGGCTCCAAACGCAGCCAAACTGCAGACATCAAAAAAGCCAAGGCATTGGCCAAATTGTTAGATTAATGAAGGAAAAAATCATGACTGCACGAATCAAAATTGACGCACTTCCCGAATTTGATGCCGCACCCTACTTGTCGGACGAAGCAACGATGGCCGCTTACTTGACGGATATTCTTGAGGCCAACGATTCAGCTTTGCTTGCAGCAGCCTTAGGCGATGTGGCGCGCGCCCGCGGCATGAGCGAAATAGCCAAGGCTTCAGGCATCACCCGCGAAGCCCTCTACAAGGCGCTGCGCGCAGATGCGCAGCCCAGATTCGACACCATCAACCGCGTTTGCACTGCGCTAGGTGTTCGCTTGGTTGCGCAGCCACTGCATGCGTAAGCGCCTATGAGTACCAGTCAATTTCCGAACGAAGCGGCATCAACTCAAGACGATGCCAACGAATTGACGCTGCTCGAATCCTTCGATGCAGGCGAGTGGGCATCTGCGCCCAACGAAGCGCAAGACATCGCCCGCTACCGTTCCGCCGCCAAACGCGCTATCGCCCGAACGCTTGCTCGAATTGAGGCACAAACATGGAACAGAACTTGAAAACTGGTGGATCACAAGATTCGCTCACCCCTTCGACGCGCTTACTGAATCAGAAGCTCGGTATCTCGCCCGAACTGAGACGGCTGACATCATCAGAAATCGAATTACTGATTCGCAGCAAACAGGAATTGGCTGAACAAGCATTTGCCACGCTCACGCGCGCTTCCACGCATAAGGTGCGGGCTACGGCTTAAGCAC
>JANMDU010000157.1:0-6619 GCA_031376455.1 Variovorax sp. | reverse complement strand
GGATGAGATGGACAAGCTCCTGCAAGAAAAAGGCTTGATTGGCAAAATCGGCGATCAAGTCAGCGCACAAATGAGCAGTGCCGGCAAGGTGATGAGCGAGACAGCCTCAGAACTGGTCGTCAACGCCATGGGCTTTTTGGGTGTCCCTTACAAGCGGGGTGGCAACTCCTTTGAGCAAGGGCTCGATTGCAGTGGTTTTGTGCGATTGATGTACGAGCAAACCGTAGGCCTTGTGTTGCCTCGTCGTTCTGCCGAACAAGCCGCTGCGACTCAGCCCATCAATCAATCTGATCTTCAGCCCGGGGATTTGGTATTTTTCAACACGCTGAAATCCGCCTTTAGCCACGTCGGGATCTATGTGGGTGACAACAAATTTATTCACTCCCCGCGTTCGGGCGGCGTCATCCGCGTGGAAGACATGCGCGTCAATTATTGGCAGGCACGTTTTGACGGCGCACGCCGCGTTGACGCGAATGCCAAAACCGCAACCCAGCAGCCCCAGCAGCGTTAGGCCTTCAGCCGCAGCTTACTGCGCTGGACGAACGCGTTGGTCACACTGCGCTCCGCATCAATTTTCTCCAAACGCAAAGTAGGCTCAGCCTCATGCATGGCGCTCAGCAAATGGGTGGCCATTTGCTGCGAACATACCCCGTCTGCGCAAAAGGCTGTACGTATCCGCGCAAAGCTAGCCACAAAGCTTTGCGCATCCAAACTCTGCACATATTGCGCCAACACATCTTGCAAGCGCAACACATCGCGCAAGCTAGCGCGAGCGAGCCATTGCAGCGCCTGCACCAATGCATCGCTGCAAGCTTGTGCTGTACCTGGGTAACGCAGCAAAAATTCTTGCGGCGCAGCCACGCAGCTCGATGGCAAATGCATACCCAGCACTGCATAGGCAGCTGCTGGGCTGCGCATATCGGCCAGCATCAAAAGCTCGCCGCGCTGCTCCAATTCCAGCATCAGCGGATCCATCTGCACGAGGGCATCAATTTGCCCCGAGCGCAGGGCTGCTGTTGCGCTGGCCGGGCTGCCGACGCTCACAAAGCGCACATCGCCCGCCCGCAAACCCGCATTGCGAAGCGCGGCAAGCGCCACAGTATGCGTGGGTGAGTTGAGCGAAACAATGCCAATCTTTCGTCCGCGCAACGCCACCAATTCAGTCACCACAGATTCATTGCTACCAAGCGCTCGCGTAGGCACACCTAAAGCCATCATGGGCGCTGCGCCGAGCAACACAAAGCTTTGCAGCGCCATCGCCCTACCCGGCGCAGACAGCATATTTTCCAGCCAGCCGCAAACCATATCTGCTTGGCCTGCGCCCACCGCTGCGATGGACCGCGCTGCACTTTGCTGTTCACTGATTTGAAGCTCAATGCCCTGCTGCGCGAAAAAACCATGATGTTGCGCGACGAGCAGTGGCAGATAGGGCAGCGCCGCTGGTTGACTGGTGGCGATGATGATGTTGCGTTTTTCGGGCTTGGTGGCAGTCTTGCTAGCGTTTGGTTGACGCTTTGGCTGAGCAGCCCATGCACCACTGGTAGGCCAAGCAGCTAAGCCAACGGCTAGCCTGCTCACGCTGATGAGCTGCTGCCTGCGCCCAGCGCTCATCAATTCCCCATCTTCATTCATCGTCATACAGATGAATTTATCTGCAAACCAGATCTTTCACATCGGGGCGATTGCGGAGCGGGAAATTACTAACACGCCCAATGCCTAGGTCAATCACTGCCTAGATCAACTACTGCATCAACGAAATCCAGCAAACAGGATCAAGATGTTCACCACCAAAGCACCGACCCAGATCACTGTACGTGGCATCGGCATATCGCCCACATAGGTGATGACGTAAAAAATGCGCAGCATCAGCCAAGACAGGCAGAGCAAATCCAATTTAGTTTGCCCCGCGCCGAGTTGATGCGCAATGATCACGGCGGCAAAGAAAAACGGCAAAGCCTCAAAGGTGTTCGCCTGCGCTGCATTAGCGCGCGCACGCCAGCCACTCTGCTTATCAAGCCATTGGCGCGGGCTGTGATTATCGAAGCCACCATCCTTGCGACTTTTGTTAAACATGCCCCACTTTGCGATTCCCGCGCAGGCAATCGGGAGAAAGGCCGCAAAAAGCAAAATCCAGTAAGCAATAGTAAAGCGATAGGTCATGGCAGGCTTTCAGGCTGATTTATAGACGTTTTGAACAGCTAGCCGGCAAGGAATATGCGCGGAGAGCTATCAAAATTATAGCGGCATGTGCGGGGCTCAAGCAATAGGTTAAGCCACGATTATCCTTCGCCGCCCTTAGCGACGATCTTCCTTCGCTGTCCTTAGCGACGATCTTCCTTCGTCGCCCTCAGCGACGATCTTCTAGTGCATGCGCGATCGTGCCGAGATCGACGTATTCAAGCTCGCTGCCAATCGGTACGCCGCGCGACAAGCGCGTAACTTGGATGCCTCGGTTTTTGAGCAAGGTGCTGACGATGTGCGCTGTGGCTTCTCCCTCGCCCGTAAAGTTGGTGGCAAGAATTACCTCTTGCACCGTGCCATCTGTGGCGCGCTCAATGAGTTTTTCACCGCCGATCTCTTTAGGGCCGATCCCATCAAGCGGCGAGATTTTGCCCATGAGAACGAAATACAAACCTTTGTAAGCCCCAGTTCGCTCGAGCGCCGCTTGATCAGCGGGTGTCTCCACCACGCAAAGCTTACTTTGATCGCGGCCAGCATCGAGACAGGTGTTGCAGATGTCATTTTCTGTGAAGGTGTGGCAGCGCTGGCAATGCTTGACCGCCTTGACAGCGCCCTCCAGCGAACGCGCCAACATCATTGCGCCCTCTCGGTCATGCTGCATCAAGTGATAAGCCATCCGAGCCGCTGACTTCGCACCCACACCGGGGAGGCGGCGCAAGGCTTCGATCAAAGAACTGAGGTTATGGGTATCTTGCATGGGGTGATGTGCTGGCTAGGAGGACTGAGAACACGGAAGGCACAGAGGATGCACGGAAGACACTGAGGAAGAAAATGCAAAAGTCAAAAACTAATTTGATTCTTTTCTGTGCTTTCCGTGTAATTTCTGTGCCTTCCGTGTTCTTCAAAATCTTTAAGTAGTCACAAGTCTTTAAAAAGGCAATTTCATCCCCGGTGGCAATTGCATGCCTGCGCCGAGCTTGCCCATTTTCTCCTGCGAAGTCTCCTCTGCCTTGCGCACAGCCGCATTAAAAGCAGCGGCCACCAAATCTTCCAGCATGTCTTTGTCATCGGCCAAAAGAGAGGGATCAATCTCAACGCGTTTGACATCGTGTTTGCAAGTCATCGTGACTTTCACCAGCCCCGCGCCAGACTCGCCGCTGACTTCGATGTTGCCCAACTCATCTTGGGCTTTTTTCATGTTGTCTTGCATGGCTTGGGCTTGCTTCATGAGGCCGGCCAGTTGTCCTTTGTTAAACATATCTTTCCTTTTTTAAAAACCTAAAATTAAAAAACTTTGATCCCAGCGGGTTGGTCAGGCCGCCTTCATTGACTGGGCAGGTCAGACCGCTTTAATTGATCCAGCGACGATTTTCGCACCCCAATCGGCCACAAGAGACTGTACCCACGGATCTTGCGTGATCAGTTGCTCCGCTAGTTTTTGACGCGCCTCTACTCTCGCAGTGTTGCGCTTGGCCCAAGAGTCTTGCACAGGGCCCACTTCGATCACCAAAGCCTCGCTACGCCCCACGTTTTGCAAAGCCGCTTGCAGCTCATCACGTGCGCCATCACTCTTCAAGCTCGGCTGGCTGATGCGCAGCGTTAAATGCGAAGCGCCTTTTTCCACGCACTGGCTTTGCACCGCAAGCTGCTGCACCAAGCCTTGCACAGCCTGCGCATCTAAGAGCTGCTGCACGAGCTGCACCCAAGCCTCGTGATGCGCATCCGGCTCAACTGCTGAGATACGAGAATCCAGCCGCGCGCTTCCTTCGCCTTGCTCGCGGATAGGCACGGCCATGAGAGTGGCCGCGGGAGTGGCTGTATGAACTGGTTGGCTCGATGAGTCACCTACCGTTCGGGCTGAGCTTGTCGAAGTCAACGCTAGCCCTTCAACGCGCTCAGGGTGAACGGGTTCGATTGGCAGAGCATTTGCTATTAATTCAGTAGCGCTCTGCGCTTTATTTACGCCGGCTATAGACTGTTTTGGCTCTAAATCTGGTGGAGTGACAGCTGCAACTACTTCTCGGAGCGCTGGCTCCGCCAGAGGCTCTGAAACCCGTTCATCATCCAGCTTCAGGCTTTTTTTTTCAGCCTCTGCTGCGCCTGTCGCAAGATTCTTGGGGCGAAATCCTTTTGGCTTGAACGCGAGCAAGCGCAACAAGCTCATCGTCAAGCCAGTGTATTCATCAGGCGCCAAGCCCAGCTCGCTGCGGCCATGGATGGCGATTTGATACAAAAGCTGCGTTTCATCAGCGGGCATGAGGCCGGAGAGGCGCGCGATTTCCATCGCTTCGCTGTCTTGCACATCATGCGAATTCGGTACAGCTTGACAGACCGCCATGCGCTGCAAGATGCTGGCCATGTCTTCTAGCGTTGAGGCGGCACTCAAACCGTTATCGCGCAGGGCGCTTGCAATCTCAAATACCGCCTTGCCATCGCCCACAGCAAGCGCCTCAATCAAACGAAACACATAGCTGCGATCTACCGCGCCGAGCATCAAGCGCACATTGGCTTCATTCAAACTGCCTGCGCCGAAAGCGATGGCTTGATCTGTGAGCGACAAAGCATCTCGCATCGAGCCGCGAGCGCCCCGCGCGATCAGGCGGAGCGCACCATCGTCGGCCTGCACGGCCTCCTCTGTCAAAACTTTTCTAAGATGCGCATGCACCGTCTCAGGCGCCATGGGGCGCAGGCTGAATTGCAAGCAGCGCGAGAGCACGGTGACGGGCACTTTCTGAGGATCCGTCGTCGCGAGCACGAATTTTAAATATTCAGGCGGCTCTTCCAGCGTCTTAAGCATGGCGTTGAAGGCCGTGTTCGTGAGCATATGAACTTCGTCGATCATGAAGACCTTAAAGCGCCCTTGCACAGGTTTGTAAACCGCCTGCTCCAGCAAGCTTTGCACTTCATCCACGCCGCGATTCGACGCAGCATCGAGCTCGGTGTAATCGACGAAGCGCCCCGCATCAATAGCTCGACACATCTCGCACACGCCGCAAGGCTCAGCGGTGATGCCGCCCTGCCCATCTGCGCCGACGCAATTGAGCGATTTGGCCAAAATGCGAGAAACCGTGGTCTTGCCAACGCCTCGCGTACCGGTGAACAAATAGGCATGGTGGAGGCGCTGCTGAGTCAACGCATTCGTCAAAGCCTGCACCACATGCTCTTGCCCCACCATTTCGGTGAAGCTTTTTGGGCGGTATTTGCGGGCGAGGACGAGATAACTCATGAGTTCTCGATTTTAGCTTGCCCTCCGCAGATAACTGATCAAATTTCCATGAAAAAAGACCTTGGGTTTTAGCCAAGGGCTTGTCTATCAACCAGACTGGCTTTGATCAGCGGAAATGCCCACTGTAGCCAATGCTCACGACACTGCCCGGCCTATGGTGCGGCTGGTGATGCGGGTACTGCGGGTAGGCCAAGTGTTGAGGCTGCAAATGGGGATGCAAATGTGAGTGAGCATGCGGGCGCGGATAGTGGTGGTAAGCCGGTGCAACGTGAACCACCGGCGCAGGCCGCACATAGACGACTTGCGGCTGCTGGACATAAACGGTGGAGCTCTCCACGATCACGGGCGCTTGTATCACCGGCGCTTGCACCACAGGTCGCACGATGACAGGGGCTTGTTGAATAGGCGCAGGCTGGGTCGCAACGCCCACTGGTGTGACTTGCAGACTCACAAATGGGCCAGGATCTTGTGGCAATTGCACTTGATACTGCTTGCCGTTGAATTCATAGACCACGTTGTAAGCTGTCGGGCGGTTTTCATAAAAAGTTTGCGTGGTGCAGCGCTGCACGTTTTGCGTACTCGCCTGCTGCTGACCCCCTTCGATTTTGTCGCCTAAAATCGCGCCGCCGAAGATGCCGATCATGGTGGCTGCAGCTCTGCCACTGCCGTTGCCCACTGCATTACCAATTGCGCCGCCCGCCACGCCGCCCATCAAAGCGCCTGCCCCCGATTTTTGCTGGGCTTGCGTCACCACTTGTTCATTGCTGCACACCTGACGCGGCACAGCCACTTGAGTGATCACCGGCGTGGTAGAAATCACGCGCCCCTGCTCTTGCGCGAATACGCCACCTGAGAAGGCAGTCACGGCGCTTGCGAGGCTGCCTAGGGCGAGAAAATAAGTGGTTTTCATGGGAATCTCCAGATCTTGCTTGTGGCTTAACTCAGCTACAACGCAGGCCCTAGCGCTTACGCTGACAGTTTGTACTCGGTTGACATGTAAAGTTAAGTCAATGAACTTCTGAACGCGTTGGACCTACCCATCTTGAAATCATCATTTGAAGCGATCTCCCCCTCACCGCTCCCGCGCCGCCTCTGCCCCCACCTTCATCACCGGGCTGAGTAAATATTCCAGCACTGTTCGCCGACCTTGGTGGATTTCGGCCACCACCAGCATACCCGCAGTCAGGCTGAGTTTCTCGCCATTAGGATTCT
>JANMDU010000146.1:0-4849 GCA_031376455.1 Variovorax sp. | reverse complement strand
CCACCCCACCCCTGCCCGGTGCGGGAATCTCACGCGTGCCTTGCTCGGCTTGATCAGGCGCGCTGGAGACTTTGAGCTGCCCACGCAGCGGATAGCCGCTTTCGACGGCTTTCAAAGCGACAAGTTTTGACGCGCCACCTTGCGCATCCTGCGCTCGCGCCATGGTGGGAAAACCTACGTTATTCACCACCTGCAGCCCGAGCTCTTTCGCCTTTGCAGTTATCGCGTCAGGCGTCGGCTTATCGCTGCTGACCACAGAATCGCCACCAATCAAAGAACGCGCATCACGCTGCAAACCACCTTTGATCCGATCTGCAAAAAAGCCCACAGCAGTCAACGCAGCCACAGCTAGCGTCACCGCGACGATAAGCAATCGCAACTCCCCCGCACGCAAATCGCGCCACAAAGATCGAAGCCCAAGCTGAATAAAACTAGATTTCATGGACGCATGTTAGCGCGACAGCAATCGCTACGTTTATCCTGCACGTAAAGACCCAATACACTTCACTATTTATTTAGTAGCACCTCGCGCAGCGTTTACGCCGGCCAATCGCTTGTTTGATCTAAATTTCAAGCATCAAACGCTGCAAGCCTGTGTATCCCACAAAATGCTTGTTCACAGCCCGGCCTATCGCACACAGCCCCACCCGCTGAGCAATGTCGTAGCCCATCTGCGTGATACCGCTGCGGGAGACGACAATCGCGATACCCATTTGAGCGGATTTGATCACCATCTCGCTTGTTAAGCGCCCTGTGGTGTAGAAAACATAAGGCTCGGTCTCGTTGGGCTGAGCAAGCGTAGAGATGCCCCGCATCGCCATCCAACCGGCTAGCGTATCAATCGCATTGTGACGACCCACATCTTCAACAAACATGAGCATCTGCACCTTTGCGTCAATACCTTTGAACAAAGCACAGCCATGCACGCTGCCAGCACTTTTATAGGTGGTTTCTTGCTGGCGGATCGCCTCTGTGATGCCGTAAAGCTGAGTTTGCGTAAGCTGTGCGAGAGGCAATTTGATAGTATCAATGTCGTCCATCAAGCCACCGAACACACTGCCCTGCCCGCAACCCGTGGTGACCACTTTTTTAGCGGTGCGCTCTTCAATTTTGTCGATGCCTGCGTAAGTTTTCACAGCGGCTGAGTTGACTTCCCAATCGACCGTAATCGATTCGATTTGCTGAGCTTCGTCTACCAAACGCTGATTGAGCAGAAAGCCGAGCACGAGTAATTCAGGCTGCGCACCCAAGGTCATCAGTGTGACGAGCTCGCGTTTATCGACATACACCGTGAGATCTCGCTCAGCAGGAATCTGCATGCTGCTGCGCTCGCCCTTTTCATTAACAACCTGCACCTCTCGCGTGAGCGGTGCGCGGGCTTGCGTGAGCTGGGGCAAATGAGGTGAATAAGGCATGGCACAGTGTAGCGGGCATGAAAAACGGCGCTTGTTAGCGCCGTTTCTCTATTTTGCTTCGAGGCTTTATTTTTTCACAGGGGCTGCTGGCGCAGCAGGTTTGGCCGCTGCTGCTGCCAAGACAGGTGCAACTGCAGGTGTTGCTGCAACTGCTGGCACTGTAGGCACTGGGAATACGAACGCACCCGGATCAGCGCAAGCCGGCGTGTCTGTAGCTGGCTTGGCATCTTTGCCGCTTGCTTTGGCTGTTTTGTAGTAGTGCGCCGCTGCCTTGTCCATGGATTTGCAGAGCTGATAGTTGGCGACTTTGTTGCTATGCGCTGTTTTTGCAGTCGCTTCTGCTGCTTTAGCTTTGGCCTCATCAGTGAGCACAGGGGCTGGCAATTTAGCAAACACAGTCGCCGCGCAAGCGAGCAAGCTTGAAACAATGATAATTTTTCGCATATTAAACGTCTCCTCGAAATTTATGAATGCGCTACAGCAACGGCACTGTGCGATGGCAAGGGAGTACGCTGCGCAGGAATTTTTCCCGAGGCCACATCAGCAGCCCAAATCGCGTGGTGCTCTTTGGCCCAAGTCTCATCGACATAGCCAGTTTTCATGCCTTTGTAGGCGCCCTTCATGCCAATGGTACCCATGTAAATGTGACCGAGGAACATTGCCACCATCAAGATGGCGGCTATTGCATGAACCATGTGCGAAATTTGCATCGTTTCGCGGTAATACATTAAGCCAGGAATGAGTTTGTCGAGCATCAAACCAGAGCCCACCACGACCAAGCCTAGCAGGAATACGCCGCCCCAGAAGACGATTTTCTCACCCGCGTTGAAGCGGTGCGAAGGAACTTCTTCGCCGCTGAACAGACCGCCGCCTTTTAGCATCCACACCAGATCGTCCTTACTTGGCATGTTATCGCGAGCAAACGTGAAGATCACGACGAGAAGCGATACGGCGAACAGCGGACCCACAAAATTATGAAGATTTTTCAGCGCGTAAGTCAACCACCCAAATAGCGAGCCGCCGATGATGGGAAGTAAAAAGAATTTACCAAAAGCCATCACTACGCCAGAAATGCCCAAGCAGCAAAACGCAATCGCATTCGTCCAGTGCGCAGCACGCTCGAAATAGGTAAAGCGTTCAATGAGCTTACCCGTTTCTTGACCATGCAACTCAATCGTGCCTTTTTTCCAGTAAAACAAAGCCAACGCCACGAGCGCAATCACGATCAACGAACCACCATAAGGCAAGATCCAGTTATTGCGAACTTGACGCCATGCTTCGCCAGCGTTTGTCAAATTCGAGCCGGGATATTGCACAAATTTTTGCACCATGTTGCCAGCCTCTGGCGCTTGTGCGTAGGGCAGCGTCGTTACGCCAGTTACGCCTTGGCCGACTTGCCGCCATACGGGTGCGTTGTTACCAGGCTGGACTTTCGCACGCTCGGCATTGTTTTGCTTGGTGTAATTTGGATCTTGGCTCGCGTCAGGCTTGACTTCAAAAATACTCTGACTCTTGATGCCGCCTGGCTCTGCGGGGGCTGGTGCGGCTTGCTCTGGCGGCTTCACGGGCTCAACTTGAAGCTTTTGCGCCCAAGACGGACTCATCAAGCCTAAACTCAAACCCACGACGGTTGCTATTGAAAGAATAGCACGTTGCACATATTTCATGCCGGCGACCTCGATGTTTCGTCTAATAAATTTACTGAGCTCGGGTGTAGTCGTTTTGGCCATTCTGGGTGCGCACTTTTAATGCACTTTCCCAGCTGGTCTTATCGCCTTGCTTCCAAGTGCCTTCCACGTATCCTTTGCCCGTGCCGGCGTAGGGTGCGCTGTCGCCTTTCACGCCGCCTGCACTTTGAGGCTTGTCTGAGCAAGCGGCTGTCAGCAAGACAATGATGGATAGTGCAATGATTTTTTTCATAGTGTCCCTATCGATTTAGCTTTTTACTGGCGCCTGTTGCTCTTTGGGCGGCTGGCCGGCTTGGCTGCTGCCATACGCCGTGCCCCAACCCCAGACTTCTGCTCCCTTGCCACGCTTCAATACTCGGTTGCGGAAAATATCAGCAATCACGTCACCATCACCGCCGAGCAAAGCTTTGGTTGAGCACATCTCCGCGCAAGCTGGCAACTTGCCTTCAGCCAAGCGGTTGCGGCCATATTTTTCAAATTCTGCTTGGCTGCCGTTGGCCTCTGGGCCACCCGCGCAGAACGTACATTTATCCATCTTGCCGCGCACACCGAATGTGCCAGCAGTCGGAAATTGTGGCGCGCCAAAAGGGCAGGCGTACGAGCAGTAACCGCAACCAATGCACACATCTTTGTCATGCAAAACGACGCCTTCATCCGTACGATAAAAGCAATTGACGGGGCAGACTGCCATACAAGGCGCATCCGAGCAGTGCATGCAAGCCACCGAGATCGAGCGCTCGCCGGGCACGCCGTCGTTGAGCGTGACCACACGGCGGCGATTCACGCCCCAAGGGACTTCATGCTCGTTTTTACAAGCCGTGACGCAGCCATTGCATTCGATACAGCGCTCTGCATCGCAAATAAATTTCATCCGTGCCATGATTAAGTCTCCTGACGAGCCGCCTCTAAGGAGGCTTGCGCCCCCTTGGGGGGCAGCGAATACATGAAATGAGTAGCGTGGGGGTTCATATTTTCCTTATGCTTTCTCGACGTTGCAAACCGTTGTTTTAGTCTCTTGCATCATCGTCACGATGTCGTACCCGTAGGTTGTACCAGTGTTGATCGAATCTGCGCGTACGATCGGCGCAGCGCCGTTCGGGTAGTGCGCCTTCATATCCTCGCCCTGCCATTTGCCAGAAAAGTGGAATGGCATGAAGGTCGTGTCAACGCCCACACGTTCTGTCACCATGGCTTGTGCATTCATCCGGCCACCTGTTGGTGTCACCACCCAAACGCGATCACCGTTTTTAATGTTGCGATCTGCTGCAGCTTTCGGACTGATCTCGATGAAGGTTTCTTGCTGGAGCTCGGCCAGCCATGGGTTGGACCGCGTTTCTTCGCCGCCACCTTCGTATTCCACCAATCGGCCAGAGGTCATGACCAATGGGAATTTCTCATGCACTTTCTTCGCGATGTTCTCTTGCTGAATGGATTTGTACAGCGTGGGCAAGCGCCAAAGATTTTTACGGTCGTCGTGCGTAGGGTATTTGGCCATGAGATCAGGCCGATTGCCATAAAGTGGCTCGCGGTGAATCGGCACGGCATCAGGGAAGTTCCACACCACAGCGCGGGCTTTTGCATTGCCAAACGGATGGCAGCCATGCTTCATCGCGACACGAATGATGCCGCCAGAGGAATCATTCTTCCAATTCTTACCTTCTGCTTTCGACTTCTCGACATCGGTGAGGTCGTCCCACCAGCCGAGCTTTTTGAGCAACAGGTGATCAAATTCTGGATAGCCTGTGG
>JANMDU010000111.1:0-3935 GCA_031376455.1 Variovorax sp. | reverse complement strand
GAGATGCTCCCACACCGCTGCGCCCAGCACGGCATCGACCCGGTTGCCGGTGTGCAAGACCAAATACTGCCTGCCCCAGCTCATCAGGCCATTGAAGACGATGAAGATGGCCATGGCGATGCCAATAGCGATCAAGGTACTTTGAGTGCGGTGAACCACCACTTTGTCGATGATGGCTTGGGTGAAGAGTGGCGTGGCCAGTGCCACAATTTGCAAGGCGAGGCTGGCCCAGAGCACATCGCGCCAGACTTTTTTGTGGCGCATGAGCTCGGGGCGAAACCATGCAAAACCGAATTTGAGGACAGCGTTGGCAGCATCTGGCGAGGATGCATTGCTTTGGCCATCATCATCGCTGACGGCCTCTGAATCTGGCGTGGTCAGCCACGCCCGGCCTGCGCTGATAGCTGCGAACTCGGCGACTGTGCTGGTGATGGGTTGTTGGCTGCCGGGTTGGAAATAGACGATGTGATCGGCGTCGGCTGCGGTGATGAGGGCGATGGGTGTGCTGGGCGCGGATGCATCGTTGAGCTGCACCAGCAAGGGCATGGGCAATTGCTGGGCGCGGCGGGCATCAAAGCGGATGGCCTTGATGCGAAAGCCCAAGCCTTGGGCTGCTCTGATCAGTGTGGATTCGTCGTAGCTAGATTCTTGGCCTTCTTGCCCAGCCTCGGCATGCAAAAACTCACGCTCGACCAAAGGCGCGGAGAAGCTGATGCGGTGTAGGGCGCAGAGGCTGCCCAGAGACCACAACAGGTGATGGGCATGAAAGCTCGGGGTTTGCTCAGACAGCTGCGCACGCGCTTTGCCAAACCATAACCTGCCCTGATTCCAGAATTTTTCCATGCCCCACCCTTACCCTGCACTGCACTGCACTCGTGTCGTTTTAGGCCCGTCAGCTGACTTTTATCCGATGACACATCACAGGTATTTATTGCGATATAGCTTTTTGTTTTGATACAAATTAAAGGATATCTTACATATCGAGCAGGTGCTTTTTCAGTCTATTGGCGAGATACGCCATGTAATAGTCTGTAAACGAAGCGACATTTAAGGGGCGGCCAAACTCAACTCTGCACGAGGCGACCACTTATCATCTTTGGCCACGGCTTTGGCTGCGCCCAAAAACAAGCGATCCGTGGGCAGGCCCCGACTGGCCAAATAATCTCGCACTGCCACACCCCGGGCCAAGGCCAACTCTTGCATGGCCTGCTCCGTGACTGGCAAGTTCGCCAGCAGCAAGGCCTCCATCTCAGCGACAGGAAGTTCTTTGACAAAACCCACCGCGTTGCGGGGCTTAGGCACATCTGAGCGCTTGTAAACCTCTTTGAGCAAAGCGGGATACTCCGCTTCGCTGACGGTGATCGCTGCGACTTGCGTGGCGGATGACGTCGTGGATGGTGACGCGCCGCTGGCCACTGTGCTGCGGCGTTTTTCTGCGGCCACCAAAGCGCTGAGGCGCTCTTTCTTAAACGCCTCGCGTTCCACCTCTAAGCTGGCTTGGCCAACCACGGTCATTTTCAGATTCGGGCGGTCTTGCAGCGCTTTGACTACTTTTTCCATGCCTGGCTTGGCGCTTTCAGCAATTTGCGAACTGCCAATTTGAAACGCCACTTGACCGAGCTCATCGCCGCCACCGCCAAAAGCGCTGGCTAGGAGCGAAAAAGGCGAAGTGAGCGCTTTGACGACCAAGTTGACGATCAGCTTGAAAATAATCGGACCGACCGAGAATTGCGGATCATTGAGCGAGCCTTGAACGGGCAAATTGATATCGATCACGCCATTGCGATCCGCCAACAGCGCCACTGCTAACCTGACTGGCAAGCTGTTGGGCGCGCCCTCCACTTTGTCGCCAAACTTGATTTGATTGAGCACGATTTGGTTGGATGCTGTGAGCGCGCCATCCGGCTGAATCCGATATTTCACATCGACGCTCATCTTGCCGCGCTCAATGCCATGGCCAGAATACTTGACGCTGTAGGGCGACAGCGGCGCGAGCTCTAAATCTCGCACCTTGCCTGTGATGTTGAGCGCTAGCGGCTTGGCCAGCGGATTGAGCTGGCCGACAATTTCAAGCGCTGCCGTGCCCTCGGCTTTGCCGCGCAATTGCAGCTCAGCCATCTGTACCGTGCCCGCCACCGGCTGCGAAGAAAATGCACCGAGTTTGCCGTTGAGCTCGCTAAGGTTGGCGGCGTAATTGGGTTTGATAAAGCGATCTGCAAAATACACTTTGCCATTGATCAAGCTGATCGCGCCCATGTTGATAATGGGCTCGGGGCTGCTCGAAGGCGTATTTTTTGAGTCATTTTGGCCTGTAGCCGGCGTATTGTCTGCGCGAGGTGCTACTGAATTGATAGTAGCTGTTGTTCCCGTTCTTGCGCTTTCACTGGCTTCACCCGATTTCACGATGTCGGACAAGTTGATTCGGCCTTGTTCGCTGATCAAAACGCGCGCGAAGAAATCTGTGAGCGCAGCCTCGCCCACATCGATCTTTAGCGCAGCGCCCGGCGTCATCTCGATGCTCAAAGCTTTAACGCCGAGCGCTTTCCAATTGAGTAGTTCATCACCGGCAACACCGCCCGATGCAGCGGCCAAAGCCGCGCCGCGCAGCGTGGTTTGCAACTCCTCAGCCAAGGCATCGCCGACAACTTTGAGTTGCAAGCCTTGCGGCGTTTGCACCATTTGTACCGTGCCACTAAAACCAGCTTCTAGGCGAAGCACATCAATATTGAGAGCGTCCGCAAAATACGGCTCAAAGGCATGAATCGGCAATCGCGTGATCTTGGCCTGTAGTTGGAGCGCCAGTGGAGCGGGTGCGATCTGGCCTTGGAGGTCGATTTTGGCGGGCTCGCCCAAGGGTTTGCCATCCTCGTCGGCCTGCGTCAAACTTGCACTTAAAGACAGCGGCATGGGCTTGGCGGCGAATTGATCGCCTTCCAGCTCCAAGCCGAGCAATTTCGCTTTGAGCCCATCGACACTCAGCTGGACGACACGGCTCGATCCGGCAGCGGGCGCTTGATCCACGAATGAGAGCTTCGGGGCATCTAAATTGATCTCGCCGAGCGCGACTTTCCACGGCTTGCTGGCGCTTGTATTTTTGGCAACTGTTGGCGCGGTAACGCCGTCGTTGGCGCGAGCATTTTTCTCTGAATTCGGCGAAGCTGCTGATCTAACAAGCCAATCTTGCGCCATCCAGCGCCCTTGTTCGTTGCGCGCCACGCGGGTCTGCACACCAGAAGCGGAGATTTTTGCAAGCTTGACGGTCTGCGCAAGCACGTCAATTTGCCCAGATTCCAAGCTCAATAGTTTGATTTGCGCGAGCGGCGCTTTTAAACGCTGTTCAGGAGGCGCTTGAAGAGGCACTTTGCCGCCCGCTTGGGATTTGTTGGTGAGTTGCAGATTGGCCAACTGCGCTTTGGTCAGTGTGATTTGCAGCGCTTCCTTCTGCCCGTTTTGCCCGCTTTGCCCACTTTGTCCGCTTTGTCCGCTTTGCCAAAAGATGCTGCTTTGAGCGTCCGCCACACCACTCAGCGCCGGCGCCAGCACGCCGCTCAAGTAAGGCGCAAAAGAAGCCAGTGGCAGGCCTGAGAGTTGTGCCGAGATGCTGGCTCTGGCATCGGTGGCTGTGCCGCTCAATGTCAAGCTGCCCTGAGTGACTTGGCTGCTGCCATTGAACGCCATGGGTTTATCGGCAGCAAAAGGCCAAGCAATTTGCGTCGCTTCGAGTTGAATGTCTCGTGCAGCCAGCGCGGCTGCGGGCTGCGTTGTCTCGTCGGCCCAAGTCACTGAGCCGCCCACTAAGCTCACGCGATCCATGCTGATTTGCCAGGGCGTGGGCGTGGGCGTGGAATTTTTTGAGTCTTTTGGGGTACTAGCCGCCATAGAATCTGCGCGGGGTGCTATTGTATTTGTAGTATTTGGTGATGTGCGTAAAGCAG
>JANMDU010000105.1:0-21766 GCA_031376455.1 Variovorax sp. | reverse complement strand
GGTGCTATCAAATTAATAGTGAGAAGCCATCTCAAGCAATACGGCGAATCGGAATGTGATCGCCTCTGTGCTGCTCTTTGGCAACCAAGCCATCAATCAAGCGCCGCGCCCACATCGAGCCTGCGTCGATATTAAGGTTGTAGAAAGTGTGATCAGGATGTGCTTGAATTGCTTTTTGCTGCGCTTCGAGAACGTGCTCATCTTCGCGGAAGATGCCTGCCACGCCTTCACGAAGCTGATGCGTCAGGCGCTGTTCGCCCAGCATATAGCTGCGCGCAAATGCCCAAAAATAGTGGCAAGAGCCATCCGTCTCGGGCGTGATTGTATTGAGCACCATGCCATTAACACCTTGGCTGCGATCACTTTGCTTGGCATCGCCTTGGTTGCCACCAGGCGGCATAGCGCCTGTGCCGGTTGGCGCCACACCCACGTCGATCGACACCGTGCAGGGCGCTTCAAAACGGATGATTTGCCAGCGATCCACAGCGCCTTCGTAGCCACGCGCTTGCTTGAGCTGGCCTGCCCAAAAGGGCGGCGCATCAATGTTTTCCATCCAGCGCGTGACGGTCGCGGTGCGGTCGCCATGCGTGGCGACAAAGGGCGCTTCTGCAACGGCGCGGTTGCCGATGCTGGAGCTATGAACAAAAGTCTCGTGCGTCAGATCCATGAGATTGTCGATCACCAGCCGGTAGTCGCAGGCCACACGAATAACTTTGCCATCGCCGGCCCAGTTGGCATCGTGATTCCAGTGCAAATCGGGCACAAGGCTAGCGTCTGCCAGAGCTGGATCGCCTGGCCAAATCCATACAAAGCGATGCTTTTCAATCACTGGAAAACTGCGCACGCAAGCGCCAGGATTGATGGTTTCTTGACTGGGCATATGGGTACAGTGGCCTTTGCCGTTGAACACCAAGCCATGGTAGCCGCACACCACTTCATCGCCCTCCAAGCGCCCCATTGACAAGGGGAGCAATCGATGCCAGCAAGCATCTTCTAGTGCCGCGACCGCGCCCGTGGTCTGGCGATACATCACGATTTTTTGATTACAAATGGTGCGGGAAAACAGTGAATGCGTAATTTCAACATCGTATGCAGCGGCATACCAAGCATTGAGCGGAAAGGCGGGGGATGGCGTTTTCATGAATACACATTGTATTCAAAACATCAAAATAAGTCGCTTATCTGATGATTAATTAAGCAAAAACTGATATTCGTGTATTCAATAGCATGTATAAATTCTAGATTATGATGCTTTACTGATTACTTGGAGACACCATGAACATGCCCCCCCATCTTCCTGCTCGCTTTGACCATGTGGGCAGTTTTTTGCGCCCCCAGTATTTACTAGAGGCGCGTGATCAAAAGGCCAAAGGCCTGCTCACGCCTGAGCAGCTTCGCGTGGTGGAAGACAAAGCAATCACGGAAATCGTGAAGTTTCAAGAAAGCGTTGGCCTCAAAAGCATTACCGATGGCGAGTTTCGCCGCACTTACTTTCACCTTGATTTTCTGGAGCAACTCGGTGGCGTAAAAGTCGGCGAGACAACGCTCTCTGTAGACGCGCATGGCAAAGAGCATCTTGTGCCGCCAGCGATTCATGTGGTGGGAAAAGTCACACATGCCAAGCAAATTCAGTTGGCTGACTTTCAATACTTGAAAACGCAGATCGCAGCGGGCAGCACACCAAAGGTCACGATCCCCTCGCCCACGATGCTGCATTTCCGGGGAGGCCGCGCGGGCATTGATCGCAAGGCGTATCCCGAACTTGATCCTGAGTTTTATGACGATGTGGCCAAGGCCTATGGTGATGAACTCAAATCGCTGAGAGCCGCAGGCTGCAATTATGTGCAGATGGACGACACGAATCTCGCGTATCTCTGCGACCCAAAAATGCGCGAAGCAGCGCGTAGCAGGGGCGATGATCCTAACGAGTTGCCACGCCGCTATGCCAGCTTCATCAACAAAGTGGTCGCTCACAAGCCCGCAGGCATGACGCTCGCGATGCACCTGTGCCGTGGCAATTTCAAGAGCACGTTTGCAGCCAGCGGCGACTACGAGCCCGTGGCTGAAGCGCTGCTCTCAGAGATGAACATCGATGCGTATTTCCTAGAATATGACGATGACCGCTCTGGCGATTTCCGCCCCTTGCGTTTCTTGAAGAAAAACAAAACCGTGGTTCTCGGTTTGGTCACCACTAAAGTTGGCCAGATGGAAAGCAAAGACGATCTCAAACGCCGTATTGATGAAGCCGCTAAATACGCACCGATGGAGCAACTTGCCTTGTCACCTCAATGCGGTTTCTCGTCCACCGTTCATGGCAACAGCATCGCCGTGGAAGATCAACGCAGCAAACTGCGCTTGGTGATTGAGACAGCCAATGAAGTCTGGGGCTGATCACCAGAAATAGCGAAAAAAAAGAGCCGCATGAGCGGCTCTTTTTAGTTTCGCAAAGTTGTTTTGAAACTCAAGCCACACGCTCCGGAAAAGGCAAATTACGCAAGCGCTTGCCGCCATTCAAACGTGCAATGGCATTGGCAAAGGCCGGTGCTATGGGCGGCAGGCCTACTTCTCCGACACCACCAGGAGGGTTGTCTGTAGGCATGACTTTCACATTGACAACGGGCGTTTGATTGGCTCGCAGCAGGTTGTAAGTGCCAAGATTTTTTTGCTGCGGCTCGCCGGCTTTGTAGCTGAGCTTCTCGCCCAAGGCGGCTGACAGGCCAAAGATAGCGCTGCCTTCGATTTGGGTTTGAATGTTCTTCGGGCTGAGTGGATGCCCGCAATCCACCGCAGCCCAAATGTTGTGAACCACCGGGCGGCCTTGGCTGAGCGAAACATCCACCACCATTGCGCAAAACGTACCCCAAGCATCGGAGAAAGCTAGGCCCAGCGCACGGCCAGCGGGGCGGCTTGCGCTCCATCCCGACATCGCAGAGACTTCACGCAACACAGCTTGCGCACGCGGCGATTTGTTACACAGCTCGATGCGCATTTGCAGTGGATCTTGATTCGTGGCTACGGCCACTTCATCTAGCAGCGTCTCAATGCCAAATTTCACATAACCTGCGCCCACGCCGCGCCAGAAGCTGCATGCAATGCCGTTGTCTTCGATCATCTGCTGTACTTGATGGCCTGCAATGTCGTAGATGCCATCAGCAAATTCCATCACGGGAGAATCTTTGTTGCCGCTAGCGCGGAATGCGCCGGGCAGCAAGCGCGCATAAATTTGCTCTGCCACCACGCGATGCTGCAGGCCAGTAATTTTGCCTTGCGCATTAACAGCAGCTATCAGGTGCTGCGCCGTGGCGGGGCGCGGTTTGGCGCGGGTGAAATCGTCTTCACGCGTCCAGATCATTTGCACCGGAACGCCGGGCACAGCTTTGGCAATCAACGCCGCATCCACGGCATACTCCGCTTCCACGCGACGGCCATAGCCACCACCGAGCAGCGTGATGTTGACCTTGATGTTTTCTGGCTTGAAGCCACCGGCTGCCGCTACACCACCCACTACAAAGCCCACAGTTTGTGAAGGAGTCCAAATTTCAATTTTGTCACCATCCACTTTAGCCGTGGTGTTCATCGGCTCCATCGTGAATTGGTTGACGTGCTCGGTGGTGTAGGTTGCTTTGAATGTGCGGGATGCGCCGGCGATTTCTTTGGCCGCATCGCCATGGGTATGAAAAGTCACGCCAGCATCGGCGAGGTTTTCTGCGCGGGTGATGTATTGCTTGATCGCAGCATCAGAATCGTATTCGCGGCCGCGCGCGGTGTTGCTCCATTCCACTTTGAGCAGATCACGTGCCTTTCGAGCGGTGTGGAATGAGTCTGCCACCACAGCCACGCCGGTCGCAATCGTGACCACGGCTTTCACGCCTGGCACGGCTTTGGCCGCTGCATCATCAACCTTCTCGGCTTTTTCGCCTTGCACAGGAGCGCTCAGCAGGCTGGCGTAATGCAGGCCGGGCATGCGCACATCGATGCCGTACACAGCTGTGCCATTGGTCTTAGCAGCGAGATCGACGCGCGGCACATCTTTGCCAATCAGCTTGAACTGCGCCATGGGCTTGAGCATGGTTTTATCGACCTTGGGCAGATCGGTAGGCGCTGTAGCCGTCTTGGCCAAATCACCGTAGCTGATGCGGCGGTTGCTTTGCGAATGGATCACTATGCTGTTTTCGGCGCGCAATTCAGATGCAGGCACATTCCATTGGGCGGCTGCCGCGCCGAGCATGATTAGCTTGCCTTGCAGGCCGGCTAGGCTTAATGGCTCGTAGTAGCCCGTCACGGTGCGCGAGGCGCCTGTCGTCATGCCGCCCCCAAACTTTGGATTGCCAAATCGTTTTGGATCCGCCGGGGCATGTTGCACGCGAACCTTGCTCCAATCGAGCTCCATGTGATCGGCAATTACGGCAGGCAGAGAAGTCATCGTGCCTTGACCCATCTCTGAGCCTGCGGAAAAGATCGTTGCGGTGTTGTCCGCAGCGATGACGACCCATGCAATCGGCGCGAAAGCAGCAGTTTGTGCCTTTGCGAAATCCATCGTGCCAAAGCTAATGCCCAGGGCGCCAGCACCCGAGCCAACGATGAAGGAGCGGCGTGAAATTTGAGTAGAGATCATGATGTGTTGCTCCCTCAGGCCAATGTTTTTTGAGCGCGAACCACGGCGGCTGCGATCTGGTTATAGGTGCCACAGCGGCAGACGTTGCCTGCCATACGCTCCAGCGCTTGTTCGCGCGACAGGGGGCTGCGCGCCTCTTTGATCACTGCCGCTGCTGCCATCATTTGGCCCGATTGGCAGTAACCGCATTGCGGGGCTGATTCTGCAATCCAGGCATCTTGCAATGCTTTGCCTTCGCGCGTTTGCACGAGGCCCTCAATCGTGGTGACTTGCGCGCCAGCAGCTGCAGAGACTGGCGTGACACACGACCGTGCAGGAGAGCCATTTAAATGAATGGTGCAAGCACCGCATTGCGCCACGCCGCAAGCGAATTTGGTGCCGGTGATGCCCATTTCTTCGCGGATGACCCAAAGAAGCGGTGTGTCGGGCGCGGCTTTGGCGCTCACCGCCTTACCGTTGAGAGTGAAATTTACCATGATTGTCTCCTAGTGTTGGCGTTTGCTACTGACATCTTGCGCTGAACATTTTTATGATGCACGAACAGAGGCAATACCAGAGCGCATTAGGGCGGCTTTTATCACGATAGCAGCTATACCAGCTTGCAATACAAGGCTTTAGGCCGAGCCTAATTCCAGTTCTTTGAGCTGCTCTTCCTCGCGTGCATGCAACAGCGCTTGCACAACCTCAGCCATATCGCCTTCCATGATGAAGAGCAATTTATAAAGCGTGAGGTTGATGCGGTGATCCGTCATGCGGCCTTGGGGAAAGTTATAGGTGCGGATTCGATCGCTGCGATCTCCACTACCGATCAAGCCTTTGCGCGTGGCAGCCTCTTTGGCCGCACGTTCGCTGCGCTCTTTTTCTTGCAGACGTGCTTGCAAGACTTGTAGCGCTTTGGCTTTGTTGGCATGCTGGCTGCGGCCATCTTGGCATTCGGCCACTAAGCCTGTGGGCAAGTGGACGACGCGCACAGCAGAATCAGTTTTGTTGATGTGCTGGCCGCCCGCACCGCTTGCGCGAAAGGTGTCAATGCGCAGGTCAGCGGGATTGAGGGTTATCGCTTGATGCTCATCGGGTTCGGGCATCACGGCCACCGTGCAGGCGCTCGTGTGAATGCGGCCTTGCGTCTCGGTGGTGGGCACACGCTGAACGCGATGGCCGCCCGATTCAAAGCGCATCTTGCCATACACGCCGATGCCCCATTCATCCACAGCGCCTTCCATTCTCAAGACAACTTCTTTGTAGCCGCCAACCTCTGAATGCGATTCGCTCATGATTTCGACGCGCCAGCCTTGCGTGGTGGCGTAGCGCGTATACATGCGGCAGAGATCGCCAGCGAAGAGCGCCGATTCATCCCCGCCTGTGCCAGCGCGGATTTCTATGAAGGCGGCGCGTTCGTCATCTGGGTCGCGTGGAATCAGTAGGCGCTGCAAATCGTCTTCTAATTTAGTGAGCTCAGCTTCGCCTGAGGCTATTTCTTCGCGCGCCATCTCAGCCATGTCTGCATCTTGCAGCATGTCTTTTGCAGATGCGATGTCTTTCTCAATCTGTAGACAGCGCGCGTAGCGGCCAGCAGCGGGCGTCACTTGTGCGTGTTCTTGCGATAGTGCGCGAAAAGCTTTCATGTCGGCCATGATGTCAGGCTTGGCCAGCAAACTCTCCACATCCAGCAATCGCTCGGAAATGGTTTCTAACTTAGATCGGAGAAAAGGTTTCATGCAAAGCTGATTCAAACGAGCGTTGCGCTCGTCTGAGGGCGAAACTGCAGCAAGGGCTTAGCGCGCAGCCAGCAACTCAACATCGAACTTCAAAGTCGCATTCGGCGGAATCACGCCACCCGCGCCGCGCGCGCCATAGCCCAGTTCAGGCGGAATGGTCAAAGTGCGCTTGCCGCCCACTTGCATACCGGCCACGCCTTCGTCCCAGCCCTTGATCACCATGCCTGCGCCGAGGCTGAATTCAAAAGGCTGCATACGGTCTTTGCTCGAATCGAATTTCGCGCCCTGCACGCCGTCGTTAAATAACCAGCCGGTGTAATGCACGCTGACTTCTTGGCCAGCAGCGGCAGTTGCGCCGGCGCCGATTTCGGTGTCTGTGTATTGCAGGCCGGAGGGGGTGGTGTGGGTTGTCATAGAGGGAAACTTTCACTATTGAATTGATAGCGCTTTGCGCAAGAAACATACCGGCTAAAGCTTTAAAATGATAGGTATTCTAGCTGTAGCATTAGAAATACTCCTTATGACATCCAAGAGCGTTCCCCCACATCCTTTGTCCAAGCCCTTGCCCGAAGGCCTACACCCCGACACACTCGCCGTGCGCACTGCCGTGCCGCGCAGCCAGTATGGCGAGAACTCTGAAGCGCTGTATCTCACCAGCGGCTATGTGCAACCCGATGCGCATACATCCGCGCAGCGCTTTCTCGGCGAGGAGGAGGGCTACACCTATGGGCGCACTGGCAACCCGACGGTGACAAGCTTTGAGATGCGCTTGGCCGCGATGGAAGGCACTGAGGCTGCCATGGCGACTTCTTCGGGCATGTCATCTGTGATGCTGATGCTTTTCTCGCTTTTGAAGAGTGGTGATCATGTGGTGTTTTCCCAATCGATGTTTGGCTCCACCATCAAGTTGATCGGCACCGAGTTTGCGCGCTTCGGTGTGGAGTCAAGTATCGTGCCACAAACCGATGTGGCCGCATGGAAAGCGGCTGTGCGTTCGAGCACGAAGATTCTGTTTGCCGAGACGCCCACCAATCCATTGACGGACGTTTGCGACATTCAAGCGCTGGCCGATATCGCACACAACGCTGGTGCATTGCTCGCTGTAGATAATTGCTTCGCCACGCCCGTGTTGCAAAAACCCGTGCTGATGGGCGCTGACATCATCATGCATTCAGGCACAAAATATCTCGATGGACAAGGCCGAGTGATGGCCGGGGCGCTGTGTGCCACAGAAAAACTCGTGCACGAGAAATTCCTGCCCGTGATGAAGAACAGCGGCATGATTCTCGCGCCTTTCAACGCATGGGTGCTCATCAAAGGCTTGGAAACTTTAGACATACGGATTCGCGCGCAAAGCGCCAAGGCGCTTGAAATGGCGCACTGGCTTGAAGCACATCCCGCCGTCTCGCGGGTGTATTACCCCGGACTCCAGAGCCACGAGCAGCATGCGCTGGCGATGCAGCAAATGTCAAACAACGGCGGCGCGGTGCTGTCATTCGACGTGAAAGCCAAAGATGCAGCGCAAGCGCGCGCGCGAGCCTTTCATGTGCTCGACAGCATGCAAGTGCTCTCGCTGTGTACGAATCTCGGCGATACGAAAACCTTGCTCACGCATCCCGCGAGCACATCGCATGGCAAGCTGTCTGAGGATCAGCGTGGCGCCGCTGGCATCGGCCAAGGCATGATCCGCATGGCTGTGGGCTTAGAGCATGTGGGCGATATGCAGGCGGATTTAATGCGTGGCCTCGATACTTTGTAAAAAGAAAAATATGACCACGATCCGAACGCGCATTGCGCCATCTCCCACCGGTTTTCTGCATTTGGGCACAGCTCGCACGGCTCTTTACTGCTGGGCATTCGCACAACATCACAAAGCTCTCGGTGCAAATGCGCAATTTATTCTGCGCATTGAAGACACCGATGAAGCGCGCTCAAGCCAAGAAGCGGTCGATCAAATCATTGAGGCCATGAATTGGCTGGAGATGAGCTACGACGAAGGCCCGTTTTATCAAATGAAGCGGATGGCGCGTTACAGGGAAGTGATTGCGCAAATGATCACCGCTGGTACGGCGTATCACTGCTACACGCAGCCTGCCGAACTTGATGCGATGCGCGAGGCGCAAAAAGCGCGCGGGGAAAAGCCGCGCTACGATGGCACTTGGCGGCCTTCAGCCGATAAGACTTTGCCGCAAATACCCGCTGGATTGAAACCTGTGGTGCGCTTCAAAAATCCGCAAGGCGGCTCCGTGGTGTGGGACGACATGGTTAAGGGCGCGATCTCCATCAGCAATGATGAACTTGATGATTTGATCATCGCTCGCCCAGTCAGCGATGAAGCTGCAGCGCTTGGCGAGACGGTTGGCACGCCCACTTACAACTTTTGCGTCGTCGTGGATGATTGGGATATGCGCATGACGCATGTGATTCGAGGCGATGATCATGTCAACAACACACCGCGCCAGATCAACATCCTGCGCGCGCTCGGCGCACCGCTACCCATCTATGGCCATGTGCCGATGATCTTGGGCCCCGATGGCGAGAAGCTGTCTAAGCGCCATGGCGCAGTCAGCGTTACGCAGTATCGCGATGAAGGCTACCTCGTTGAAGCCATGGTCAACTATTTGGCGCGTCTGGGCTGGAGCCATGGTGACGATGAGCTGTTCTCGCGCGAGCAACTCACCAGCTGGTTTGATGGCAAGCATCTGTCCAAGAGCCCTGCGCAATGGGATAGCGCGAAGCTGCGCTGGGTCAATCAGCAATACATGAAGACAGCCGATGATGCGCGGCTATCAAAACTAGTTATAGAGCAATTGGCCAAGCGCAACATCACGCCCGATGATCGCCTGCCAGCCATTTGCGCTTTGTTTAAAGATCGCTGCGAGACAACGCAAGTGCTGGCTGATTGGGCCGCAGCTTTTTACATCACGCCACAGCGCAACGAAGCAGACTATACACAGCACGTCACTGAAGCCGTCAAGCCTGCGATAGCCATGCTGGCCGCGAAGCTGAGTAGCTGTGAATGGAGCAGGGCAACGCTAGCCAATGCTGTGAAAGAGACGCTGGCTCAGACGGGGCTGAAAATGCCGCAACTGGCCATGCCCGTGCGCGTGCTCCTCATGGGCAAAGCGCAAACGCCGTCGTTAGATGCCGTTCTTGAGCTGTGTGGACGAAAATTGTCACTTGAGCGGCTTGCCTAGGATGACTGGCGAGCCTTGCTGATGGATGAGCGGGCGGCAAATGGAGAAGTTTTGACATTTTCGTCACGCGTCAAAAGGTAAACTTGTTTGCAATATGCGCGCAGATTCGCCTTATCGCTACTACCTTTCCATCGGTGATCGTCCTCTCGGCCCTTATGACCGCAGGACGATTGTGGGCATGCGCATCAAAAATCTGATTGAAAGTAATATTTCTCTGCGGCGCAGCGATGGTCATCAGATGACAGTCGAGCAATTGCTTGCGGATCGTTTTGAAATGGCCGATTCTGATAGCCTAAAAAGCCAAGCTGTCTCTCCGCCTGCTTCAGGCATATGGCCCACTTTTTTAATGAACTGCGGCGGTAACCTGATGAAGCCAGGCGCATTGGGCTTTATTGGCAAAGGCGAGTTGCGCTTTCAGGGCGATCATTTGCGGCTCACGGCCAATCGCAAAAGTGGCTTGATCTCTACGCGGCAAGCGCGCACCAAGTTGCCGTTTAATGCGCTCCTTTCCGCGACAGTGCATCCCAGCCAAGCTGATGTGATCGTGCTGCAGCTCAAGCCTGAACATCGCGTTGAAGGTGTGGTCGGAAACGCGCCTGCTCAAATCAAGCTCGATGATGCTGAATCGGTGAACGAGTTGTTAGAACTCATGAATTTCCCATGAACTAAATGCTATTAAATTTATAGCGTTTTGCGCAGTAAGTACGCCAGCTAAACAACAATTTACTTAGATTTCTTTACCACCGCATAGCGCTCCAAAGTCTTCGCGCGAGCTTCATCATGGATCACGCAGCGTAACGGGTAATCCACACCGAGCTTCACACCACTGGCCGCCATATCGATCGGCTTGGCATCCCAAGGAGCATGCAATCCTGCGTCTGAGAGTTTGGCCAACTCAGGCACGTAGCGGCGGATGAATTTGCCTTGTGCGTCAAATTTCTCGCTTTGGCTCGTTGGGTTAAAAATCCGAAAGTAGGGTTGCGCATCGCAGCCGCTTGATGAGGCCCATTGCCAGCCGCCGTTGTTGGCGCTCAAATCAAAATCGTTCAATTGCTCGGCGAAATATTTTTCGCCCCAGCGCCAATCCAGCCCCAAATCTTTCGTCAAAAAGCTCGCCACCACCATGCGCAGGCGGTTGTGCATGTAGCCCGTCTCATTAAGTTGGCGCATCGCCGCATCGACGATTGGGTAGCCTGTCAATCCCGCGCACCAAGCCTTGAAAAGTGCGTTTGCATCCTTGCCTTTCTCCCATTCAATCGCGTCGTATTCTTTCTTGAAAGCGCGCATGGCAACATGCGGATGATGATGCAAGACTTGCACGTAAAAATCGCGCCAAATTAGCTCAGAGAGCCAGACCCGCGCGCCTTCTGTGCCCGCAGTGCCTTCGCCCATACTCGCTCGCGGAAATGCGCGTTTGTGTGCCTCGCGAGCGAGCTGCCGAATGCTCACCGTGCCAAAGCGCAGATGCACGCTGAGATAACTCGGGCCTTTTACAGCGGGAAAATTGCGCGTTTCGTCATAGCGATCCATACGCGATAAAAAGTCTTTGAAAAGCGTTTGGCCGCCGGTGCTGCCGGTGGGGATGCTGAGCGTTTTGAGATTCGTCTCTTCAAAGCCCATGCTTTGTATGGTGGGCACGCCTTGCGCCAACTCTTTCGGTGCGGCCGCGAGGTGTGCGGCGTATTTTTCTGTCTCGTGCGCTTTGAGGTAATCGTCATCGACCTTTTTGAGCCAGGAATTTTTATAGGGCGTAAACACGCCATACGAGCCGCCGCCAAGAGTCATCACCTCGCTGCGCTCAAAAATCACATGGTCTTTAAACGTGTTGAAGCTCACGCCAAGCTCAGCCAGCGCACCGCGCACTTTCGTATCGCGCGCGATGGCTTGCGGCTCATCATCATGATTGGTAAACGCGGCCTGCACGCCCAGCTGCTTAGCAAGCCGAGGAATCTCCTCATTGGCCCAAGCATGGCGCACGATGAGCTGCGGCGCATCATTGCCCGCCATCTTTGCAAGCTGCCCTTGCAGATCTACCAAAGATTCGCGGATAAATTCCACGCGGCGATCTTTGCGCGGCAAGCTGTCTAAGATTTCTTTGTCGAAGACAAAAATGCAGTGCACTTGCTTGCTGCGCTTGAGCGCGTGATACAGCGCGGCATTGTCATTTGCCCGTAAATCGCGGCGAAACCACATGAGAGATTTGGCGTAATGTTCTTGCATGTTTATATTGTGCCTGTGTTGGCTTTCTTGTTGCATTTGATGGTCGTGTGGGTTTGGGTTAAGTTTCGCTCGTCGATTGTTGCTGAACCCGCTTGTCGCCACGGCGCACCCACCTCCGCAAATGTCCCCCGGCGGGGTTTTGGTATGACATCCCTTGGGTGAAAAGCTTGCCCCGCCTCCTCCAATATGGTAGTTGCGGTGGATGCACCATGTCGAAAAGCTGCGAACGACGTAGTGACCGATCAAGCATTTGAGTGCCAAGGCCATCTTCTTTCTCTGAGCGCTACGATGCTCGCAAGATCGTGCGACCTGTGTGCTTTGCGTAGGTAAAGGAGAAGGCGGCGAAACTTGAACGCCGGAGAAAAATAAAACTCAACGCCGCCGGGGGACACGAAGCAAAGCGCACAGGTCGCGCGATCTCATCACTACAACAACAGCGAGCAACAGCAATACACTAAGACAAATGCAACACGCCCAGCTCTCCTACGCATTCAGCCCGAAAAACACCACGGCGCGACTAAGCAATCCAATCATCGCCCTGCTGCAAACCGTGCATGCCCAAGGCTCCATCTCCAAAGCCGCCACTGAGCTAGGTTTGTCGTATCGCCACGTCTGGGGCGAGCTCAAACGCTGGGAGCTCATCCTGGGCGAGAGTCTGCTTCACTGGGAGCGCGGCCAAGCTGCCAAGCTCACGAGTTTTGGTGAACGCTTGCTCTATGCCGATGGCTTAGCCCAAGCCCGCCTCGCCCCGCAAATCGAAGCCTTGCAAGCCGAGCTAGAGCGCAGCATGGCGCTGGCCTTTGACCCGAAAGCGCAGGTGCTGCAACTGCATGCCAGCCACGATGAAGCGCTCTCCAAACTGCGCATCTTCGCCAAAGCAAAAAATCTTCATCTGGATATTCATTTCACAGGCAGCGTCGAAGCCCTGCGCGCGCTGAACGTTGGCCGCTGCCGCATGGCAGGGTTTCATGTGCGCCTGCCCGTGGCAAGGCAAGGCAAAGCCAAGCAAACCTATCGCCGCCTGCTAGAGCCCGGGCAACACAAAATCATCGGCTTCGTCCAGCGCAGCCAAGGCTTAATGGTGGCAGCAGGCAACCCGCTGCGCATCAAAAACCTGCGCGATGTGGCCGAGCAACAGCTGCGCTACATCAACCGCGCCGTAGGCACAGGCACGCGCCTGCTGCTCGATGATCTGCTTGCAGAAATTGGTTTAACCAGCAAAGATCTCCAAGGCTACCGCCGCACCGAGCCCTCTCACCAAGCCGCAGCGCTGGCAATTGCCCAAGGCGCAGCCGATTGCGCCCTGGGCATCCAAGCCGCAGCCATGGCCCAAGGCTTAGGCTTTATCCCCCAAGCAGAGGAGCGTTACGCCTTAGTCGTCCACCGCGAAACCCTAGCCGAGCCCGCCACCCAAGCCCTCTGCAAACTCCTGCGCAGCGCCGCATGGCTGCGAGAGCTAGAAGCCTTGGCAGGCTACAGCGCTTTGGACAGCGGCCAAGTGCTGCGCATGACGCAGGTGCTGCCTTGGTGGGATTTTTGAAGTGAAAATGGCCAGTAGCCTTTATAGAATATGCGTAGAGTGCTATTGATTCAGTAGCCCTTTTTCGTTCTGTGATGCACATCAGAACTCAACCGCTTAGCCTTCTCAACACCCACTCGCCTGCCTCGTGACGTGCCCGAAAAAGCCGTCAACTAGCAGATCAAGAGGGTTGGCGCGTCGTTACCGAGAATGAAATAAGCAGTTTTCGCGTAGATTCTGTGGAGGTAAGCAAATGCGTAGTTTTTTGCTTCAGCTTAACCAACCTGTTTTGCAACGGAGCGAAGTGGAAGTGGCTTGCGATACCAAATATCTAGCTTTCTCTATATGTGTATATTTAATATTTGATATACTATTGTATATACTCATAGAGTTCATACCACAGGAGGTTCCATGGACGCAGTTAGAAATCCATTTTCCCCCGGCGCAGGGAGTCGGCCGCCAGAGCTTGCCGGACGGGAAAATATCATACAGGACGCGCAGACAGCAATTCAGAGGGCGCTGCTAGGCAAGCCCAGCCGCTCACAGATGCTGCTTGGCCTGCGAGGTGTAGGAAAGACGGTGCTACTGAACAAAATCGAGGAGATGGCCGAATCCGCTGGGCATGTGACATCCTCGATCGAAGCGCCAGAGGGAACGGCGCTCAGTGAGTTGCTTGCGCCAAAGATCAATCAAGCCTTGCGCAAACTCTCGACTTCGGAGAACGCGAAAGCCAAGGCTCATCAGGCTCTTAGGGCACTTCGCTCATTTGCCTCTGCTTTTAAGCTTTCTTACGGAGATGCTTCGATTTCGGTTGATCCAGAAGTAGGCGTCGCCGATAGTGGAGATATGGAGGCAGACCTACCAGAATTGTTCGTACGTGTAGGCGAGGCAGCAAAGGCCGCCGGTAAAGCTTGGACACTTCTGATTGACGAAGTTCAGTACCTACGGTCTGAAGATTTAGCAGCTCTGATTGTTGCTCTCCATAAGGTCAACCAGAAAGGCCTACCTGTTTTGTTTTTCGGTGCAGGGTTGCCGCAGGTTGCGGCTCTTTCAGGCGATGCGAAATCCTACGCTGAACGGCTCTTTCACTATCCCGCGGTTGGTGCACTAAATGAGGAGGATGCAGAGATCGCAATTAGACAGCCCATCGAGGGTGAAGGTGAGGCGATTGACAACAACGCAATCAGTGAGATCCTAGCAAAGACAAAAGGATACCCGTATTTTCTGCAGGAGTGGGGCTATCAGTGCTGGAACATAGCAGAGGGGCCACACATTAAGCTAGAAGATGCATCAAAGGCTGCAGGAGAAGCAACAAAACGGCTGGATGAAGGCTTCTTCAAAGTGCGCTTTGATCGCTTAACGCCTAAGGAGCGAGAGTACGTTATCGAAATGGCCAAGCTTGGTGCTGGGCCGTATAGATCATCGGAAATCGCGGATAAGCTGAGCGAAACCCCTCAAAGCTTGGGCCCGCGGCGCGCGCAGATCATCAACAAGGGAATGATCTACAGCCCGTCACACGGCGACATTGCGTTCACCGTTCCCCTGTTCAACGAATATCTAATTCGCAACTACGTGGATAAATCATACAAAGCGTAGCTGCGCGGCGGGCGAATGTGCCATGACTCTGTACTGCCTAATATTTGAGGCCGCCAGAGCACTACAGCACGCAGGCAGAATCAGCGTTTCAAGCGCTCACCTGAGCTGCCTCCTGCAAAGCCTCGGTTGCCCATTGGTTCAAACTTTTGCCGGCGGCTTGAGCGGCAATCAGCGCACGGCCATGGACTTCTTGGGGGACGCGCAGGAGCAGTTTGCCGGATGCTGGCTTCTCTGGGCTGATGCCGCGCTGTTTGCAGTCGGCCACATAGTCTTTGACGGCAAGCTCGAACTCAGCTCTGAGCTGCGCCACGGTGTCGCCATGGAAGCTGATGATGCTGCGAATGCCGAGAATGCGCCCGACAAAAACATCATCGCGTTCGTCATATTCCACGCGAGCGGTATAGCCTTTGAAATTCATACTGTTCATGGTTACACTCCTACTCGTTCAAACAATTCACGCGCCTCTTCGACTTGATAACGCTTGGCCTCTTTGCCCGGATGCGGGCGATGACAGCGCTAGCATTCGCCCTCCAACTCGATCCGCACACGCGAGCCTTCGCGCTCTAAAACCGAGCCGCCCAATGCTTTGACCAATGCTTCAATATCGGTAAACACAATGTTGGACGATGTGGGCCTTGCGAAGATGGCGGCTAGCGTTTTGCGGTGTTTGGTGCTCACAGATTTGATGATAGCAAAAAATGCTATCAGTAGCCAATCTGGTCAACAGGCGGAATACGAGTTTCTAGGTTAGATTCCATAACGATTTCGGCATCTAGCCGGCATAGAATCATCGCAGAGTGCTACGAAATTAAGAGCAGAACGACGCGCCAACCGTCTCAATTCGCTGCGTGATGGGTCTGAAAAAAAACGAAGGCTTTCCTAGTGGAGCGCGGCCAGCCATGGCAATTTCGCTACAAAAGATCGCAGCATGGAGCGAGCGGCCTAGAGCGCCGCAAGGAAAGCCCTCGGCTTTTTCGGGCACGTCACGCGGCAGGCGAGCTGATGGTGTGAAGGCGAAGCAGTTGATCTGCAAACATATCAAGCTGCCAAACCCCGTCGCGCCCGCACCCGCTCCACACGCCTTCCCTCCAGCGCCAGCACTTCAAAGCGCCAGCCACCTGCCTCTATTGCCTCGCCCTGCTGTGGCAAATGCCCGGCCACAGCCATCAGCAGGCCGGCTAGGGTGTTGTAGTGGCCTTCTTCTTCATCGGGCAGCTCATCGTCAATATCGAGGCGGGTTTTTAGCTCGGCGATCGGCATCAGGCCATCGAGCTGCCAGCCGCCATCGGCCTCGCGCGTCGCCCACGCGTCGGCGGCCACTTGGGGTTTGAGTTCGCCCGTAATGGCTTCTAGCAAATCGCGCGGCGTGAGCAGGCCTTGGCAGACGCCGTATTCATCCACCACGAACACCACGCGAGCCGATTGTTGGCGAAATTGCTCCAGCAGCTCCATGCCGGAGAGTGTCTCGGGGATGAAGACGGCGGGCGTGGCCAGCTCGCCCACCAATTGCCCCGTCTTGCCGGTTTGCTGGCGCAGCAAGCGCGCTACGCTAACGATGCCCACGATATTGTCGAGCCCGCCTTGGCAAACCGGATACCAGCTGTGGGAAAGCTTAGCTTCCGTGTCCATCGAGCCGCCGGCTTTGCGCAGCGCATCTTCCACCGTCGCGTTCGCCTCTAGCCACACAATGTCGGTGCGCGGAATCATGATGGAGATCAGCGGGCGGTCATCCAAATGAAACAGGTTTTGCACCATCTGCCGCTCATGCTGCTCGATCACGCCGGCATCCATGCCTTCGTCCAAACTCGCAGCAATTTCTGCCTCGGTCACGCTGCGGCTTTGATCGGTGCGGATGCGTAGCAGCTTCAAGACGCCTTGCGTCGTTACAGTGAGCAGTTTCACAAAAGGGCTGGCCGCTTTGGAGAGCCAAATCATTGGCTTGGCCACCACGCGCGCCACGCCTTCAGGATACGCCCAGCCAATGCGCTTGGGCACCAGCTCGCCAAAAATCAGCGTGATGAAAGTGATCACGATCACGACAAAAGTCGTCGCGCTTGGCGCAGCCACGGCTTGCGATAAACCTATATTTATCAAAAATTCTTGCACGCCATCACTGAATGCCGCCTCGCCAATAATGCCGTTCAACATACCAATCGAGGTGATGCCGATTTGAACGGTGGAGAGCATGGTGGTGGGCTTATCGGCCAGCTCTAGCGCAGCCCGCGCTCCATCATCACCGCTCTCGGCCATTGCCGTGAGTCGAACTTTTTTAGCCGCAGTCAGCGCCATCTCGCTCATGGCGAATGCGCCGTTGATGAGGGTGAGAATGGCAATGAGTAAAAAATCCATGGAAAGCGATTAGAGTTCGTAGATATGGGACTTTACTTGATTGGCGATGTGCAGGGCTGTGATGATGCGCTTGAGCAGCTTTTGCTTGAAATTAATTTCTCACCCAGCCGCGACACGCTCGTGCTGCTAGGCGATCTGGTCAATCGCGGTCCAAAATCTTTGCGGGTGCTACGCCGCTTGAAGGCCTTAGGCGATGCGGCGCAATGCCTGCTGGGTAACCACGATCTGCATGCGCTGGCTGTGGCCTGCGGCGCGCGGGCTGCGCACAAGAGCGACACCTTGAAAGAATTGCTAGAAGCGCCCGATGCTCCTGATCTACTAGATTGGCTTAAATGGCGCGAACTTGCCATCTTGCGAGAGAATATTTTGATGGTGCATGCCGGCGTGCTTCCGCAATGGAATGCTATAAAAACAATAGCACTCAGCGAAGACTGTATGCCGGCTATCCGTTCAAAAGACTCTAAAAGCTTCTTCCAAAGCATGTATGGCAACTCTCCTGCTGCATGGAGCAATGATTTACACGGCCAGGCGCGCCACCGCGTCATCATCAACGCCCTGACCCGCCTGCGGTTTTGCAGCGCGGCCGGCGAGATGGAATTTGCCACCAAAGAAGGCGCAGGCGCTGCCCCCGAGGGCTACATGCCGTGGTTCGACGTGCCTGGCCGCGCCACAGCCAACATCACCGTTGCCTTCGGCCACTGGAGCACCCTCGGCCTGATCAATCGCCCCAATTTGATCGCGTTAGACACAGGCTGCGTCTGGGGTGGCTGCCTATCAGCGATGCGGGTGGATGGCGGGCGGCGGGAGCTGGTGCAGGTGAAATGCGAACAGGCGATGAGGCCGGGGGATTGATACATTGTTAGGCCTTAGCCAACCAATCTGCATAAGCCATTCCATGACCGATAGACCAATCCATGACGGAGTTTTCAGTCAACGCCAGCATGATGTCGTCTGTGCGAAAACCAGCCTCCACAGCAAGCTCAGAGACAAGTTTGTACAGCGCGCGTTTGTGATCGTCGCTGCGCCCTGTGAGAAACAGAATCTCCACAATACAAGCATCTTTTGTGCGATTCACACCGCCAAAATGCGCGTCCAAAATCATTTCCTCAGCATTAAAGCGTGAAATTAGCTGGAACAAATCATCTCTAGGGACGTAACACGTTTGAATCAGGCCTTCGTGCACCGCGTCTGCGAGTGCTTTAACTTTTTCAAACGGCAAATGCTTGGGTGCTGAAATCTTGGTAAGCGGCATTTTTATTCCTGTCAAAGCCGCATTGTCTGCGCTTCGTGTCGATTAGTTAGTGCAGAATTCGATAGACAACGCGCATTTTTTTGCATCAATGTCAGCAAAATGCATCCTTGCATTTATGGAATGTGACTGGATGAATTGCAAGCTTAATTTAAGCTCAATTCTTGCTTTTGAGGCTCTGCAATTCAGCTTCGGTGAGCCAGCGCCACTGCCCAGAGGGCAAATCGTCGCTCAGCACCATGCTGCCGATTTGTGAGCGATGCAGCGCGACGACGTGGTTGCCGACAGCGGCGATCATGCGCTTGACTTGGTGGTATTTGCCCTCTGTGAGCGTCATGTTTAAAGTCTTTTCACCCGTTTGCTCAGCGGCTGCGGCTTTGACGGGTTTTGGATCGTCGTTGAGCACCACACCCGAGAGCAATTGCTCGATTTGCAGGGGCTCAACCGGGCGATCAGTGGAGATCTGATACACCTTGGGCACATGATGCTTCGGGCTGCTCATTTTGTGGAGGAATTGGCCGTCATCGGTCAGCAAGAGCAGGCCGGTGGTGTCTTGATCAAGCCTGCCAATAGCTTGCACGCCTTGCACTACGCCTTTCGTTGGCCTCTGGCGCAGTGGGGCGGGCAGCAGGCTATAGGCGCTGGGCCAAGCGCCTGGGCGGTGGCTGCATTCAAAGCCGGCGGGCTTGTGCAGCATGAGATAGGCATGCTTGTGATATTCCCAATGCTTGCCTTGTACTGCGAATGCCATGCCCTCCAACGAACCTTGTGTCGCTATGATTTCAGTAGCGTCTCTCGCAGGCTGCTCTTGGGTAAACTGCTCAAAACCCTTTACAAATCCTTGCTGGATCAAGCCTGCGCAAACGCGCCGCGTACCGAAACCTTGGCTAAAAAGCAGATCATCCAAGCGCATATGGCTCTCAGGCAATAGGCGCAGTGCTTTCTTGCGGCAAGGCAGCTGCGCCTGCTGGCGCAACGCTCTCGCTCTCACCTGCTTTGAACAATGCCGCAACCCGTTTTTTGCTTTTGATGTTAGCTGAAATGCGGGAGGTGGAGAGGGCGGGTGCGCTATCCCACGATGGATTGGCCTGTGTAGGCTCTTCGTAGGGCTTGCTAAAGAACGGATCAGCGCTCTGGCGGGCAGGGCGGCTGGGGTATTGCGAACGGCGGCTATCGCTGCCGCTGCTTGCGCCGTTGCCCCTATCGTCGCGTCGATCATCACGGCGACCATCGCTTCGACCATCGCTTCTATCTTCGCGCCTGTCGGCAGGCCTTTCATCGCGGCGCGGTGCATCGGCAGTGCTGTTGCTGTCAGCGCCATCTTCCCCATAAACTCTGCGACCGGAGTTAAACCGTTCGCCGCGACGCGGATTCTCCGATTCCATCTCAATCGGAGCAAATTCTACTTTTTTCTTAATCAGCTTTTCAATGTCCGCAATTAAGCGCTTGTCATCACTATCGACAAAGCTCATCGCCAAGCCAGAGGCACCGGCGCGGCCCGTGCGGCCAATGCGGTGCACGTAATCTTCGGCGTTAAACGGGATGTCGTAGTTGAACACGGCAGGCACATCTTTGATGTCCAGCCCGCGCGCGGCGACGTCAGTGGCCACCAATAAATCGACTTCGCCTTTTTTGAAGGCTTCTAAAGCTTTCAAGCGCTCATCTTGGCTCTTGTCGCCATGCAGCGCCGTGGTGCGCAGGCCATCGCGCTCTAGCGAGCGAGCGAGCCGCGCACAGCCGAGCTTGCTGTTGCAAAACACGAAGGCTTGGCCGATGCCGCGCTCGCGCACGAGCTGTTTTAAGACGCGGCGTTTGTCGTCTTCATGCACGCTGAAAAACAGTTGCTCGACATTGGTGGCTGTCTCATTAGGCCGCGCCACTTCAACCAAAATTGGGTTTTGTAGATAGCTCGCAGCCAGCCGCTTGATCTCGGGAGAGAACGTCGCAGAGAACAAAAGCGTGATGCGTTGCTTCGGCAGATAACTCAAGATGCGCTGCAAATCGGGTAGGAAGCCAATATCGAGCATGCGATCGGCTTCATCCAGCACGACATATTCAACTTGGTTGAGGACCGCAGATTTCATCTCGATATGGTCAAGCAAGCGGCCGGGTGTGGCCGTCAAAATTTCTACGCCTTTGCGCAGCTCGGCGATTTGCGGCTTGATGTCGATCCCGCCGAAGACGACGGTGGAGCGTATTTGCGTGTACTTCGCGTACTGCTTGACGTTGTCTTGAATTTGATCAGCCAACTCGCGCGTTGGCGTGAGCACGAGGGCGCGCACGGGGTGGCGCGCAGGCGAGGGCGATGCAGTCTCGTGCTTGAGCATGCGCTGCAAGAGCGGGAGCACGAAAGCGGCGGTCTTTCCGGTGCCGGTTTGCGCGGCGCCCATGACATCGCGGCCAGCGAGCACATGCGGAATGGCAGCCGCTTGAATCGGGCTCATCGTGGTGTAGCCCTTTTCGGCCACAGCGCGGAGAATCGGCTCGGCTAGGCCGACGGAGGAAAATGGAATGGTCAAAGGGGGAATGAGGGGTTCGGTCATGTAGGGTGTATTGTCTCACCCCTAGGCCAGATGACCGTTAGACACAGAAGTGACAGCCTTAGAGTCCCACCCCGACAACACCCGCCACAATGAGATTGCCATGATTTCCGACGAACCCATCCTCTCCCAAGACGAACGCGAAGCGATCAACGCAGGTCGCTGGTTTGCCAGTCTCTCGCCCAGCCTGCGCCACGATATCTTGCGCTATGCGTATGTGAAGCGTTACCGCGATGGCGAGCTGATCGCAGCTCGGGGCGAGCGGCCGGATGAATGGGTGGCTTGCGCGAAAGGCGCTGTTCGCATATCCAGTACCTCCGTCTCGGGCAAGCTGGTGACGCTCACTTACGTTGAGCCGGGCATTTGGTTTGGCGATGTGGCGATTTTTGATGGCGACCAGCGCACGCATGATTGCTATGCGCATGGCGAGACGACCGTGGTCTGTGTCTCGCGCAACGATCTCACCATAATTTTGGGTGATCACACCGAGCTGTATGAAGCGCTGCTGCGTCACAACTGCCGCTTGATCCGCTTGCTCTTTGGCCTTGTTGAAGATTTGAAGACCCTGCCGCTGCGCTCACGCCTGGCCAAACAACTCGTGCATTTGGCGCGCAGTTATGGCGTGCCGAGTCTCTCGCATCAGGACGAGACGCGCATTGGATTGCATTTGGCGCAAGAAGAGCTGGCGCAATTGCTCGGCGCTTCTCGCCAGCGCGTGAACCAAGAATTGAAACAAATGGAGCGCGAAGAGCTGATTCGCGTG
>JANMDU010000033.1:0-4529 GCA_031376455.1 Variovorax sp. | reverse complement strand
GACAAACAGGCCATGAAAGCGGGGCGTGGACATGCGGGGGGTTCAGTAAGGTTTGAAATAATCAAACGGTTCTAAGCAATCAAGGCATTTGTAGAGCGCTTTGCAGGCGGTCGACGCAAAATGACTGGTCTCGGTGGTGTTCGTGCTTTTGCATTGCGGGCAGATGATATTTTTAGAAAGAAAAGTGCTGTTAGCCGGCGTATTGATTGCGCGAGCAGCTATTGATTTAGGAGCAAACTGAATGATGCTGCTTTTGGCCGCTGCGCTGCTTAGAGTGCTGCCTTCATCGCTCAAATGCTGAGGTGGCGCGATGCCGTAGCCTTGCAGCTTTTGTTTGGCCGCTTCGCTCATCCAATCGGTCGTCCATGCGGGGGAGAGGCTAGTTTTGATGCGGGCGGGAATGTCTTCGGCATCCATCTCGGCCAGAATATCGTCGCGGATTTGATCGACGGCGGGGCAGCCGCTGTATGTGGGCGTGATCGTGATCTCAATGATGAAGCCTTGCTGGCCATTGGCTGATTGCTCGCCAAACGGCACGGCCTGCACATCGCGCAAGATGCCCAACTCTTCAATCGTGATCACGGGGATTTCCGGATCGGGCACACTGGCTGCTAGCACGCGGGCGCGGGCGACGATTTGCTCCAAGTTCATCATAAATTCTCACCAAACAGCGCCGGGATGCTCGCGCGCCAAGCTCTGCATCTCCGCGAGCAAGTAGCTCAGGTGCTCAGAATGCAAGCCTTCTTTGCCGCGTGTGAGGTGGCCATTCGATGGGCTCATTTGCAGTGTGGCTTCACCAACAACGGTGGCAACTCGGCTTTGCCATTCATCTTTCAGAGCCGAGACGCTGATGCCGATGACGATGCCACGTTCAACCGTTTCTTTCTCAAAGGTCGAGGCTGTGAAAAACTCCTGCGTGTAAGGCATCAAATAGTCCAAGGCCGCTTGCATCTTCTCGTGCGACAGCACCGTGCCATCGCCCAAACGCAGCATCCAATCTGTGGAGTGGCGCAGGTGATAGCGCACTTCCTTGGAAGACTTGGCCGCAATCGCTGCGAGCTGTTCGTCCTTCGATGTTTGCAGCGCAGGCCAGATGAGATTCATCAGCGTACTGTAGAGAAAATTGCGCGTGATCGTGATGCTGTAATCGCGCGGGACGTTGGCTGACGGCGCGAAGGCCGTTTGATGCGGCAATTCGAGTAGTACGTAATTGCGAAATTCACGGGCGCTGCGAAAGTAGGCGAGCGTGTCTTCCGTAGCATCTCCGCCCATAAGCGTTGCAGCATGTTGATACAGCATCCGAGCCTGTCCCACGCAATCGAGCCCAATATTGGCCATTGCAATATCTTCTTCCAGCACCGGCCCGTGGCCGCACCATTCGGCAATGCGCTGGCCGTGAATCAAAGCGTTATCAGCAAGATGAAGGACATAGGCCGCACTCATTACATGTGTCCCACTTCATCGGGAATCTCGTAGAACGTCGGATGGCGATAAATCTTGTCGCTCGCCGGTTCAAACATTTCGGCTTTGTCGTCTGGCTGGCTGGCGGTGATGTCTTTGGAGGCCACCACCCAAATACTCACCCCCTCCATCCGCCGCGTATACACATCCCGCGCATGCTGCAAAGCTTGGCTGCTATCGGATGCATGCAGGCTGCCGCAATGCTTATGCTCTAAGCCTTGTTTGGAACGGATGAAAACTTCAAACAGGGGGAGTTCTTGGGTCATTTGTTTCGATCATCGGTATTGAGAACACGGAAGACACGAAAATCACACGAAAATCACGGAAGAAGAAAAATTCTTTTCTGTGTTTTCCGTGAATCCTCCGTGCCTTCCGTGTTCTAAAAATCTTGCCTCTCAGCAGTTTCAAGCCGCCACAGCCAAAGCGCGAGCCCTTTGCTTGGCCGCAAAGGCAAGCGAAGCCTCGCGCACCCAAGCGCCGTTCTCATGCGCGTTCACGCGAGTGGCTAGGCGCTCTTTGTTGCAAGGGCCGTTGCCGTTGACCACGTTCCAGAAATCATCCCAGTCGATCTGGCCGTAATCATGCGCTTGGCGCGCTTCGTTCCATTTCAAATCCGGGTCAGGCAACGTCACACCCAAAATCTTGGCTTGCGTCACGGTGGCATCGATGAATTTTTGCCGCAAATCGTCGTTTGAAATCCGCTTGATCCCCCAGCGCATGCTCTGCTCGCTATTAGGGCTGTCAGCATCTGGCGGGCCAAACATCGCAATCGATGGCCACCACCAGCGGTTCACCGCATCCTGCACCATCTCGCGCTGTGCAGCTGTGCCCTTCATGAGCTGCATGAGAGATTCATATCCTTGGCGCTGGTGAAAGCTCTCTTCTTTGCAAATGCGAATCATCGCCCGCGCATATGGGCCATAAGAGCAGCGGCAAATCGGCACTTGGTTCATGATCGCCGCGCCATCCACTAGCCAGCCAATAACGCCGGTGTCTGCCCATGTCAACGTTGGATAGTTAAAAATTGAGCTGTATTTGGCTTTGCCAGTGTGCAGCGCATCAAGCATCTCATCGCGCGAAGTGCCCAGCGTCTCGCCTGCTGAATACAGATAAAGGCCATGTCCGCCTTCGTCTTGCACCTTGGCCAGCAAAATCGCTTTGCGCTTGAGCGAGGGCGCACGAGAAATCCAATTGCCCTCCGGCTGCATCCCAATGATTTCGCTGTGCGCATGCTGGCTGATTTGGCGCACCAAGGTTTTGCGGTAAGCCGAAGGCATCCAATCTTGCGGCTCGATCTTCGCATCCGCATCCATCTTGGCATCGAAGGCGGTTTGCAAGGCCTGCTCGCGCCCGGAGAGCGGCGCAGCAACGGCTTTGAGGTTTGGCTTGCCTTCAGGGGCTTGCGGTAAATCGAGCGCTTGGGTGTACATCGGGCAACTCCTTATCGGTGATTCTGAGTATAGCAATTAACCAACCGCGCGGTTGGCTAACGGAGTTTTGTGTGTTTTTGCAGGCAGCCCATCAGACATGGCTACCCGCTTGGCTCCATGTCCTCCGGCGGCGATTTATTTTTATGCTCTTCGGCAGATCAGTTTCGCCGCCTCCCCCTTTACTTACGCCAAGCGGGTAGCCATATCTGATGGGCATAATTTTCGCAGCGCAACCGACCTTTCGGCTAACTGCAAGCCCGGCAGAGCACCTGGGGCGGATGGCGTAAGTAAAGGGGGAGGCGGGGGACAAGTGCATCCGGAGACAAATATTCCCAATCCCCGCCGGAGGACATGAAGCCATCCGCCCCGGGTGTTCTGCCGGGCGTCAACCGGAAGCGCGATCAACGAAAAACTAACAAAACCTAGTTGGTTAAAGTAAATCCCTTACCGCGCCCACGCCCCAATTGCGCCACCACCTGCGGCAAAGCTTCTTGCAGGGCGGCTTTCAAGGTATGCGGCGGATTGATGATGAACATGCCGCTGGCTCTCAATCCGACCAATTTGCTTGGTTTGTCGCCCATCGCATGCTTGGGCGGCTCCAGGCCAATATTGAGCGTGGCTTGCAGCCACGGCCGCTTAGCTGCCACAGCCATGGTCTTTAGCTTTTTGGGCAAACTATGAGCTTCAGGGCGAGGAATGATGGGGTACCACACGGCATAACAACCGGTGGGGAATTTCAAAATAGCCTCTTGTATGCATGCGCTCACTTGCCCATAATCGCTCTTCAATTCGTAGCTTGGATCCATCAACACCAAGGCGCGCTTGTTAGGCGGTGGCAAAAGGGTCTTGAGTTTTTCAAAGCCGTTGGCGCAATCCACGCTCACCATCCGCCCGGCATCCAGTTGCTTCACATGGCCGGCCAATGAACGGAAGTCGGTCGGGTGCAGCTCAAAAAGCTTGAGCTTGTCGGCCTCTGGGCGCAGCAGGCGATGAATGATCAGCGGCGAGCCGGGATAGACGCGGGATTGCGTCGCGCTCGAATTGAAACTGGCCAGTGCATCCAGATAATCTTGCAAAGCGTGTGCTACGATTTCAGGAGCGCTCTGCGCAGATCTGGCTTGGTCTAAGGGCTCTTTTTGCTCCAAATTAGCACCAGGCAACAACTTCTTGACGCCCTGCGTTGCCTCCGCACTCGTGCGAGCCATGTCACCATCGAGCCGATACAAACCCGCCCCAGCATGCGTATCAATCACAGTGAGGCCCGCATCCTTGTCAGTCAAATATTTAAGCATGGCCACCAAAGTGAGGTGTTTGAGCACATCAGCATGGTTGCCGGCATGGAAGGCGTGGCGGTAGGAGAACATGGGTTCAATAGTAACTGCTAGACGGGCAATTTGCGCTAAGTCCTTGATTCGGCATATAATTTATGGCTGTGCAGCGCACCCTTGGCTCCGCGATACAGTTTAAACCCCGCCTAAGAGGTTCTCATCAGAAGAACACCGACCGTGGAAAAGAGCCGGACAAACCTTTCTTTTAAAGAGATAACTCATGAGCACTTTCAGCGCAAAACCCGCTGAGGTCGTACACGAGTGGTTTGTGATTGACGCCACCAACAAGGTGCTCGGAAGAATTGCCAGC
>JANMDU010000144.1:0-23131 GCA_031376455.1 Variovorax sp. | reverse complement strand
GCGGCATAGCCCACCCAGCTGATTTCTCGCCAAGCGATGGCATTGATCAACGCCAACAACACAACCACAAAAGTCACGCCAAGATAGACACCCGCGACCATCCGCTCTGTTTGTACGGCATCAATCCACTGCTCCGATTGCCACAGCGACAGACCCGTCCAAGAGCCATAAGGATCTTGCGCACGAATTAACACGCGGCTAGCAGTTTTCGCATTGAGTTTCAGCGCGAAGGCAGGACGAGTGCTGGGGTAAGGCCAATCCGCGACGGCGATGGCCGTGCCTGCATGCTGGCCTTCCCACTGCCCATTTTGATTGCGGACGTATAGACTCATGTAATCAATCGAGACTTGCTGCGCAACCATCCAAAAAGTGGGCTCATCGCTCACACGCGCTGGATCGTCTTTTGCGACAAGATCAAAACGCAGCCAGATCGCTTGGTTCGGGCCAGCGGGAGCAAGGCGTCGCTCGCCCAAAGGCTGAAAGGCGGTGTCAGGGAGTTGATCGACGTATTCTGGTGAAGCCGAGCCGGCTTCGTCGATCCAGATGCGGCTGTGTGGCTTCAGATCCATACGATCTGCCTTCGCATCGACGATCAATGGGCTACTTATCGCATGTGTTGTGGAGAAACCAAAGAATGCACTTACCAGCGCCAACCCAAACAAAACTAAAAAATGTTTCACAACTGACACTTTTGATGCCTTTGAATGATCCTATTTAGAAACTTAAAATGCATTATGCATTAGCGTTACACTGCTTCAATGCATGATGGACAAGACACTTCTCCCGCCGAACTCGCGCCTCTCAAACCGCGCCGCAAAGGCATTTATATTCTCCCCAATTTATTCACGCTGGCTGCGCTTTTTGGCGGTTTCTACGGCATTGTGATGGCGATGAATGGCCGCTTTCATGAAGCTGCTATTGGCATCTTTTGCGCGATGGTGCTCGATAGCTTAGATGGCCGCGTGGCTCGCATGACGAATACGCAATCGGCGTTTGGCGAGCAGATGGATTCGCTCTCCGATATGGTGAGCTTTGGCGCAGCGCCTGCGCTGATCGCTTATGAATGGGCACTGAAAGATCTAGGCCGCTGGGGCTGGATCGCAGCTTTCGTCTATATCTCTTGTGCGATGCTGCGCTTGGCTCGGTTTAACGTGAACACGGGTGTGGTGGATAAGCGTTATTTCCAAGGCCTGCCCAGCCCAGCGGCTGCCGCGCTTGTGATGGGCTTGATTTGGCTGATGACGGATTTGAAAATTGAAGGGCAAGACACGATGGTGATTCTTGGATTGATCGAGGTGAAAGTGCGTTGGGTGATGTTTGCGTTTGCTCTTTTCACCGGCCTGACGATGGTGACGAATGTACCGTTTTACAGTTTTAAAGATGTGAACATGAAGCGCAGCGTGCCGTTTGCTGTAATCGTGCTGATTGCTCTAGGCATTGCCGTGATCAACATCGATCCGCCCACCGTGCTTTTCGGCATCTTTGTGGCCTATGGCCTGTCT
This sequence comes from Variovorax sp., assembly GCA_031376455.1. Classification (GTDB taxonomy): domain Bacteria; phylum Pseudomonadota; class Gammaproteobacteria; order Burkholderiales; family Burkholderiaceae_C; genus JANMDU01. The sequence goes on along the minus strand of JANMDU010000144.1, from coordinate 21,629 downwards.
GGCTACGTGATCTACGCTTATCGCAAGGCCAAGGGTTTGCAAACCAGCGTGATCGCGACTTCTAAAGACGAGCCAGAGGAGCGTGGGTTGCACTGATTTCCTGCTCTTTCAGGGCGCTAGGCGGCGTATTTATTGCGCAGAGTGCTATTTAATTTATAGTGTCGGAGTGTTGTGCGTTCCACTTGAAGTTTTGCGCCTGCGTCGTACCATCGGGCATTTGCCTCAGCAAATTTTTTGAAAACACACGCGATAGAGATCGCGACAATCAAACCCTTTCCCCGCGCGCAGTTGCCAAAAAATTTCTGATTCAAACGCCCAATGGTACGACGCAGGTGCATAAGGTCGTGCGAAACAGTAAGCTAAACTGTACTATTAATTCAATAGCACTCCGCGCACTAGATACGCCGGCCATCTGCCCAAAAGGCTTATAAAATCAAGCTGGAGAAGAGCGCAGCGCATATGCCTTCCCATCTAGCCATAAAAACTCTGCGCGAAGGATGGCGCTGCCTTTTTCGTCTTTGAATGTGAAGCCCAGTAGAGCCAAAGTTTGGCCGTTTTTAATCTCTGGGACTTTCCATGTCTCCATGCGGGAAAGCGGGGCGAGCTCGATCTCCCAAGTTTTGTCGGTTCGTTTGGGGAGGCTTGCTTTTTTGAGCAGGGTGGGGGCATCTACCGGGGCGGTTTGCGCGGGGATGCTTCGGGTGCCGAGGTCTGCGGGGAGCTTGAGGCTCGGTGTGATCTCCAGCATCATCTCGGTGTGCGGATTAGCCCATTTCACTTTTGCTGCTTTGCCTTCGAGGTAAATCGGGCGATCCAGATCGAAGCTGCTCCAGCCGTGGTGAGCCCTAGCGGTTTGTTGAACCGCTAGCGAAGCAGGCAGGGCGCTGGCGGCAATCAGTTTCAGCGTAGATCGACGGTTTAAGTAACTTTGCATGATCAAAACTCCTTGAAGTGATTTACAAATAAGCGATCCAGCGGCCGCAGAAAATGACGGCGATCCAGATCAGGGTGGAGGCCATAGTTTGGAGTTTGGCGGTCACGTCAAGTTTCATGAGCGAATCTCGGCCATGAAACCACGCGGCGTTGCTTGCGGCTAGGGTCAGTAAAAGCATTTTGAGGGTGAAAGCGCGATTGGCCAACAGCTCGCCGGCTTGGCTTGCAAACATGAGTAATCCTGTGGCCGCGGCCAAGCCAAAGCCAGAGACCGCCAGCAGCAGCGCGAGCGTGGCAAGCTCTTTGGCTGGAAGTGCTTTCCCGAAGCCCCAGACGCGCAGCTCTATCAGCACGAGATTGCCCAGCAGCAAGGCGATACCGACGATGTGTAGTGCCTCCAGCGCGGGGTAGGCGAAGGGGTGTGTGCGCAGCGGAGCGAAAAGCGCGGTGATGGCATCGAGTGGCGTGGTCGGATTCATAGATTTGAGAAGATTGTGCGCTGAATAGCAAACCCATGCGAGAAGCTCTCCAGAATATGGAAACAAGGCGGGTAGAATTCGTTTTTAACCCGATTCTCATAACAAATGTCTGCCTGGGTGCTTCCCGATCACATTGCCGATGTGCTGCCTTCTGAGGCGCGGCACATCGAGGAATTGCGCCGCAGTTTGCTGGATGCGGCTCGCGGCTATGGCTATGAGCTGGTGATGCCGCCACTCTTGGAATATCTTGAATCTTTGCTCACGGGCACGGGCGAGGCGCTGGATTTGCAGACTTTCAAGCTAGTGGATCAACTCTCTGGCCGCACGATGGGTGTGAGAGCTGACAGCACGCCGCAAGTTGCTCGCATTGATGCGCATTTGCTCAACCGTCAAGGCGTGGCGCGGCTTTGCTACTGCGGCCCGGCGCTGCACACGACGCCGGCCAAACCGCATGCCACACGCGAGCCGCTGCAATTTGGCGCAGAAATTTATGGCCACGCCGGGCGCGAGGCTGATTTGGAAGTGATGCTGCTGGCGATTGATTGTTTGCATCGCGCGGGCTTGAAAGATTTGACGGTAGATTTGGCCGATGCGCAAATTGTGCGCAGCCTGCTCGGCGGCGCGCCGGTGTTTGGCGAGCAATTGGCTCAGATGCATGCGGCGCTCTCTTCTAAAGATGTGACGACCTTGCGAGAATTGACGGCCGGTTTTCCAGAGGCACAAACGCAGGCACTGGTGCAGCTGACCAAGCTTTATGGCAACGAGGACGTCTTGGTTGAGGCAGAAAAGTGCATACAAATTGGGCTGTGGCCGGCATATAACCTGCGCGGAGTGCTATCAAATTTGAAGTGGCTTGCTGATCATCTGAAATCGGCTCAGCCGAGCGTCAAGGTGAGTTTTGACCTCTCGGACGCGCGAGGTTACGCGTATTACACCGGTGCTCGCTTCGCAATTTACGCGCCATCAGCCTCTGATGCTGTGGCTCGCGGCGGGCGCTATGACGAAGTGGGCGCGGTGTTTGGCCGCAACCGGCCCGCCGTGGGCTTTTCGCTGGATGTGAAAGATTTGGTAGCTGCAGCGCCGATCCAAAAGCTGCGCACTGCGATTGCTGCGCCATGGGGAGAATCAGCTGCGCTTCGCGAGGCGATTGCTCGGCTGCGCGCTGCGGGCGAGACGGTGGTCTGCGTTCTGCCAGGGCATGAGGCGGAGAGCCAAGAATTCGATTGCGACCGAGTGCTGGCTGAGGCGGCAGGGCAGTGGGTTGTTCAATCGATCTGATCGGTTAGCGGCCTAAAGACATGAAGAACACGGAATTCACGGAAACACACGGAAAGCACGGAAGTCTTTCATTGGTTTTTTTCGTGTCTTCAGTGCTCTTTCGTGAATTCCGTGTTCAAAATTTAGTTTGAGTTGAGAGAAACAATGAATCCAGTCAAAGGCAGAAACGTCGTCGTCGTCGGCTCGCAGTGGGGCGATGAGGGCAAAGGTAAGTTGGTCGATTGGTTGACGGAAACCGCGCAAGGCGTGGTGCGTTTCCAAGGCGGCCATAACGCGGGGCACACGCTCGTGATCAACGGTGTGAAAACCGCGCTGCACTTGATCCCTAGCGGCATCATGCGCGCGGGGGTGAAGTGCTACATCGGCAACGGCGTGGTGCTCTCCGCCGCCAAGTTGTTTGAAGAGATTGAAGGGCTGGAAAAAGCGGGCGTTGAAGTGCGCTCGCGCCTTCGCATCTCCGAGGCTTGCCCACTCATTCTGCCTTTCCATGCAGCGCTCGATCAAGCGCGCGAGGCGCATCGCAGCAAAGACGGTTTGGAGAAAATCGGCACCACCGGACGCGGCATTGGCCCGGCCTATGAAGACAAAATCGCACGTCGTGCGCTGCGCGTACAAGATTTGAAATACCCGGAGCGCTTTGCGGCCAAGCTCAAGGATTTGCTCGATCTTCATAATCACGTCATGACGACGTATCTCCATGCGCCCGCGCTTGAATTTCAGCCGATTTTTGATGAGGCCATGAAGCATGCCGAGCTACTTAAGCCAATGATGGCTGACGTATCGCGTGAGCTCAACGAAGCCCATGCGAAAGGCGTGAACCTGCTGTTCGAAGGCGCACAAGGCACGCTGCTAGATGTGGATCACGGCACCTACCCATTTGTCACCAGCAGCAACTGCGTGGCCGGCAATGCATCGGCTGGCGCTGGCGTGGGCCCGGGCATGTTGCACTACATCTTGGGCATCACCAAAGCCTATTGCACCCGCGTGGGCGGTGGCCCATTCCCCACGGAATTAGAATGGGAAAAGGAAGGTACGCCCGGCTACCACATGAGCACCGTGGGCGCAGAGAAGGGCGTGACCACGGGGCGCAGCCGCCGCTGCGGCTGGTTTGATGCGGCGCTGCTCAAGCGCAGCGCGCAAGTCAATGGCCTGTCTGGCCTGTGTATCACCAAGCTCGATGTGCTCGATGGCATCAAAGAGCTCAAAATCTGCGTTGGCTACGAGCTCGATGGCGAGCAAACTGACATTTTGCCGATGGGCGCAGACGATATCTCCCGCTGCGTGCCCATCTACGAAACCATGGAAGGCTGGACGCAAAGCACCGTGGGCGTCACTGAGCTGGCCAAACTGCCCGTGCAAGCCCGCCTGTATTTGCAACGCATTGAGCATGTCACTGGCGTGCCGATTCACATCGTATCCACCAGCCCAGATCGAGATCACACGATTTTGATCAAGCATCCTTATTTGGCTTAAACCTTTGTTGACTGAACCCTCTTGAGAACACGGAAGGCACAGAAACTACACGGAAGACACAGAAAATTCAAAGATGTTTTTTCTGTGATTTCTGTGAAACTTTTGTGCCTTCCGTGTTCCTTAATATCCTTTGATCGAAAAAACCTAACCGGAGACAAAAATGCTCACAGAAGACGGCAAACACCTCTACGTCAGCTACGACGAATACCACAATCTCATTGAGAAGTTGGCCATTCAGATTCATAAATCGAATTGGGAATTTGACACTATCCTGTGCCTCGCACGCGGCGGCATGCGCCCCGGCGATATTTTGAGTCGCGTCTTCAACAAGCCCTTAGCCATCATGAGCACCAGCTCGTATCGCGCCAACGAAGGCACCGTGCAAGGCCATCTCGACATCGCCCGCTTCATCACCACGCCCAAAGGCGAGATTGCTGGCAAAGTGCTCTTGGTTGATGACTTGGCAGATTCCGGCCACACGCTCAAAGCCGTCGTCGATATGCTCAAAGACAATTACAAACCCATCACCGAGCTGCGCACGGCCGTGATTTGGACGAAGGGCGTGAGCGTCTTCAAATGCGATTACAGCGTCGATTTCCTCCCCAGTAACCCATGGATTCACCAGCCCTTCGAAGGCTACGACAGCCTCTCGCCCGAGAAATTGCTGGAGAAGTGGAAGGTTTAGTGCGTTCGATAACATCTCGTTATGACAGCCTCAAAAATCACCCATCTCATCCATCATCCCTATCAGCCGCCTGCTGGCTTCAGTGCACCGCAAATTGGTGTGTACAAAGCCTCTACGGTGATATTCGAAGATGTGGCCGCGATGCGCACGCGCGAATGGAAAGACAAAAGCGGCTACACCTATGGCCTGCATGGCACGCCGACCACTTTTGTCTTGGAAGAGCGAATTGCTGCGCTGGAAGGCGGCCTGCAATGCGTGCTTGTGCCCAGCGGGCTCGCTGCGATCACCTCTGTTGATCTCGCGCTCCTTGGCTTTGGCGATGAGATGCTGCTGCCGCACAACGTCTATGGCGCGCGGCTGGCTTTCACGCAAGACGAACTCACGCGATTTGGCATTAAAACGCGCTTCTACGATGCGATGGACGCCACTGATCTAGCGGCCAAAATCACGCCTCAAACCAAGCTGATTTGGTTAGAGGCCCCTGGCTCGGTGACGATGGAATTCCCGGATCTGTTGGCTTTGGTACGCATTTGTCGTGAAAAAGGCATCATTTGTGCTTTAGACAACACGTGGGGCGCTGGGCTGGCTTTCAACGCTTTTGATCTCGATGGCTATGGCTTGGCCGTTGACATCAGCATCCAAGCGCTCACCAAATACCCCAGCGGCGGTGGCGATGTGCTCATGGGCTCGATCGTCACTCGCGATGAGGCCTTGCATTTAAAAGTCAAACTGAGTCATATGCGCATCGGTTTGGGTGTGGCAGCTAATGATGCCGAGCTGGTTTTGCGCAACCTGCCGAGCATCGGTATCCGCTATCGTGCAGCAGATCAATCCGCTCGCCAGCTCGCGCGCTGGCTTAAAACAAGGCCAGAGATTGAGGCTGTTTTGCATCCCGCCATCGAAGGCGCGCCGGGACATCAACATTGGCAGAATTTATGCCAAAAACAGCCTGTAGCCGGCATAAAATCTGCGCAAAGCGCTACTGATTTAATAGCAAATCCCTTGGAAAAAAATGGACCCGCCGCAGGCTTGTTCAGCATCGTTTTCCACGAAAAATACACCCTAGCGCAGATCGATGCCTTTGTCGATGCCCTCCAGCTCTTCAAGATCGGCTATTCATGGGGCGGGCATCTGAGTCTCGCTGTGCCATATGACATATCTAGGATGCGAAACGCGAATGTGGCGCATTGGCCGTATCGGGGCGGATTGGTGCGGTTTTCGATTGGGTTTGAAGAGGCGCGAGATTTGCAAGCGGATATTGAGCAATCACTCAATCGCCTCACGTCATAGCGGATGGGGCGTGCGATGCGATATTTCACGCAGTGTCTATTTCAACTCAACGGTGTTGTCGCTTGGCCTGAGCCTTCGCCAAGGCCGCTTCAACAAAGCGACGTTTCTTTTGCAACTCGGCGCTGTCTGTGATGCGGCTGATGGTCTCGGGGTGATCGGTTAAGGCTTGCAGCTTGTCTTCCAAGGTTTTTTCAAGCGTTTTAGGCTTCTCGCCGGCATGGAATATGCGCCGAGCGCTCATCTTTTCATAGCGAAGCAGGGCGGTATCGGCCTGAGCATGATCCCAAGCTTGCCAGCCCGTGCGCCCGGGCGTGGCGATTTCGATCTCGATACAGTCCACCGGGCAGGCGGGGATGCACAACTCGCAGCCGGTGCAATGCTCCTCCATGACGGTGTGCATGGCTTTTGAGCTGCCCACAATCGCATCGACAGGGCAAGCTTTGATGCACAGTGTGCAGCCGATACACCATTCCTCGTCAATAAAAGCCATCGTGCGCTCTTGCGCTTGGCCATGGGTTGGATTCAAAGGCTGGATGGATTGCCCCGTCAACTCAGCAAGCCTTGAGACACCTTCCTCGCCACCCGGCGGGCATTGGTTGATCGCCGCACCCGCGTGTACGATGGCTTGCGCGTAAGAGGCGCAATCAGGATAACCGCAGCGCTGGCATTGGGTTTGCGGCAACAGGGCATGCAGCGCGAGCGCCTTGGGGCTTAAGTCCTGGGTGGATAAGCTCACAGGTGCTCGCGCAATTGGCTTTTTATAGCGCTGTGCTTAGCGCGATTTCTTCGATGCTACTTTTTTTGTAGCACTCTGCGCAGGTTTTTTAACGGCAACAGGCTGTTTTGGCGTTGATTTTGCGGTTGTTTTTACGCCAGCAGCTTTTTTGTGTGCTGCAAGAATAAACGCTTGCACCTGTGGATACACCATATCGCGCCAGCGGCGGCCCGAGAAGATCCCGTAATGACCTGCGCCATCGACCTCGTAATGCTGCTTCTCTGTTTTGGCAATCCCACTGCACAAATCATGTGCCGCGCGCGTTTGCCCGCTTCCAGAAATATCGTCTAGTTCGCCTTCGACCGTAAGCAAGGCGCAGCCTTGGATGTCATGCGGGCGCACGCGCTCCAGCTTGCCAGCGGGCGACAACACATCCCATGTGCCGTTGACCAGCTTGAAATCCTGAAATACGGTTTTGATCGTGTCCAGGTAATACTTCGCATCCATGTCGAGCACGGCGTTGTATTCGTTGTAAAACTTGCGATGTGCTTCGACGCTGCGGTCGTCGCCTTTGATCAAATCTTTGAAGTAATCCCAATGGCTTTTGGCATGGTTGCTCGGGTTCATCGCCACGAAGCCGGTGTGTTGCAAAAAGCCTGGATAGACCTTGCGGCCTGCGCCTGCAAAATTAGTCGGCACGCGGTAAATCACATTGTTTTCAAACCATTCGTAGCTGCGCTGCATGGCCAAGTTGTTGACGGCAGTGGGCGATTTGCGTGCATCAATGGGCCCGCCCATCATCGTCATAGAAAGCGGCACCTGCTCACCGCGCGAAGCCATGAGCGAGACAGCGGCCAGCACGGGCACGGTCGGCTGGCACACGCTCACGACGTGACAATGGCCGTAGGTTTTCTGCAAATGGCGGATGAACTCTTGCACATCGTTCACATAATCGTCGAGAGAAAAGTCGCCTTCTGAGAGCGGCACGGTGCGCGCATTCTTCCAATCGGTAATGAAGACCTTGTGGCCTTGGAGCATGCTGCGCACGGTATCGCGCAGCAGCGTGGAGTAATGCCCCGACAACGGTGCCACAATCAACACAGGCGGCTGGCCTTTGAGGCGAGTCAGCGTCGCTGCGTCATCGGTGAAGCGCTTGAAGCGGCGCAGTTCACAAAAGGGTTTGTTAATTTCGATGCGCTCGTGAATCGCAACATCGGTGGTGATGCCGTCGTGCTCAATGCCAACGGTGTTGATCTCAAAACGTGGGCGCTCATAATCTTTGCCCAAGCGGTACATCAAATCAAAGCCAGCAGCGGTGCGCTGCGCAAAGGGCATTTGGCCAAAGCCGTTCATGGGATTGCCATACAGCTTGGCCGTGGCTTGCGCAAATTCTGCAAACGGCTCCATCAGAGAGCGCTGGGTTTCGTAGAGTTGGTAAAGCATGGTTTCTCTTCTTCTCAGCAAAAATGCTGCATTGCAACATTTTAGGCGGGTATCACGAAGAATGTTGGGCAGACTTCTCCAAATACGTTAATTCTGCAACGATTGAAATTATGATGATTCATGGCTAAACCTCTTATCTACCGCATCGCTTTGATCGCACATGATGCAAAAAAAACCGACATCGAAGCACTGTGCAATGACTTTCTTGGCTTTCTAGAGACCTGTAAGCTCTGCGGCACAGGGACAACTGCGAGCCGAATTACGCGCGCCACGGGTCTCAAAATCGAGCGCATGCTCTCAGGCCCGATGGGCGGAGATTTGCAGATCGGCGCTCGGCTGGCTAGTGGCCGCATCGATGCGGTGATTTTTTTGCGCGATCCGATGACGGCGCAGCCTCATGAGCCCGATATCAATGCGTTGGTCAGAGCTTGCGATGTCCACAACGTGCCCTGCGCTACGAATCTAGCAAGCGCACAAATGTTGTTGCAAACTTTGTCTTGGCTAGCGATATTTGGAGACTGATGGCCGTCAGCTTGACAGCCTAACTGCAGTCGCTGGCAATGATGCCCTGCAAGCGCTTTGCCTCTGAGGCGCGCGTTGCATCGTCCATGATTTCGCGCTCGCCCTTGGCATTCGTCGTGGAAATACGCGCACCGGAATCAAAGCTGGCTTTGCTGCGCTTTGCGCGCTCGCAGTTGTCTTTTTTCGCGACGGTGTTTTTATCCGTCTCAGCCTTTTTTATGGCGGCTTCTTTGGCTTCGGCTTCTTTCTTCTTCTTCTCTAACTCGCTGTCTTTGCCGCTGATTTTTGGCGCTGTTGCCGTTGTTGAAGACGCGCCTGGCGTGGAGGATGTGGCTTCGCTGGTTGCTGCTGGCGTGCGAGCGCCGGCAGGGCGTTTCAAAATATCCTTTTCAGCCACGTTGTTCGGTGGTGGCTGATCACTGAAGACGCGGCTGCCGCTAGCATCTCGCCAAGACCATTGCGCTTGCGCCGCAGGCAACAGGAAAATTAAAATAGCGCCGGTAACAGCCGCGCGGAGCAAAGATGCATTGAATGTCATAGCGCCTAAGTGTAGCCAGAAGGGTTCGTACTGCCAACGCGCCAGATGCCGTTTGCGCTGACAAAGCCACCGTTTAGTATGCAATACCAAAACACGGCTTGCGTAAAATGTTGCTTTTGAAAGCCACCATGATGCGCCTTCTCGGCAAAGCCCTCACTTTTGACGACGTTTTACTCGTCCCTGCCTTTTCCACGGTCTTGCCCAAAGACACCTCACTAGCGACGCGTTTCTCTCGCAATATTGAGTTAAATCTGCCCCTCGTCTCTGCCGCGATGGATACCGTGACCGAAGCGCGCCTAGCGATAGCCATGGCGCAAGAGGGCGGCATGGGCATCATTCATAAGAATCTGACGGCCAAGGAGCAGGCCGCGCAGGTGCGCAAAGTCAAGCGGCATGAGAGCGGCGTGCTCCGCGATCCCGTGGTAATCCCGCCAGATTTCAAAGTGCATCAAGTTATAGAGCTTTCTGAGCAATTGGGCGTGAGCGGTTTTCCAGTGGTCGATGGCGGCAAAGTGGTGGGCATCGTGACTGGGCGCGATCTGCGCTTTGAGACGCGCATGGATTTACCCGTCAGCGCCATCATGACGCCGCGCGAGCGTTTGATCACCACACCCGTTGGTACGACGCTCAAAGATGCCAAGGCGCTTTTGAATAAACATCGCTTAGAGCGCTTGCTCATGGTGGATGACGAGTTTCAGCTCAAAGGCTTGATCACGGTGAAAGACATCACCAAGCAAACCAACTTCCCCAACGCCGCGCGAGATGAACAGGGCAAGCTGCGTGTGGGCGCAGCCGTGGGCGTGGGCGAGGGCACTGAAGAGCGCGTTGCGGCTTTGGTGGAAGCTGGCGTGGATGCGATTGTGGTGGACACAGCGCATGGCCACAGCCACGGCGTGATTGAGCGCGTGCGTTGGGTGAAGAAGAATTATCCGCAGGTGGACGTGGTCGGCGGCAATATCGCGACGGGTGCTGCGGCGCTGGCGTTGGCAGAGGCGGGTGCAGATGCGGTGAAAGTCGGCATTGGCCCGGGCAGCATTTGCACCACGCGGATCGTGGCTGGCGTGGGCGTGCCGCAAATCATGGCGGTGGATGGCGTGGCCACGGCTCTCAAGGGCTCGGGCATTCCGCTGATCGCTGACGGCGGCATTCGCTACAGCGGCGATATTGCCAAAGCATTAGCCGCAGGCGCAGGCTCGGTGATGATGGGCGGCATGTTTGCTGGCACGGAAGAAGCGCCCGGTGAAGTCGTCCTGTTCCAAGGGCGCTCCTACAAAAGCTACCGAGGCATGGGCTCGATTGGCGCCATGCAGCAAGGCAGCGCGGATCGGTATTTCCAAGAAAGCAGCACCGGCAACCCCAATGCCGACAAGCTTGTGCCCGAAGGCATTGAAGGCCGTGTGCCTTACAAAGGCTCCGTGGTGGCGATCATTTTCCAGCTCGCCGGCGGCATCCGCGCCAGCATGGGCTACTGCGGCTGCGCCACGGTGGCTGATATGCAGGCAAGAGCTGAATTTGTGGAAATCACCACGGCGGGTATCCGTGAAAGCCACGTGCATGATGTACAAATCACGAAAGAGGCACCGAATTACAGAGCGGAGTGAAATATTCTCGAAAATGTCATGCTTTTGATGTACAACAGCTGCTTATTCACTATTTTTAGGAGCGCATCATGGGCATCGTTTCATTTTTCAAAGAAGCTGGTCAGAAACTTTTTGGCAGCAAGCCAGAAGTGGCCGCTGCTGTCGCCGAGCCAAGCAATGAAGAAAAAGCCGCTGCTGCGAGCGAAGCTGCCTCTGCTGCGATTAAGGATTACATCCGCGCCAACAATTTGCCGGCCGACAATCTAAATATCAGCTTTAGCGGTGCCGATCAAATTGTTACCGTGGCAGGACTGGTGGCCACGCAGGAAGAGCGAGAGAAGATCATCGCTTGTTGTGGCAACGTGCATGGCGTGGCCGGTGTGTCGGACGAGATGACTTGCGATGAGCCCGATGCACCAAGCTGCCAGTTCCACATGGTGGTGAGCGGCGACAATTTGTCGAAGATTGCCAAGGAATATTATGGCGATGCCAACAAATATCCCGTGATCTTTGAAGCCAATAAGCCGATGCTCAGCCACCCCGACAAAATCTATCCTGGCCAGAATTTGATCATTCCTGCGCAGGCTTGATTCTTCATGACTCAAGAAAAGCGGCTGGAAGGCCGCTTTTTTCATTTCTCAGCTAGTAAAAATGCAGAGTTTTCCTTAAAATGTAGAAAGTAAGGAATTCTTACTTAAAGGAAATCATATGCTCGCCAAAGTTACCTCCAAGAATCAGATCACTTTGCCCAAAGCAGTGATGTCGCAAATCTCGCCGAGCCAATACTTCGAGGTTGAAGCGGTGAATGATCGCATCATGCTGACGCCGGTTCGCATGCAAAAGGCGGACGACGGCGGTGGTATTGAAGCCGTGTGGCGTCAATTTGAAGAGATGGGCATCACGGAGCAGGACATTGCAGACGCCGTGAAATGGGCGCGCGCTCAGCCAGAAGACGCTGCTCCATGAAGTCTGCGCAGAGAGTCGTTTTGGACACCAATGTTGTGATCTCTTGCGTTGTTTTTAGAAGCGGTAGGCTGTCTGGTCTGCGAGATGCTTGGCAGAGCGGGCGTTTGCAAACCGTCATTTCTCAAAAGACCAGCTCTGAGCTCATGCGCGTGCTTGGTTACGCCAAATTCAAATTGACCAAGACTCAAATAGAAAACGCACTGGCACAGTACATTCCGTTTGCAGAAATTGCCAGGCAGACAAGTTCGCAGAGATCATTTGCGAATTTACCCTTTTGCCGCGATCCGAAAGATCAAATATTCTTGGAGCTTGCGCATGAAGCTCAAGTAAGTGCTCTGGTCACAGGAGATGCAGACCTGCTGACACTAGATGATTCAACGGCCAAACATCTCCCATTTCGCATCATCACCCCTCAAGCTCTGCTCGAACAAGTCAGTTAGTAAGTTCTAAATCCTGCTTTTAGCCCACCATGCAACACGACAAAATCCTCATCCTCGATTTCGGCTCTCAAGTTACCCAACTCATCGCCCGCCGCGTGCGCGAAGCGCATGTGCTCTCTGAGGTGCATCCTTGCGATGTGACAGACCAATGGCTGCGCGAGTATGCGAAGAATAATTCGCTCAAAGGCATCATCCTCTCCGGCTCGCATGCGAGCGTGTATGAAGTGGAAGATCGTGCGCCGCAAGCAGCCTTTGAGCTCGGCATCCCTGTGCTCGGCATTTGCTATGGCATGCAGACGATGGCGCAGCAGCTCGGTGGCAAAGTTGAAGCCGGCAAGACGCGCGAGTTTGGCTATGCCGAGGTCAGAGCCCATGGGCACACGTCGCTCTTCAAAGACATCGAAGATTTCGCTACGCCTGAAGGCCACGGCATGCTCAAAGTCTGGATGAGCCACGGCGATAAAGTCACCGAGCTTCCGCCTGGCTTCAAGCTCATGGCCAGCACGCCGAGCTGCCCGATTGCAGGCATGGCTGACGAGGAGCGCAGGTTTTACGCTGTGCAGTTTCACCCAGAAGTTACGCACACGGTGCAAGGCAAAGCCATGCTGGAGCGTTTCGTCTTGCAAATTTGCGGCGCAAAGCAAGATTGGATTTTGAAAGATTACATTGCCGAAGCCGTGGCAAAAATCAAAGCGCAGGTGGGCGATGAACATGTGTTGCTCGGCCTCTCGGGCGGTGTGGATTCATCCGTGGCCGCTGCGCTGATTCACCGCGCGATTGGCAGCCAGCTCACCTGCGTCTTCGTCGATCATGGTTTGCTGCGCCTCAATGAAGGCGATGCGGTGATGGCGATGTTTGAAGGTAAATTTGGGCTTAAAGTCATCCGCGCGGATGCTTCTGAACTCTTTTTATCAAGATTAGCTGGCGTGGCCGAGCCCGAAGCCAAACGCAAAATCATCGGCGGCTTGTTTGTCGATGTATTCAAAGCAGAAGCAGAAAAATTAAAGCAAAAAGGGCAGTTTGCCGGCACAAATACTGCGCAGAGTGCTACTAAATCAGGAGTATCTGCTCAGGGTGAGGATACGAGTCGCGCCTCACGCGGCGTGACGTTCCTCGCCCAAGGCACGATCTACCCCGATGTCATCGAATCCGGCGGTGCAAAAAGCAAAAAGGCCGTCACCATCAAAAGCCACCACAACGTCGGCGGCCTGCCAGCCCAGCTCGGCTTAAAACTCCTAGAGCCTTTGCGCGATCTCTTCAAAGACGAAGTCCGCGAACTTGGCGTAGCGCTCGGTCTGCCGCATGAGATGGTCTATCGCCACCCCTTCCCCGGCCCCGGCCTCGGCGTGCGCATCTTGGGCGAAGTCAAAAAAGAATACGCCGATTTGCTTCGCCGCGCCGATGCCATCTTCATCGAAGAGCTGCGCAGTTTTCCGTACACGCCAGAAGCCAATTCCGTTCGCCCTGAGCTTGTCGAAGGGAAAGGCCGGCAAAAAACTTGGTACGACGCCACCAGCCAAGCCTTCACCGTCTTCCTGCCCGTCAAAAGCGTCGGCGTGATGGGCGATGGCCGCACCTACGACTACGTCGTCGCCCTGCGCGCCGTCGTCACCAGCGATTTCATGACCGCAGACTGGGCAGAACTGCCGTACGCGCTGCTCAAGAAAGTAAGCGGCAGAATCATCAACGAAGTGCGCGGCATTAACCGAGTCACCTACGATGTAAGTAGCAAGCCACCTGCGACGATTGAGTGGGAGTGACCATGCTTACGGCGGCGATTCAGATTTTGCAAGGTGACTCTTAAAAAAATGAAAAAATCTGCGTTGAGAAAATATAGCGTTGCGTTCATTCTCGCGCTATGTCCAACTCTTGCAAGTGCCCACGGTTTCGAAGCCCTTGGCGTACTGCTATTTTTGTTCTTTGTCGTTGCTCCAATTTGGTTTTTCGTAGTGATTGGAGTGTCCAAGGTATTTGCAAGCTTGGTCGATCCGTTCTGGAAGCGCTGCTCAAAACGTGGTAAATCGCCAGGGGTCGCGGTTTTAACAGTTGTTTTGACTCTCGTGTTGTTGCCACTTAGTATCTCCGGGTATTTCGCAATGGATCGCTGGAGCAAGCAATCCAATGCTGCGGCTCTAGATGCGCGAGAAGCGCTTCGTTCGGCAATTTGTAAAGGTGATCCTGCCCAATGGCAAACCGCGATCTCGCAGCACTTGAAACGCTCGGGCGGAAGTGTATTTGAACACGCACGCGATTGCATCGTACCTAAGGGCGATGTTGATGGTTTTCGTGCGTTGTTGAGAATGCAGGCAGACTTCTCTGTATGGCGCAACGGCGACATCCCCCCTCAAGCGTTTTGCAATTGGGTGCAAGCGGCTGTGCAAGCGGAAGAATCAAAGCGAAAGGTATTTTTAACAGTGTTTCGAGCAGAAAAGTTGCCGCTTCATTGCAGAAACAACGTTCAAGGCCTCACCATGGTTTGGTTTGAGTTGCTTTTTCCCCTAGCTGATCGTAGCGATCAAGCGCGTCTTGTTGACTGGATGAGGTTTTTGCAAGGTGAAGGCGTGTCTCTCGATGAGCGCAGCTCAAACGAAGGAAAAACCATTATTGATATTGCAGCATACCGTATGTTGCCAGAACTCTATCGTTATCTTCGCTCCATTGACGTAAAGCAAAACGAATCAACAACTAATCAATTGGGTACGCGCCAATGGTGGGCACTAAAAAAAGCGGACATTATGTGTGCAGATCAGGCAACTGCCGCTAGCAGTACAGTCGCTGAGATGGACATGCTAGTTGGTGCGTTGACAGCGCAAGACCTGAATTCTGAGGCGGTGCAAGGAGCGCGTTTTTACGAAATCTTACTTGATGATAATCAACGCAGAGGAAGAGGTACGCCAGAGTGCGATCAGTCGCGCTTGCTCTGGGTACTATCGCAAAACCCGATCATTGATCGCCCACTCAAGCGCGACGCCATCAGTCACTGGACAAAAGTAGACACGCGTTTATTTCAAGCACTCGACAGTTGGTCGCCAATGCAAGCCGCGTATCTTGCTGGCTTCATTAATGGCGGCTCGGTAACCTCAGTGCGCCGTAACCCTAGGCACGGCGCGTCTGCGATGTCTTGGGACTTGATCGAATATTTGAAGTCGCGCGGTATCACGATCGAGGATGAGCGCCGATAGGTTCGTTTGCGGCGTGAGCATAGCTTGAGGTCATGTGAGCAGAGGGCTTGGGCTCAGGCCTTTAATCGTACTTCAAGCTGACTTTCTAAATATGTTTGAAGAGCAAATAGTGAAACTGAAACTGACAATATGAATGACGTTGAACTATTTGCAGCCAAAGCCTAATTCTTTGTAACGCGGATCAGTTTTCTCGCGGCTTGCCAATAAGCTGGGAATAATGCTTTGCACATTTCTACTTGCTTCACAGAATTTCTGCATATCTGCTAAGATGCATCCATGCAAGCAACACTCACCCTCTCAAACCGTGGCCTAATCACTTTACCGGTCAAGCTGCGCCAAGCGCTTGGCTTGAAGGCGGATGATCAATTGATTGCCGAAACCACGCCCGAGGGCATTTTGTTGCGTCCGGCAGTGACACTGCCCATCGAGCTGTATTCGCCGCAGCGCTTGGCTGAGTTTGAAGAGGCCGAACGTGACTTGACTCAGGTCACGCAGCGCGTGGCGAATTGATGGCAAGTGATCGATCTGCGAGCAAGCCTAGCGCGAACGCTTCGCTGCGTATTTTTCTCGATGCAAACGTTTTGTTTTCTGCTGCCCGTGCAGCGGGTGCAATGCGGCAAATGCTTTCAGCTTTAAGGGCGCGCGGGCATATCTTGGTGGCGGATGAATATGTCTGCATCGAAGCTCGGCGCAATGTGGCAACGAAAGTGAGCACTGCTGCGCTGCGAGATTTGGAAGAGATTCTTGCAACTGTAGAGCTTGGAAGCTCAAGGCGAGCCATTAGCGCTGATCAAGCGCAAGCTGCGCAATGGTTGCCTGAGAAAGATCGCCCCGTATTGCTTGCCGCCATTGCTCTGCGCTGCGATGCCTTGGCCACAGGCGATAAAACGCATTTTGGGGCGGGCTACGGGCAAAGCTTTTGCAGTGTGACGCTGTATTCCCCGGCGATGTTGGCCTCAACATTTTTGGCGTGAGCCGGCTGAGATAGCTGACGAACAGACCATCTTCCAAGCTGGTTATGGCCACGTGACGGCAAAGCTGACGGTATGGACGATCTTGGACGACCAGCAGCGGTCATCCGATAGCATGCAATACGATGCAAAATCGTCCAGTTTTTTTCGCGGATTGACAATTGAGTGGGAGTGATTAACTGCGCTTTGCTGCCGCACTCTGCATCTGAATCAATGCTTTGAGCTGCCCGCGCACTTCAGCCAATTCCCTTTGCTGCGTGAGCATGATGCTGCGCATTTCTCGTTGTTGTTGGATCAGCTCAGTGACTTGGGTGCGCAGGGACGAAATGTCCGTTAAGCGATCCATCACATCGGTGAGGACGCTCATGCATTTTCCTTAGCGGACTGCTTTTGCATTTTGGCGATTTCGCGCATAAAGCTGGCATGTTCGCTACTGTTGGCTTTTAGCTCGCCGAGCATGAATTGAATATCGGTTTGCGCGCGTTGCGTACCCTGATCGAGCGTTTTGAGATCGTCTGTAGTGACGCCTGCAATGGCGGCATCTACAGCGTCGCGCATGATTTCTGAAACAGAGCGGCCAGATTTTTTGGCGTGGCCAGAGAGCGCCTTCTTTTGAAGGGGTTCGAGATAAACTTGGGTTAAAACCATTGAGCTCATAGCTTGCTCCTTGAGGGTGTTAAGCGATTGAATAAAGGTTAATGTATATCAACTATCGACTCGCGTCAAATCGCTGGGATAGCAAGACCGATACGCAACTCTGTTGCGAGCTAGGTCCATACGCGCTGCGACAGAAAAATCGTTATAATACGAGGCTTGCCACTTGTAACGTAAGTCTAGGTGGCAAACCGCACGACAGAGGCGATGGTCGCCACTGATCGCAAGTTCTATCCTCCTTTTAGGAAACATCATGACCATCATCAAGGCAGACATTGTCAAGGCTAACGCGCGCGGCGCAACCGATACCGGCTCACCAGAAGTGCAAGTTGCGCTGCTGACGGCTCGTATCAATGACCTCTCCCCTCACTTCAAAGAGCACGCAAAAGACCATCACGGTCGTCGCGGCTTGCTGCGCATGGTTTCCCAGCGCAAGAGCATGCTCACCTATTTGAAGCGCAAAGATCCTAGCCGCTATACGGCGCTGATCGCTAAGTTAGGTCTACGCAAGTAATTGCCACAAATGACAGACGCCTGAGACTGCAACAGCGGCCTCAGGCGTTTTTTACTTTTAAATTTGATTTTTGGAGTTTTTGGGTAGTCAAGTGAGCGAGAGCTGTGTCATTCCAAAAGAAATTCGCTTTTGGAAGTTCTTTTGGAATGGCATCGCGTTCATCTGTATTCAAAAATCTCTCCCATCAGTGCGGGGCATGCACTTTTTAGATGATTTAGGCAGTTAGCCGGCGTAGATATTGCGCAAGGCGCTATCAAAATCATAGTATTGAAAGAAAAGAGACGAATCATGACGATGTTTAATAAAGTCACCAAAACCTTCCAGTGGGGCCGCCACACGGTCAAGATGGAAACGGGCGAAGTTGCTCGCCAATCCACGGGCGCTGTGCTGCTGGAAATGGAAGGCACTGTGGTGCTCGCCACCGTAGTGGCAGCCAAAACAGCCAAACAAGGCCAAGATTTCTTCCCCCTCACGGTGGATTACATTGAGAAGACGTATGCCGCAGGCAAGATCCCCGGCAGCTTTTTCAAGCGCGAGGCCAAGCCTTCTGAGCATGAGACGCTCACTTCCCGCCTGATTGATCGCCCAATTCGCCCGCTGTTCCCAGAAGGCTTCTATAACGACGTGCATTTGGTGATTCACACGCTGTCGCTCAACCCCGATGTTGATGCTGACATTGCTGCTTTGATCGCGTCCAGCGCCGCATTAGCGATTTCTGGCATTCCGTTTGCAGGCCCGATGGGCGCGGCTCGCGTGGGCTATATCAATGGCGAATACGTGCTCAATCCTTCCATGACGATGGTGAAAACCAGCAAGATGGATTTGGTTGTTGCCGGTACGGAAGCTGCCGTGTTGATGGTCGAATCAGAAGCTGATCAGCTGTCTGAAGAAATCATGCTCGGCGGCATTGTGTTTGGCCATGAGCAAAGCCGCATTGCGATCAACGCGATTCATGATTTGGTCAAAGAAGCGGGCAAGCCGCTGTGGGCCGAGGCGGGCACATGGAAACCAGAAGTGAAAGACGAAGGCTTGACCGCAAAAGTCGGCGCGCTGGCAGACGAGAAACTCAAAGCCGCTTACCAAATCCGCAACAAGCAAACTCGCACGCAGGCATGCCGCGAGGTGTATGCCGCTGCGAAGGCTGGTTTGAAAGAGCAGGGCGTGGAATTTGACGGCGTCAAAGTTGACAACATGCTGTTTGACATCGAAGCGCGCATCGTTCGCAGCCAAATTCTTGCAGGTGAGCCCCGCATTGATGGCCGCGATACACGCACTGTGCGCCCGATTGAGATACGCAATGGCGTGCTCCCGCGCACGCACGGCTCTGCGCTTTTCACGCGCGGCGAGACGCAAGCGATGGTCGTTACCACGCTCGGCACTGAGCGCGATGCGCAGCGCATTGATGCGCTCGCAGGCGGTTTCGAAGATCGCTTTATGTTCCACTACAACATGCCTCCGTTTGCCACCGGCGAAGTCGGCCGCATGGGCTCGACCAAGCGTCGCGAAGTGGGCCATGGCCGCTTGGCCAAGCGTGCTTTGATCGCAGCTTTGCCATCGAAAGAAGATTTCCCGTACACGATGCGTGTGGTGTCCGAAATCACCGAATCGAATGGCTCTTCGTCGATGGCTTCCGTCTGCGGCGGTTGCTTGAGCTTGATGGACGCTGGCGTACCGATGAAAGCGCATGTGGCGGGCATTGCCATGGGTTTGATCAAAGATGGCAATCGCTTTGCTGTGTTGACCGACATCTTGGGCGACGAAGATCACTTGGGCGATATGGATTTCAAAGTGGCCGGCACGACGAATGGTGTCACTGCGCTGCAGATGGACATCAAGATCCAAGGCATCACGAAAGAAATCATGCAAGTGGCGCTCGCGCAAGCGAAAGAAGCCCGCATGCACATTTTGGGCAAGATGCAAGAAGCCATGGCTGTGGCCAACACAGAAGTGAGCGATTTCGCGCCACGCCTGTACACGATGAAGATCAATCCAGAGAAAATTCGGGATGTGATCGGCAAAGGCGGTGCCACAATTCGCGCGTTGACGGAAGAGACCGGCTGCACGATTGACATCAGCGAAGACGGCATGATCACGATTGCTTCTACCGATGCTGCAAAAGCAGAAATCGCTAAGCAGCGCATCACCGAGATCACGGCAGAAGTCGAAGTGGGCAAGATTTATGAAGGCCCAGTGACGAAGATTCTGGAATTCGGTGCGTTGATCAACTTGCTGCCCGGCAAAGACGGCTTGCTTCACATCAGCCAGATCGCGTTTGAGCGCGTGGAAAAGGTGGAAGACTACTTGAAAGAAGGCCAGATCGTGCGCGTTAAAGCGCTTGAGACGGATGACAAAGGTCGCGTGAAGCTGTCAATGAAAGCTCTGCTGGACAAGCCGGAAGGTTATGTCGAGCCAGCACCGCGCGAGTTCCGTGAGCGTTCAGATCGTGGCGGTGACCGTGGTGGCTATCGTGGTGGTGATCGCAATGACCGTGGTCCGCGAAGTGACGACCGCGCTCCGCGAGGTGACGACCGCGCTCCGCGTGGCGACCGTCCACCGCGCGAAGACCGTGGTGATCGCGCTCCACGTGATGATCGCGCGCCTCGCGATGACCAACAGCAACAGCAACAGCAGCAGCAGTAATTTCTGCAAGCTGAGCAGGGCAGAATGCGTGAAGCGCTATTGATTTAATAGCGCTTCACGCAGTAAATACGCCGGCTAACTGCTTAATTGGGTCTAAAAATACCATGAAAGTTATTGAAATCAGCGCCTTCGGTGCGCCTGATGTCTTGCGTTTGGCCGAGCGGCCAGAGCCGCAAGCTGGCGTGGGCGAAGTGTTGATTCGCGTCTCAGCTTCGGGTATCAACCGCCCTGATGTGTTGCAGCGCACGGGCAGCTATGCGCCACCTGCGGGCGCAAGCGATATTCCTGGTTTGGAAGTGGCTGGTGAGATCGCGGGTGGCGATGCTGCGGCGATGGAATTAGCAGGCTTGAAGATCGGTGATCAAGTGTGTGCGCTGGTGGCTGGCGGCGGCTATGCGCAACTGTGTGCAGCGCCTGTCGGCTCTTGTTTGCCGATTCCCAAAGGCCTCTCGATGATTGAGGCGGCGAGCTTGCCGGAGACGTTTTTCACGGTGTGGACGAACGTGTTTGATCGCGCGAAGCTGCAAAGCGGCGAAAGCATTTTGATCCAAGGCGGCACGAGCGGCATTGGCGTCACAGCCATTCAAATGGCCAAAGCTTTTGGCGCAACGGTGTATGCCACAGCCGGCAGCGACGAGAAATGCACGGCTTGTCTCAAGCTCGGCGCGGATCACGCCATCAACTACAGAACGCAAGATTTTGCAGAAGAAGTTAAGCGGCTTACGGGAGCAGCTGCTTCTGTAGGCGGCGTGCTCGGCAACACGCCTTTAGGCGGCGCTCTTAACAACACGCCGTTAGGCGGCGTGAATGTCATCCTCGACATGGTCGCTGGCAGCTACGTGGCCAAGGAAGTTGAATGCTTGGCGGAAGAGGGCAGGTTAGTCATCATCGCCGTGCAAGGCGGCGTGAAGGCGGAAATCAATGCGGGTCTGGTGCTGCGTCGTCGTTTGCAGATTACTGGCTCCACGCTGCGGCCTCGCTCAGTCGCTTTTAAAGCGGCGATTGCCGCAAATCTCAAAGAAGTAGTTTGGCCGATGATTGAGAAAAGAAAGATCAAGCCCGTCATCTTCAAGAGCTTCGCTCCCGCGCACGCTGCGCAGGCGCATACGCTCATGGAGAGCAACCAGCACATCGGCAAGATCGTGCTGGATTGGACACAACTTTAAGCAAAGATCATGAAAAAACTCATTGCTGGCAATTGGAAAATGAATGGCTCGCTTGCGGCGAACGAGTTACTCGCGAGTGAGCTGCTTAAGGGTATGAGGCAAGCCGGAGAAGCGCCTGTGTGTGATGTTGCTGTCTGTGTGCCTACGCCGTACCTTGCAC
>JANMDU010000136.1:0-2928 GCA_031376455.1 Variovorax sp. | reverse complement strand
GCCGCGCACCACTTCCAGCAGCTTCATTACATTGGCTGGGCTGAAGAAATGCAGGCCCACCACATCTTGCGGGCGCTTAGTGAAGGAGGCAATTTTGTCGACATCCAGCGTTGAAGTGTTGGAGGCAAGAATAGCGCCCTTCTTCATCACGCGATCCAGCTCTTTGAACACTTTCTCTTTCACGCCCATGTCTTCAAAGACGGCTTCGATCACGAGATCGGCATCTTTCAAGCCGTCGTAGCTCAAAGTGGTCGTCAGCATACCCATGCGCTCATCAAGCTTGGCCTGCTTGAGCTTGCCTTTTTTGACCTGCGCTTCGTAATTTTTGCGCATGATGCCGATGCCTTTGTCCAAGGCTTCTTGCTTCAATTCAAGCATCTTCACGGGGATGCCAGCATTCAAGAAGTTCATGGCAATGCCGCCGCCCATGGTGCCCGCGCCAATCACGGCCACGCTCTTGATCTCGCGCTTCGGTGTGTCTTCTGGCACATCAGCAATCTTCGATGCTGCGCGCTCGGCCAAGAACAGGTGACGCAACGCGCGGCCTTCTGGCGACCAGATCAGATTGATAAAAATCTCGCGCTCGAAGGCCATGCCTTCGTTGAATTTTTTCTTGGTGGCAGCTTCCACGGCATCCACGCACTTAAGCGGCGCTGGGAAGCCTTTGGCCATGCCCTTGACCATGTTGCGTGAGAATTGGAAGAAGGCATCGCCCAGCGGGTGCTTGCAAGGCAAGTTGCGCACCAGCGGGAAGGCGCTGCCATCTTTCGCATGCGCTGCGGCTTTTTCACGGGCCAATTCGATGGCTTCATCGAGCACCGTTTCAGCGCTCTTAGAGAGCTTGTCAAACAGCTTCTGGCCCGGCGCCATCGCCAGCATTTCAGCATTCACCGGCTCACCGCTCACGATCATGTTGAGCGCAAACTCCACGCCAAGCACGCGCGGCAAGCGCTGCGTGCCGCCTGCGCCGGGGATCAAGCCGAGCTTGACTTCAGGCAGCGCCACCTTCGTGCCCGGCGCGGCCACGCGGTAGTGGCAGCCGAGTGCCAACTCCAAGCCGCCGCCCATGCACACTGAATGCACAGCAGCCACGGTGACTTTGCCAGCGTTCTCACAGCTCAAAATCAGGCTAAGCAAATTCGGCTCAGCAATCGCGCGATCCGTGCCGAATTCTTTGATGTCAGCCCCGCCCGAGAAGGCTTTGCCAGCGCCTGTGATGACGATCGCTTTCACGGCTTTATCGAGCTGCGCCTTGGCCAGCCCAGCAGCAACGCCCACACGCGTGGAAAGCCCCAAACCGTTGACCGGCGGGTTGTTGAGGGTAATCACAGCAACATCGCCGTGAACTTTGTATTCGGCTGTCATGGCAGTCCTTTCAAGGGAGTTTCAAAATATACGTGGTCAACTGCGCTTATAAAAAGCACGATCGTTCTTTTCAGGATTTTACGCACAATTCATTCAGCATAACCCCGTTTTGCAATCTGCTGTCGCCTGTGTTTCAGCCCGATGCTTCCAGCGCAGCTACGCGGCGGCATGTCCCAAAAGCAGAAGGCGATAATTGCGATATGAATCCTCTGCTCCAGAAACTCCAGCCCTACCCTTTTGAGCGGCTGCGTCAATTGTTTGCAACCATCACACCCTCTGCCGCGCATCGCCCCATCAGCCTCGGCATCGGCGAGCCGAAGCACGCCACGCCGCTTTTTATCAAAGAAACCTTGGATGCCAATTTCAAAGGCTTGAGTGCTTACCCAGCCACAGGGGGAGAGCCTGCACTTAAAGAGGCCTGCGCGGCTTGGCTCAAACGTCGCTATGGTCTGGACGTTGATCCCAAAACGCAAATCCTGCCGGTTAACGGCTCGCGAGAAGCTTTGTTTTCGCTCACGCAAACCGTGATCGACCCAACCAAAGATGCGGTGATCATTAGCCCAAATCCGTTTTATCAAATCTACGAAGGCTCTGCTTTGCTTGCTGGCGCAAGGCTGCATTTCGCGCCCAGCGATCCGCAGCGCAATTTCGCGGTGGATTGGGCAAGCGTGCCAGACGACGTTTGGGCGAAAACGCAGCTCATCTTCGTCTGCTCGCCGGGCAATCCAACGGGCGCCGTGATGACATTGGATGAATGGAAAAAACTCTTCACTCTGCAAGACCGCTTTGGCTTTGTGATTGCAGCTGACGAGTGTTACAGCGAAATTTACTTTCGTGATGAGCCGCCGCTAGGCGGGCTTGAGGCGGCCACAAAATTGGGCAGGGATTTTAAGAACCTTGTCATGATGACCTCGCTGTCCAAACGCAGCAACGCACCCGGCATGCGCAGTGGCTTCGTCGCAGGCGATGCGGCTTTGATGAAACAGTTTTTGCTCTATCGCACTTATCACGGCAGCGCAATGAGCCACACGATTCAAGCAGCCAGCGCAGCCGCTTGGAATGATGAGGCGCATGTGATTGCCAACCGCGAGCAATACAGAGCAAAATTCGCACAAGTCACACCCGTGTTCGCTGAAGTATTAGATGTGAAGCTGCCAGACGCAGCTTTCTACCTCTGGGCAAAAATCCCCGCCAATGTGTGCGGTGGCTCGGATACGGCGTTCGCTGCGCAGCTCATGGCGCAATACAACGTCACCGTGCTCCCTGGCAGCTACCTTGCCCGAGAAGCAGCAGGCCACAACCCCGGCAAGGGCTACATCCGAATGGCTCTCGTAGCCGAGTCGGCAGAATGCTTGGAAGCTGCGCACCGGATTGCGGCTTTTTGTCGGGCTGCAGCATAAAAGAACACGGAAGACACGGAAATTGCACGGAAGTCACAGAAAATGGGTTGTTCGATTTTTTTCCGTGTTTTCCGTGAACCCTTCGTGACTTACGTATTCTTTTTGATCAAAAGCACCAATTCTCTTCATCCTCAATTAAGTTAAAAAAAATGACACAACAACT
>JANMDU010000125.1:0-22135 GCA_031376455.1 Variovorax sp. | reverse complement strand
TCCTGCTGCTGCTGGCGGCAATCCCAGCGTGAGCCCCGGCGGTACTTACACCAGTGGTGGTGCTGTGGCAGGCAGTAATTACTCCTCTAGCTCATCTACTGGGGAGGATGTGCGGTTGGTTGGGTCTGTCAATCTGGCCATTACGAAAACCAATGGTACGGTGACGCTAGTGGCTGGGCAAACGACCAGCTACACCGTGACAATATCCAATGTGTCACCCAGCTTAAGCCTGCTCAACGCGACTCTACAAGACACACCCTCGCCGGGATTGAGCTGTTCATCGGTGACTTGCACCAATAACGGCACATCAGCATCATGCCCAGCGCCCTACAATCCCGGCCCGGCTTCGTTTAGCGGCTTAAGTGGTGGTTTAACCATACCTTTGCTGCCCGCTGACAGCTCGTTGAGCTTCGTCGTGACTTGTAGCGTGACAGCGAGTGGCCTCTAGGCAAGCTCGTGTTGCTTTCTCAAGCTAGCGGCGCGTGAGCAGCACGCAAAGCCCGAGCAAATACAATCGCATGCACTTGCGCTGCGCCAGCTTGCCGCAGAGCTTGTGCTGCGGCGCTGAGGGTGGCGGTGGTGGTGGCGACATCGTCGATCAGTGTGATGTGTGTGCCTTTGAGCAAATGTGCTGTCAAGGGCGCTGCAATGAAAGCTCCGCGCATGTTGTGGATGCGTGTATCGCGAGGCAGCGTGGCCTGTATGGCGGTGTTCTTGATGCGTAGCAGGAGACCGTTTTTAAAGCCTGGGTGATTAGGAAAGAGCGCATGCGCCAATGCACTGGCTTGGTTGAATCCGCGCTCTTTTTGGCGTTCTGGGTGCAGGGCGACGGGGATGATCCAGTCTGAGCGCTGGGCAACACGCAGCGCTTGCGCCAGGGTTGCGTCGCGTGCGGCGGCATGCTGCATCACGAGCGCCATGCGATGAGCCAACGCCGGTTGGGCGCGCAGGTCGCCGCCGTCTGAGTATTTGAAGCGCTGGAGCAGGGCATCCCACGGATAGGTGTAATCGACTGCTGAATGGCAACTGTCTAGTGTGCTGCCTAGTGTTAAGCATGCGCCGCAGCGTGCTTGTGTTTCGCCGACGAGCGCTAAGGCGCAGGTGCTGCAGCGGTGACGCGGCTGGGCGAATTTTTCTAAGCAATCCTTACAGACAGATGCGCGTCCAAACGAAGCGCACACGCCGCAGGCGCTGGGCAAACCGTCACTTTTTAGCGATGAGAGCAGGGCAGAGAACACGTCTGTGAATATACTCGTGCGCAAACCATGGCTGACATTGACGCTTCACCCCCCCCACTCGATGCACATGCTGCCCAGCGCTGGCAAAGCCTGCTGAGCGCCCGCGCAAGCAAGCAAGGCGCGCCTTGGTTGCATGCGGAAGTGGGTTCGCGCATGGCTGGGCGCTTAGCGTGGATCAAAAAGCAACCGGCTAGTTGGGTGAATTGGCGTGCTGTTTCTTCGGGCCGTGCTCTACACACTTTGGTGGCGAAGCAGTATCCGAATTCAGAGCCTTTTTTAGCTCCCGCCGGCATAGAATCTGCGCAAAGCGCTCATCAATTGATAGCAAATCAAGGTTTTGTGCAAGGCGTGATTAACAAACTGCAAGGCAAGGCGGCGCGTATGCTGCGCCCAGTTGTTGATGGCTCAGCGCAGATGGTATGGGCCAATATGGCGCTGCATACCGAGCCTGATCCGGCGGCCACCGTGAAAGCGTGGCATCGCATGCTCGCCGTTGACGGCTATTTGATGTTCTCCTGCCTTGGGCCTGACACGGCCATCGAGATCAGGCGCATTTACGACAAGCAGGGCTGGAGTCCAGCGGCTCACCCGCTGACGGACATGCATGACTGGGGAGATTTATTGGTCGGCACTGGTTTTGCCGAGCCGGTGATGGATATGGAGCGGATGGTGTTGGGTTTTGCGACGGCTGAGCGCGCACTGCAAGAGTTGCGCGACATCGGGCGTAATCTTCATCCTGCTCGGTTTGCGGGACTGCGCGGGCGAAGTTGGAATGCAAAGTTGCTGTCTGAAATTAACAAGTTGAAAAATGCACAAGGGCAAATTGAGCTGACTTTTGAAGTCATCTATGGCCATGCCTTCAAGCCTGCGCCTCGTCTGAAAATGAGCGCGGAATCAGCGATCTCGATGCGCGATATGCGGGCGATGCTCTCTCAATCTCAATCTCGTTAGAAGATGAGCTTGTCGATGGTGCATAAATTCTGTGGTTTTACCCAGCCACGTGGCTGGCGGCGGGAAAACCCGCGCTACAATTGCAAACTATCGGATGAAGCGGTTTTTTCCTTCGATACGGGTATCTCCCCGCGCCTTTTTTGCGAGTGTTGACCGTGTCACATTTTGCGTTTCAGGATCGCGTGTTTCGTTTTGCCACAGTCACGCCCCAGCAGGTCCACTGGAAATTGCTGAAAAATTGCTCAGTTACACCTGCGCAGTTGGGTTGGTTCTACGTGTCCTTGTGCATCGTTTCCTTCGGGATTTCAACGATGTTTTGGTCGCTCGGTGCCAAGATGATTACTCCGTTTGCTTTGTTAGAGCTAACCGTTGTTGGCGTAGCTTTGTTGTTCTACGCGCGGCATGCCACAGATGGCGAGCGCTTGGTATTGCAAGGCGATCAGCTACTTGTCGAGCGCTCGCATGCGGGAAAAATCTCTCGTGAGGCGTTTAACAGAAGCCAAGTGAGGGTTGAGCCACACATCGACGATCGCTCTCTCATCGAGTTGAGTGAAGGTTCGGGTGGTATAGGCAGGCGAGTGCATATTGGGCGGCAAGTGCGCCCCGAGCTGAGATCACATCTGGCTCGCGAATTGCGCATGGCTTTGCGCGCGACATGAAAAAATGTCAGGTGGGTGAGAAGCCGTGCAAATAGGTTTGATTTTGGTGATGATTTGAAAATTTAAGAGTAGCAACGATGATCAAGAAAATCTCTAGCAAACTGCAAAGCCTCTTGCTTTCAGCAGGCATGTTGGCCTCCTCGGCGGCCTGGGCAGTGAATGATTTACCCGGCGGCCCTGCGGTGAGGCAACTTAATTTAGCGCCTCCTGTCACGAAGATTGCCGAAGAGCAGCATTGGCTGCATTGGTACATCATGATTATTTGCATCGCTATCTTTTTGATCGTTTTTGGTGTGATGTTTTTCTCGATATGGAAGCACCGCAGAAGTAAGGGTCACAAAGCGCAAGAGCTGGCTGAGCCGATTTGGGTTGAAATCGGTTGGACTATTGTGCCGTTCATCATCGTTATCTTCATGGCGTTGCCAGCTACTAAAGTTTTGGTCGCGCAGAAAGACACCACCAACGCAGAGCTGACCATTAAAGCCACGGGTTACCAATGGAAATGGGGCTACGACTACATCAAAGGTGAAGGCGAAGGTTTGGGCTTCGTATCGACGCTCGACGTGACGCACCGTAATTTGTCGGATTCCGGCCTGCCAAAAGGCACGGTTGTGCCAGACAATTACCTGCTCAAAGTTGACAATCCGCTAGTCGTTCCCGTTGGCAAAAAGATCCGCGTGATCACCACGGCCAACGATGTGATCCACGCATGGATGGTGCCTGCATTTGGTGTGAAGCAAGATGCCATTCCGGGCTTCGTTCGAGACACATGGTTTCGTGCTGAAAAAACAGGCGATTTTTATGGCCAATGCGCTGAGCTGTGCGGTAAAGAACATGCTTACATGCCAATTCATGTCAAAGTCGTCACGCCAGCTGAATACACCGCGTGGGTCGATACTCAAAAGAAACTAGCTGCTGCAAAGGCCGATGATCCAGCCAAAGTCTGGACGCTGACGGATATGGTCTCTCGCGGCGAGAAGGTTTACAACGCCAATTGCGCAGCTTGCCATCAAGCCAGCGGCAAAGGCGCAGGCGCGATCAAAGCAATCGACGGCGCAGCAGTTGTGCTCGACGCTGACAATGCTAAACAGATCGCCATTTTGCTCAACGGCCAAAACAACGGCGCGATGCCGGCTTGGAAGCAGTTGAGCGACACAGAAATTGCCGCGGTGATTACGTTCACCAAAAATAACTGGTCTAACAAAACCGGTCAAATTGTGCAGCCCGCGGACATTACCGCTGCACGCAAGTAATCATCACACCAAAGTACTAAAGTACCAAAGGGCCAAAACATGAGCGCAGTTCTTGATAACCACGGGCAGACAACAGGGCATGGTGGCGATCACCATGATGATCACCATCACGCACCCACAGGCTGGAAGCGTTGGGTCTATGCGACCAACCACAAAGATATTGGAACACTGTATTTGTTGTTCGCATTCGCCATGCTGATGGTCGGCGGTGTATTGGCGTTAGCCATCCGTGCGGAATTGTTTCAACCGGGCCTGCAATTGGTCAATCCTGAATTGTTCAACCAATTCACAACGATGCACGGCATCATCATGGTATTCGGCGCGATCATGCCGGCCTTCGTCGGCTTTGCCAACTGGATGATCCCGTTGCAAATTGGTGCAGGAGACATGGCCTTTGCACGGATGAATAATTTCTCTTTCTGGCTCATGATTCCCGCTGCGCTGACGCTCACGGGCTCGTTCTTCATGCCTGGTGGCGCGCCTGCAGCCGGCTGGACACTCTACGCACCCCTGACGCTGCAAATGGGCCCCAGCATGGATGCCGCGATTTTTGCCATGCATATCTTGGGTGCGAGTTCGATTATGGGTTCGATCAATATCATTGTGACGATTCTTAACATGCGCGCTCCCGGCATGACGCTGATGAAAATGCCGATGTTCTGCTGGACATGGCTGATCACTGCTTACTTGTTAATCGCAGTGATGCCTGTGCTCGCCGGTGCGATCACCATGACACTCACAGACCGCCATTTCGGCACGAGCTTCTTCAACCCAGCAGGTGGTGGTGATCCGGTGCTGTATCAACACATCTTTTGGTTCTTCGGCCATCCCGAGGTGTACATCATGATCTTGCCTGCTTTCGGTATCGTGAGCCAAATCATCCCCGCATTTGCGCGCAAAAAGCTGTTTGGTTATGCCTCCATGGTTTACGCCACGTCATCAATCGCGATTCTGTCGTTTATCGTGTGGGCGCATAACATGTTCACGACCGGCATGCCCGTCACGGGCCAGTTGTTTTTCATGTACGCCACAATGCTGATTGCTGTGCCTACCGGCGTGAAAATCTTCAATTGGATCGCCACAATGTGGAAGGGCGAGATGACCTTTGAAACCCCTATGCTGTTTGCGGTGGGCTTTATCTTCGTGTTTACATTCGGCGGCTTCACCGGCTTGATTTTGGCCATGGCACCCGTTGACACACAGATGCAAGATACGTATTACGTGGTCGCACACTTCCACTATGTGTTGGTGGCAGGTTCGCTCTACGCTTTGTTCGCAGGCTTCTACTACTGGAGCCCTAAATGGACGGGCGTGATGTACAACGAATCACGCGGCAAGATTCATTTCTGGTGGAGTCTGATTTCATTTAACGTCACCTTCTTTCCAATGCACTTTCTAGGCCTTGCAGGCATGCCGCGTCGCTATGCAGATTACCCCATGCAATTTGCTGATTTCAATGCATTGGCATCGGTGGGTGCGTTTGCATTCGGCTTTGCACAGGTTTATTTCTTCTTGTTCGTCGTCTTGCCCGTTATGCGTGGCAAAGGTGCAGTAGCGACGCAGAATCCTTGGCAAGATCCAGATGGTAAGGGCGCTGAAGGCTTAGAGTGGGAAGTTCCTTCTCCTGCCCCATTCCACACCTACGAGACACCGCCCAAGTTGAATGCAGCAGCAACAAAAGTCGTGGCAATGTAATTGTTATCAGAGATCATGAGCACCACTGAAGATCAAAAAAAGAAGAATGTACGTACTGGCCTAATATTGGCTTCAGTCGTTGCAATCTTTTTAATTGGCTTTCTGGTTCGCATGATCTTTTTTGGTAAATAAAACCGAAAGTATTGATCCATGGCACTGAAAATTGACAATCTCAAGATGACCGGCAAGCTAGCCGTCGTTGTCTTGGGCATGTTTGCTTTTGGCTACGCGCTCGTGCCAATTTACAAAGCCATCTGCGAAGCGACTGGCATCAATATATTGGCACTCGGAGAAAAAGAAATTCCCGGTGCGAAGAAAAGCTTGCCTGCGAACACGCAGGTCGACAAAAGCCGCACTATCACGGTTGAGTTCGATGCCAATGTGCGCGGGCCTTGGGATTTCAAGCCCGAGAAACGAAGCTTGCAAGTACATCCCGGTGAGCTCATGACGGTGATGTACGAATTTCAAAATATTCAAAATCGCAAAATGGCTGCGCAGGCGATCCCTAGTTACGCGCCCAAACAAGCCTCCCCCCATTTCAATAAGCTCGAATGTTTTTGCTTTCAGCAATACATCCTAGAGCCCGGCGAAAAGAAAAAGTGGCCGGTGGCCTTTGTGATTGATCCGAGGCTGCCAAAAGATGTGACCACCATCACACTGAGCTACACCTTCTTTGAGGTCGGCGGCAAAACGCCTCCTGCGCCGAAGACGAATTCAGCAGCGGCTACGGTAAACACGCTACCGATGCTCACACCGGCAGTCTTCTCTCAACCTGCCAAGGCGGGTGCATGAAAATACTACGCACTTTCAAAGCAGTGGCTTGGAGTTTCGTGGGCTTGAGATCGAGCCAAGAATTTGAGAGAGACACACAACAACTCAATCCGATCCATGTCGTGATTGCTGGTTTTGCGGGAGTAGCTATTTTTATCGGTGTTTTGTTGTTGTTTGTTAACTGGGCCGTGAAGGCGTTTTGATAAAACAACAGCTTAAAATTATTTTGAGATTTTGGGTTTAGGAGAATTGAAAACATGAGCGCATCGACTGGCAGCACGCCGTATTACTTCATCCCCGGGCCATCGCGCCATCCAGTGATGGCCTCTATCGGCTTGCTTTTTGTCATTGTGGGTGCGGGCCAATGGATCAACGATCACGCGTGGGGCATGTATGCCTTATTTTTCGGCCTGGCTTGGTGGGGCATTGTTCTGTTTCAATGGTTCTCTGAGGCCATCTCTGAGAGCCAGAGCGGGCAATACGGCCGCAAGATTGATCTTTCCTTCCGCTGGAGTATGAGCTGGTTTATTTTCTCAGAAGTTATGTTTTTCGGTGCATTCTTCTCCGCCTTGTGGTGGGCGCGTTCTCATTCGATTCCAGCATTAGGCAGCCTTGAGAACCAGCTGCTCTGGCCGGGATTTACAGCTGCATGGCCGAGTCAAGTACCCGGCTCGACCACTTCTCCAGCAGGTATTGTTGAGCCGTTCCAAACGATGGGGCCGTTTTGGTTGCCGACCATCAACACCGCATTGCTGTTGACTTCTGGCGTGACGATGACGATTGCACACCATGCGCTGATCGCAGGCAATCGTAGCAAGACAATTTTGTTCATGTGGGCGACTGTTTTACTGGGTGCAATTTTCCTCTGCGTGCAGGGTTACGAGTATTACCATGCCTACACTGACTTAAATCTCAAACTCAGCTCAGGTATTTTTGGTTCTACCTTCTTTATGCTGACTGGGTTTCACGGTTTCCATGTGTTTGTTGGCATGTTGATGCTGCTCTTCATCACACTGCGTTTACAAAAAGGCCACTTCACACCTAATAAACATTTTGGCTTCGAAGGCGCAGCTTGGTATTGGCACTTCGTTGACGTGGTGTGGCTCGGTTTGTATATCCTTGTCTATTGGATGTGATAGCGACCATGACGCTTAGAAAAAAAGCCGCTTCAGCGGCTTTTTTTAATTTAAGGAATTTAAAAGTTTTTACTTGCTCGAAGAAGTTGTAGCGGGTAAGCCAGAAGGTTTGATGTAGCCTAATTTCCAAGCAAGCAACACACATATGAACAGCACCACAGACACACTGATACGCACCGTTAAGGCTTTCGCCATGCGGCTGTTTCGTTCTGTGGACTGTGCGGCGGCGTCTGTCTCGCTGGCTTCGTTGGATCCAGAGGATCGCAGCATGAAGAAACCTGCGGCGGCTAGCGCGGCCAAGACGAGAAGAAAGGCGAGGGCAACAAAAATGGTCATGCTCCGCATTATCGTGTGAAGATGCCACTCGTGCCTTCATCCAAGCCTGTAGCCCGGTTTCGCGCTCAGCAATGGCTTATCTTGGGCATCGCCTTGAGCAGCGTGGCGATCACGGCATCTCTGGGGGCTTGGCAGCTGAAGCGGGCCGCATTCAAAGAAGGTTTGGCTCAGCAGATTTCAACAAGAAATCAACTGCTGGCCTTGGATAATACTGGGCTGAATGCTTCCGATTTCATAGCAGCTGCGCGTGATGAATCGACTTGGCTGCATCGCCGAGTTGCGCTTCAAGGCCGCTGGCTGCATGAGAAAACGGTGTTTTTAGACAACCGAGCGATGCAAGTCTCAGGTAGCCAGCGCGTCGGTTTTTTTGTTGTTACTCCATTAGCGATTGAGGGCGGGAATCAAGTGATTTGGGTGCAACGTGGCTGGGTACATCGTGATTTTCAAGATCGCAGCAAATTGCCGGCACTGCCTGAGACGATGCAATCCGTCACCGTGTCTGGGCGCTTGATGGCGCATGTCTCGAAAGCTTATGAGTTGCAAGGCGCAGCGCCTGCGTTGTCTGCACCAACATCTTCGTCCACAGAGAGCAAGGAAGGCACAAGGCCTTCGCGTATTTGGCAAAATATACCTACTCTTTCGTTGGGAGGCAAAGCCCTGCTGCCCATGGCGTTGCTGCAAACCTCGCCGGAGGTTTTAAGCGAAGGCTTACCGGATTCGTTACAGGAGGCTTCGCTGTTGCGAGATTGGCCTCCCGCCAACACAGGTGTGGCCAAGCATTATGGTTACGCATTTCAATGGTTTGCGCTTTCCGCGCTTCTAGGTGGTCTTTATGTCTGGTTTCAACTCATCACTCCCCGCCGCCATGCAAAAAGAAGCTGATTCTCCTCTCACACTCACTGTACATTCGCTGCCTTCTGCAACGCAAGAGCCGGCTGTGAGACGCCGTATGTCGGGGCGCTGGAAGATGCTGGCGCTGATGCTCGTGTGCGCTGCGCCGGTGATCGGCTCCTATCTGACGTTCTATGTCATCCGCCCCGAAGGTCGCAAGAATTATGGCGAGCTGATTCAGCCTGCTCGCCCGTTGCCTGCTGTGCAAGCGCGGCTGCTGGATGGCACCGCTTATGCACTGCCTGCGCTGCAAGGGCAGTGGCTGCT
Source organism: Variovorax sp. (assembly GCA_031376455.1). Classification (GTDB taxonomy): domain Bacteria; phylum Pseudomonadota; class Gammaproteobacteria; order Burkholderiales; family Burkholderiaceae_C; genus JANMDU01. The sequence continues at coordinate 12,938 of JANMDU010000125.1, read as the reverse complement.
CGTGAGTGTGGCCGGTGGCGCTTGCAACGAGGCGTGCCAAAAAAATATCTATTGGACGCGTCAATTGCGTGAAGTGATGGGGCGCGACAAGGATCGTATAGAGCGTGTTTGGCTGGTGTCTGACGACTCAGACGTTGACGCTAAGCTCGCCCCACAAGTGCATTCGCCAGCCAATGATGCGCAAGCGCTTCGAGTAGATGCTGCTACGCTGGCTGGATGGCTGCCTGCCGTGTCTGGCTCAAAAATTCAAGATCACATCTACGTGGTCGATCCCTACGGCAACCTCATGCTGCGCTGGCCTGCCAATATAGATGCGGTCAAAGCTAAGCGCGATATTCATAATTTGCTGCGCGCATCGGGCAGTTGGGATCAGGCGGGGCGCGTGGGCGGCAGTATGGGCGGCATCTTGTCCAAAGCGGCGCAGCAAAGCAATCCTCCGGCAACGCAAGGCGCTAAGCCATGAACATGGAAGTCGCTCTCTACGATTTTGAGCCAGTGCTCCGTCTCTTACTTCTAGGTGCATTGATCGCGCTGGGTCCATTGGCATGGGTGTGGATGCGCCATAAAAATGCGAGCATGGCCAAGCGCTTGCGCATGCTGACCTTGCTCACGGTTTTCTTCACTTTCGATCTCACGCTCTTCGGCGCGTTCACGCGGCTCACCGATTCTGGCCTCGGCTGCCCCGATTGGCCAGGCTGCTATGGCAAGGCCACACCCGTGGGCGCGAAGGCGCAAATTAGCGCGGAGCAGACTGCGATGCCCACGGGGCCAGTGACGCACCAGAAAGCCTGGATCGAGATGATTCATCGCTACGCCGCCAGTGGCGTTGGGGCGTTGATCTTGGTGCTCGCCATGGCTTCTTGGATGGCGAGAAAGCAAATTGCCGTGAGCCCTTGGTGGCCGATAGCGACGCTGGTGTGGGTCTGTATCCAAGGCGCATTTGGTGCGCTGACCGTGACAATGAAACTTTTTCCTGCGATTGTGACGATGCACTTGCTCGGCGCGATGGTGTTGCTGAGTTTGCTGCAAATTCAAGCGGTCAAATATGAGCAAGGCGCAAAAGATTTTGTGGTGTCGCAAGGCACTCGCTTGCTTTTAATCGGCGGCTTTATATTGCTGTTTTGGCAAATTGCGCTCGGCGGTTGGGTCAGTACAAATTACGCCGTTTTGGCGTGTACAGAATTTCCCAAATGCCAGGGCGTATGGGTGCCAGAAATGGATATGAAGCAGGGTTTTGAAGTGTGGCGCGAGCTTGGGCAAACGAGCCAAGGCACAACGATTGCATTCCCTGCGCTGACGGCGATTCATATCGTGCATCGCATGTTTGCATTTGTGGTGTTTGGCGTGCTGGGCTATGCGGCATGGCTGCTGTTCAAGCAAGGCCAGAAAAGCAGTGCGGCTTGGATCGCTGGCCTACTGCTGTGGCAGCTGGTCACGGGTTTATCGAACGTGGTGCTCGGCTGGCCTTTGGTGGCGGCAGTCTCGCATACTGGCGGCGCGGCGGGCTTGGTGCTCGTGTGCATGGCTGCACTGATGCGCATGCGCGTGAGCGCTTTCGTGGCAGAAAAATCTTCTCTAAAAAAGCCCTCGCATCTAAAGCTGGTCTAATCGAGCGTTGCCCATGAACGCTATCGCTTCTCCTTCCACTAGCAAACCGCGCCAGTTTTACGCGCTGATGAAGCCGCGCGTGATTCAGCTGATTGTGTTTTGCGCCTTGATCGGCATGGTGCTGGCGGTGCCCGGCTTGCCCAATGGGCAAGAGATCAAACTGATGGCCATTGCCTGCTTCGGCATATGGCTGGTCTCGGGCGCAGCAGCCGCATTCAATTGCATTGTCGAAAAAGGGATCGACGCGAAAATGCGCCGCACCGCATGGCGGCCTACCGCGCAAGGCGAACTCGCTGATTGGCAAACGGGTCTGTTTTCTGCGGTGCTTTGCACGGCTGGCTGCTTCGTGCTGTATGTCTATGTGAATCCGCTCACGATGTGGCTCACGCTGGCCACTTTCGTAGGCTATGCGGTGATTTATACCGTGATCTTGAAGCCGCTCACGCCGCAAAACATCGTGATTGGCGGCGCATCGGGCGCGATGCCGCCCGTGCTCGGCTGGGCCGCGATGACGGGCGATGTAGGCGCAGAGGCCTTCATTCTGTTTCTTATTATTTTTCTCTGGACGCCACCCCACTTCTGGGCGCTCGCTTTGTATCGCGTGGAAGACTATCGCAAAAGTGGCCTGCCGATGCTGCCCGTGACGCATGGTAACGAATACACGCGCTTGCAAATTTTGCTCTACACCTTTGTGCTGTTTGCCGCTTGCCTCATGCCTTTTGCTTATGGCATGAGCAGTTGGATTTATTTGGCGACCGCTATCGTTTTGAGCATGGGTTTTTGTTGGTATGGCTGGAAGCTGTTTCAAAACTACAGCGATGAGCTGGCTCGCAAGACGTTTCTCTTTTCTCTGATTCACCTCAGCGTGCTGTTTGCTGCGCTACTGGTGGATCACTACATCCTATGATTACTATGAAATCGATAGCACTCCGCGCAACAAATACGCCGGCAATAGGCCTTTTTTGCTTGATATTTATGCTTTTGGCAGGCTGCGCAGAGAAAAAGCCTGAATTCAGAAGCGTAGACATTACTGGTGCGGATTACGCCAAGGATTTCGCCTTGCCTGACGTGAATGGCCAAACCAAAACCCTCGCCGATTTCAAAGGCAAAGCCGTCGTGCTTTTCTTCGGCTTTGCGCAATGCCCAGACGTGTGCCCCACCACCATGGCCGAGATTGCTGGGGTGAAAAAATCTCTTGGCAAAGACGGCGAAAAAGTCACTGCCGTCTTCGTCACGGTTGATCCTGAGAGAGATACACCGCAAGTGCTCAAAGCCTATATGGAAAGCTTCGATCCGAGCTTTACCGCGCTGCGTGGCAGCCCTGAGCAAACCACGGCGCTCGCCAAAACCTTCAAGATTTACTACAAAAAAGTCGATGGCAAAACGCCCACGAGCTACACCATTGACCACACAGCAGCCAGCTTCGTTTATGACCCACAAGGCAAGCTGCGCCTGTACACCCGATACGGCATGGGTGCGCAGGCGTTGGCGGAAGACTTAAAAATTTTGTTGAGGTGACACGATGCGTACCTTCGCTCTCCTTCTCGCATGCGCGCTCGTCGCATCCTCCGTTTGGGCAAGCGACTACGCCCGAGAAGCTCGCTTTGCGCAGGAGGTGCAAGCGCAGCTCGTGGTGGGCGACGCGGTGCAAATTTCGCATGCAGGCCAATCTGCTTACCGCCCTTTCTTTGGAATCTTGTCTGAAACCGCGCAAACTAAAGCCAATCCACAGCGCCCCGCCATCGTCCTCGCGCACGGGGTGGGCACGCATCCTGACGAAGGCATCACCGGCGAGCTGCGCAAACTTTTGCATGAGATGGGTTACACCACGTTGGCCATTCAAATGCCCATTGGCTCCAAAGAAGCTGCCATCGACGATTACTTCCCCAAGCTCTTCCCCGAAGCAGGCGTGCGCCTGAATGCCGCCGCGCAATTTCTCGCCGCGCGAGGTTACGCAAAAACAGTGCTGGTGAGCCACACAATGGGCTCATGGATGGCCAATGTGCATTTCGATCAAGCGCATGCCAATACGACTTACAAAGCTTGGGTTTGCATCAGCCTGACCGGCGGCTACAGCTTCGCCACGCGCAACTATCCGTTTCCCGTGCTCGATCTGTATGGCGAGCGCGACATCCAAGTCACCGTCTCTTCCGCTTGGCGCAGAGCAGGCTTGCTCAAACTCGCGACCGCTGGCTCGCAGCAAGTGATGATTGCCGGCGCTGATGAGCAGTGGCGCGGCAAAGGCGCTGCAGCCGCGCAAACGATTGATCAGTTCTTGAAGAAGTTACCTTAGACCGAGATTGTCCGGTAATGCTATAGCGGCGTTATAAAGTACGAATTCAAGGCGCAAATTTAAAACGCGAATTCAAAGCCAAAACGCATCCACGCTAAGTAGCTGGGAGGCGATATCTGGATCATCAGCATCCGTGACCATGAGCAATCGCTGAGAATTCTCTGAGTGATCAATCGCAATGCCTTCGACTTTTGGCGCGCCTTGCATTGGATGCGCCACTAGCACTTGTCCATTTGCATCAAGCAAAGCCAAGGCGCTGCCTGCGCATGGGCCGTCGGCGAAGCTGTTATCGGTGTTCTCCGCAGCAGCGCTGAGCAACCAGCGTCCATCGGGCAGATTGATGCCATCAGTGGGTGTGAGAGGTATGCCGTCCACTTCGCCTAAATCGATGGGGATGATTTTCTGTGGCTTCGGGGCAGCACGGTTTGAATCCAGCAGCCAAGACAGCAACTCTTGCCATTTGAAGCGGATGCATGCGCTGCCCGAGCTGCCTTTATTGCCTCGCTGTAGCAGGTGTGCATGCTCGCCTTGTACGAAGCAGCCTTCAATGTTCAGATCATCAAATTTGGCATGCAAAGGCGCGTAAAGCACTGTGAGATCAATGTGTTTGAAAGTCTTGAGTTCGCTTTCGTCAAGCAAGCTCTTGGCGTTGAGCGGCATGAGTAAGCCCGTATGCCTTTGCGTTTTAGAGCCCGAGCCAAGTAAGATCAACGCGCCATACGGATAGCCCGGCATCGCTGGCAGGGCACAAAGGCTTTCTAAATCAGGCTTGAGCTTTTTGCGCTGCTTTTTATCGTCGGGCAAATCATCGGGCAGTAGTCGATACAGCTCAACGGGCGCATCGTCACCCGCTGAGAAATGCGCCAAATGATGCTCATCATCGGCCACGGCGAAGCAGTGCGATTTGCCCTGCGCGCTCATACATATTAAGCCGCTGGCTGCGCTTAAATGCGGCTGCCCGCGCGGATGATCGGCAGGCTTGATGTGCAGTCTGCGCAGAAGCTGCGGGGTGAGGGTTTGGGGCATGGGCATCCCTTAAAATATGTTCCATTCTGAATCTAATCAAGCGCTTGTATAGAGCACATCTCCAAAATGACTACATCATTGTTTCCTAACGTCACCTTAAGCACCGCCGCCAACGTCTATTTCGATGGCAAATGCGTGAGCCACAGCTTCACATTGCCCGATGGCACGAAAAAATCTGCAGGCGTGATTTTGCCTAGCAGCTTGGTTTTTAACACCGGTGCAGCGGAGATCATGGAATGCGTGAGCGGCAGCTGCGAATACAAGCTTGCGGGCTTGGACGCTTGGCTAAAATCCAGCGCTGGCGAGCAATTTAGTGTGCCGGCAAACAGCAAATTCGATATCCGCTGCACCGAGCCCTATCACTATATTTGCCACTTTGCTTGATTCGATGATGCCTGAGTTAATCACTCCTGATTTAATAGCGCTCCGCGCAGTATCTACGCCGGCTAACTGCTCATTTCGTATAAAAAATGTCTAACACCATACTTCAATTCCTTCCCATCGGCGACAAAGTCGGCATTGCCTTCTCTGGCGGCTTAGACACTTCCGCCGCCCTGCGCTGGATGAAAAACAAAGGCGCTAAGCCTTATGCCTACACTGCCAACCTCGGTCAACCCGATGAACCCGATTACGACGAAATTCCACGCAAAGCGATGGAATACGGCGCTGAAAAAGCTGTTCTCATCGATTGCCGCCAACAGCTCGCGCAAGAAGGCATTTGCGCTTTGCAAGCGGGCGCTTTTCATATCTCCACAGCAGGTAACACCTATTTCAACACCACGCCCCTAGGCCGCGCCGTCACCGGCACGATGCTCGTATCGGCGATGAAGGAAGACGATGTCAACATCTGGGGCGATGGCAGCACCTTTAAGGGTAACGACATTGAGCGCTTTTACCGCTACGGCCTGCTCACCAATCCGAGCTTAAAAATCTACAAGCCTTGGCTCGATCAGCTCTTCATCGACGAACTCGGTGGCCGCGCCGAAATGAGCGCCTTCATGACCGCCGAGGGCTTTGGCTACAAGATGAGCGCTGAGAAAGCGTATTCGACCGACAGCAACATGCTCGGTGCCACGCATGAAGCGAAGGATTTAGAGTTTCTGAGCAGCGGCATCAAAATCGTCAACCCCATCATGGGCGTGCCGTTTTGGCGCGAAGATTGCGTCGTCAAACACGAGACGGTGAGCGTCCGCTTCGAAGAAGGCCAGCCCGTGGCGCTCAACGGCAAGCGCTTTGACAATTTGGTCGAGTTGATCTTGGAAGCCAACCGCATTGGTGGCCGCCATGGCCTAGGCATGAGCGATCAGATTGAAAACCGCATCATCGAAGCCAAAAGCCGAGGCATCTACGAAGCCCCCGGCCTCGCGCTGCTCTTCATCGCTTATGAGCGCTTAGTCACCGGCATTCACAACGAAGACACCATCGAGCAATACCGGATGAACGGCTTGAAGCTCGGAAGATTGCTCTACCAAGGCCGTTGGTTCGACCCCCAATCCATCATGCTCCGCGAGACTGCCCAGCGCTGGGTTGCAAGAGCCATCACAGGCGAAGTCACCCTAGAGCTGCGCCGTGGTAATGACTATTCCTTGCTCAATACTGAGTCTGCCAACCTTACCTACAAACCTGAGCGCCTAAGCATGGAAAAGGTCGAAGACGCACCGTTTTCACCCGCAGATCGCATCGGCCAACTGACGATGCGCAACCTCGACATCGTAGATACGCGGGATAAGCTGGCGATTTATACGCAGACGGGTTTGCTTGCTGCCGGCAAAGATGGCTCTCCGCCGCAGTTGGGTCATTGATTGGAGTTTCGCCAGCGAATAACTCTGGCGATTGATCCATCTGACCGTATCGGTCATAATGATCAAAAGGAGTATTCCATGATCACTGAAACCTCAGCCGTCACCTTCCGTCAGAACTTGGGCGATATGCTCAACCAAGTGCATTACCGTAGCGACAGTATCGTCATCAACAAAGATGGTAAATCGATTGCCGCTTTGGTCGATGCTCGTCTCTTTGAACGCATTCGCCGCATGCAGACGCGGTTTGATGCGCTCAGCCAGCGTTTGGCTCAAGGTTTTGCCGCAACACCTCAAGATATGGGCATGGCTGAAATTGATGCCGCCGTGTTGGCAGAGCGCCCGCGCGCACAACCACATTCAGTTCAATAAAAGTCGATGCCATGACGATTCACGTCGTGCTCGACACTAATATTTTGCTCAGTGGCTTGGCTTATCCGGCTAGTGTGCCGGGCAATATTGTTGCAGCATGGCGCAGTGGTTCATTGCAAGTGAGCCTGAGCCACTACATCCTTGATGAGTTGCGCCGTGTGTTGCCTAAATTACGCGCTAGGCATGGTTTGTCCGATGATGCAATTGCCGATCTGGTTGATTGCTTAAGTTTTCAAGCGGATATCGTCGAGCCTGCAGCCCATTGGGACGAGCAGCTCACAGACCCTTTTGACCAAGCCATTCTTGGCACGCTGCTGGCCTCGAAAGCGCAATACCTCATCACTGGCGATAAGGCGCTGCTGGCTTTAGCAGATAAATATTCCGTCATGAGCGCCGCGCAATTCGTGGCACTGCACGGCATCTGACGCTATACAATCACGCACCGGGCCCAAGCAATTTGTGCCCGGTTTTTTTGTACCTAGATTTTCATCAAAGGGCACAAAAGCCGGGTCAGTTCCAAGCGCTCAAATCAATCTGAAATGGTTTTTTGAAAGACTTGGAACATGGAAATTTTTGACTATGACAATGTTTTGCTGCTGCCGCGCAAATGCCGCGTAGAGAGCCGCAGCGAGTGTGATTCCAGCGTGGAGCTGGGCGGGCGGAGTTTTAAGATTCCGTTGGTGCCGGCGAATATGAAGACGGTGGTGAACGAGGAGATTTGCGTTTGGCTGGCCAAGCATGGCTATTTTTATGTGATGCATCGCTTTGATATTGATAATCTGGCGTTTGTGAAAAGCATGGTCGCGCAAGGCGTGTACGCTTCGATTTCGCTGGGCGTGAAGAAGCCAGATTACGACACGGTGGATGCCTTTGTGGCGCAAGGCCTCAGCCCTGACTACATCACCATCGATATCGCCCATGGCCACGCCGATAGCGTGAAAAACATGATTGGCTATTTGAAAGAGAAGCTCCCGAAATCCTTTGTAATTGCTGGCAACGTGGGCACACCCGAGGCCATCATTGATTTAGAGAACTGGGGCGCAGACGCGACCAAAGTAGGCATTGGCCCGGGCAAGGTTTGCATCACCAAAATGAAAACGGGCTTTGGCACGGGCGGCTGGCAGCTCTCGGCGCTCAAGTGGTGCGCGCGCGTGGCGACCAAGCCCATCATTGCCGATGGCGGTATCCGGGAGCATGGCGATATTGCTAAATCCATCCGCTTTGGCGCGACGATGGTGATGATTGGCTCGATGCTGGCTGGTCTTGAAGAGTCGCCGGGCAAAACGGTCGAAGTCGATGGGAAACTCTTCAAAGAATATTACGGCTCAGCGAGCGACTTCAACAAAGGCGAATACAAGCACGTCGAAGGCAAGCGCATTTTGGAGCCCATCAAAGGCACACTGGCTGATACGCTGCGCGAGATGCAAGAAGACGTGCAAAGCTCGATCAGCTATTCAGGCGGCAAAAAGCTCATGGATATTCGCAAGGTGAATTACGTGATCTTGGGCGGGGACAATGCGGGTGAGCATTTGTTGATGTGAAATCTATTCAAATCGAATAAAAAAAGCGCCTTTTTAGGCGCTTTTTTTATGATTTTTCGTGATTTCACAGAAGAATTGGTATTTTTTAAATGTGATCTAAAATCTATTCAAATCAATTCAATTTTGCGATGCCCACACCACCCGTACTAAGCTCGCCCCAAGCCTTGATCGAAGCGCTGGGCAACGATATGCACAGCGCTCTTGAGCTGGCAGCCAAGCTCAGATGCAGCCAAGCCACGCTCTCGCGTGAGGTGCGCAAAGCTGCAGGCGCGGTACTGGCTCTAGGCAAGGCGCAGCGCTCGCGCTATGTGCGCATGCGACCAGCAGGAGTGAGCTTGCCGCTGCCCATCTCGCAAGTCGATGCAGATGGGACGTTGCAAGCGCTGGGGCAACTCTACACCGTTGGCATGGCTACAGGTTCGCGTACAGCGTTTGAGGGTGATCGAGGTGTAGAAATCTTTGAGGGCTTGCCATGGTTTGTGAGCGATATGCGGCCAGAGGGCTATTTGGGGCAGCAGTTTCCTCGGCGCATATCTGAAGCAGCGCCTCATGCACAGCTTCCAACGAGCGTTGCGCCACAGCTGCCACAAAGCATCCATGATTGGAGCGACGATCATGTGTTGCGCGCGCTCGATTGGGCGGGGCATGATGAGCCGGGTCATTTGATCGTGGGTCGCAGAGCGTTGGATTTGCACTTGCGGCAGCCGCAGCCGCAGGCGCTACCCAAAGCAAAAAAGCTCAAGCGCTATGCAGAGTTGGCGCAAGCCTCATTGAATGCAGATGGCAGCATGTCATCCGCTGCAGGTGAGCAGCCGAAATTCACGCAGTATGTGCAAACATCATCGGGTGCAGCACATGTGATTGTGAAATTCAGCCCTGCAGACAGTGGTGAGGCTGCGCAGCGCTGGCGCGATTTGTTGCGATGCGAGGGTCACGCATTGAATGTGCTCTCGGATCACGCTGTGCAAACGGGTGTACAGGCTGCGCAAGCCGCTGTGTCGCATGATGCGCAGCGCGTGTATTTGGAAGTACAGCGTTTTGACCGCGTTGGCGCAAGCGGCCGGCTTGGCGTGATCAGCTTAGGCGCTGCTGACGATCATTTTGTCGGCAGCAGGCGCAGCTGGATTCATGCGGCGCAGCAGCTTGAGTTGCAGAGATTGCTGTCTAAACAAGACGTGCAGCGCATTGCCTTGCTGCAAGCCTTCGGCCATTTGATTCACAACAACGACATGCATCTGGGCAACATTGCATTGTTTTACGACAACATAGGCAAAGCGAATTTCCGCCTCGCACCGATCTACGATATGCTGCCCATGCGCCTGCGCCCGGTGGGGCAAGAGCTGCGAGAGATTACGCTGCCTGCCGTATTGCCCCAAGCGGATTTACTAGGCGTTTGGCGTGCGGCTGAGGCTTTGGCTGCTGAGTTTTATGATCGCGTACATGCAGATCCGTTGGTTAGTTCTGAATTCAAGAAACGACTAAATAGATAGCACGCTACGCAGATTCCACTTTCGGCTTGTCGCTCATTTCAATAGGCTTAACGCTAAATTATGCGCACGCTGCCCCGGCATGCAGAGTGCTTCTAACACGCTGAAATGATTAGCATACGGCACTTCTTCGCAGACGCTCACGCAGCGCGGCCCCCAAGATTGCTTTACCAGACGGTTGTGGCGGCGAAATTCTTCGCTCTCGGCCTCGCCGCATAAAGCGATCAGTTGGCCTGATGGCGCGGGAAAATAGGCGGGGCTGCAGCGGCGCACTTGTGATTGAGTCAGGCGCAAATCGCCTTGGATGTAGGGGCTGTGGCGCAGTGGCTCTAAATCATGCAGGCCAGCCACACTCATGGCATTTTTGACCAAACGTGTGGGCAAATCTTCGGCAACTTTTCGCCACTGGCAGGAGAGCATCATCGCCGCCAAATGCCCGCCCGCTGAATGGCCGATCACCGTGATGCTGTTTCGGTCGCCGCCATGTTTTGCGATATTGCGATACACCCAAACCAGCGCTTGCACTTGGGCTAGCACGAGCTCTTCAATAGTGACTGCCGGGCAGAGCGGGTAATTTGGGATCACGACGCAGGCTTCGCTGCTAAACGCAGGCGCGACAAAGCTGTGATCGGCTTTGTCTAGGCTGCGCCAGAAGCCGCCGTGGATGAAGACGAGCACGGGCGCGGGCTTTTTTGCTTTTGCTTTCGCATTTGCCTGCATCGGGAAAACATCGAGTTTTTCAAGCGCGCCCGTGCCGTAGGCGATGTCGATTTGGCAGCACTGAGACTGACGCGCTGCAGCGGAATCCTTCTGCCAGCGCTCGAAGTAAGCCATGAAATCTGGCACGCGCAGGCGGTTGTTGTGTTGCGCATCCAACCATTGGGGATCGGTGTTGAAGTTGAAAATGTTGGGGCTTTGCTTTGCGATCATGATTGCAATATAGCTTGAATTCCAGACTGCGAATCAAGGCAAGCGAGTCAGGGTTTTCATGCATCAGAAAGAGCATTGTGTGTTCTGTATACAGAGTACAGTAGTGGGCAAACACTTGCTGTATGAGCCAACTTCTCAAAATCGAATCCTCGCCTGATCTGGTTGAACAGGTGTATGCCAAGCTGCTCGGCGCGATCAGCGAAGGCGAGCTTGCGCCAGGAGAGCGCGTCACGCAGGAAGAGATTGCCGAGCAATTGGATGTCAGCCGCCAGCCCGTGCTGCAAGCGTTGCGCTTGCTGAAAAAAGATGGCTTCATCTTGGATGCGCCAGGTCGCGGTGTGTTGGTCGCGCCGCTGGATGCCGCTTGGCTGGCCAATGTGTATCAGATTCGCAGTGCATTAGACGCGCTGGCCGCACGGCTGGCTTGCGCGGGTAGCTATGAATTGAATAGCAATTTGATTGCAGCAGGGCGCAAAGCAGCGCGAGGCAAAAGCATTGGCGCGATGATTGAAGCGGATATTGAATTTCACACATCGATCTATCGCGCGGCCAGCAATCCGCTGATCGAACAAACTGCCAAGCTGCATTGGCAGCACATTCGCCGAGCGATGGGCGCAGTGTTGCAAAGCGCCAAGCTTCGCGAAGCGGTGTGGGATGAACATGAGGCGATTGCGCGGGCGATTGCGGCCAAAGATGCGCGCAAAGCCGAGGCGCTGATGCGCAGCCATGGCGAGCAGGCGAGCAATATGTTGGAGCACAGGCTGGAGCAAGTGCTCAAAGCGGCTAACGAATCGATCTAAATTTATCCAACCCCAAGGAGACGCACATGCGTTTGACCCAAGAGCAACACGAACAATTTGACCGCGATGGTTATCTGTTTTTCCCCAGTCTTTTCAGCACGCAAGAGACGCAAAATTTGAATGCAGCCGTCCCCGAGCTGTATGCGAAGCGCGAGGCTTACAACGTGCGCGAAAAGGGCTCAGATGCTGTGCGCACCAATTTCGCTGCGCATATGACCAGCGAGCCCTTTGCAAGATTAGCTCGGCATCCGCGCATGATCGAGCCGGTGGAGGATTTGTTGGGCGAGAAGCTTTATATGCACCAATTCAAGATCAACGGCAAGATGGCTTTTGAAGGCGATGTGTGGCAATGGCATCAAGATTACGGCACATGGCTCAACGACGACATGATGCCCACTGAGCGGGCGATGAATATTGCGATTTTTCTCGATGATGTGAACGAATTCAATGGCCCGTTGATGTTCATCCCCGGCTCGCACAAGAAAGGCGTGGTCAATGCCAAGCATGATTTGACGACGACGAGTTATCCGCTGTGGACGGTGGATAACGCGCTCATCACGCAGCTGGTGGATCGCGCGGGTGGCAAAGGGAAATACGACGAGTCTGGCCAGCTCGTCGGGGGCGGCATCGTCAGCCCCAAAGGTTCAGCAGGCTCGATGATTCTGTTTCATTCTTGCTTGGTGCATGCCTCAAGCTCCAACCTATCTCCGTTTAACCGCGTGAGCGTTTATTTGAGTCTGTGTACTGTGAGCAACCACATCCGCCGCCACAAACGCCCGGAATACATTGCGCATCGCGATTTCACGCCGATTGAATGCTTGCCCGATGATTGTTTGCTGAAAGACTATCCTGTCGATGTGCCTTGGAAAGATGGGCTGCCAGCGAGCGCGATGCAAACTTCGCTGGATGAATTGAAATTGGCTGCTTGATTTCTATTTGTGGCGATAAGCGATTTGACAAGACACGGAAAACACTGAAGTTTCAAGAGAGACACGGAAAAGAATTGGTTTTTTCAGTGCCTTCCGTGAAGTTTTCGTGCCTTCCGTGTTCTTCTATCTTCAATCAAAACCAACAGTCGATCA
>JANMDU010000068.1:0-20272 GCA_031376455.1 Variovorax sp. | reverse complement strand
AAACGAAGCCTTTCTTCGGTTGAGCGCGGCAAACCACGTTATCAAAACCACAGAGGTACGCAGCTCGCAGCTTGCGGCCATGAGCACTACACGAAAGTAAGGCCTCGGCTTTTTCGCGCACATCACGTGGCAGGCGAGCGGCCCGCATGACGGCGAAGCGGTAAAAAAATCACCCAGCCTTCGCGCCCATTAAAAACTCTGGCTTACCCAGCTCCACGCCGTTGTGGCGCAGCAGCGCATAGGCCGTCGTCACGTGGAAGAAGAAATTCGGGATCACCCAATGCTTCAAATAAGCCTCGCCCTTCATGGTGCGGTTGCCAGCGGGGCCGGCGGGGAATGTCACGTCTTTTTCTTCCGTACCATCGAGCTTTTCAGCGCTCACGCTGTCGATGAAGGCAATCGTCTTCGCGATGCGCTCCTGCAGTTGCTCAATTGTTGTCTCGGTATCGTCAAATTTGGGCGCTTCTACACCGGCCAAGCGCGCGATGCCGAATTTGCTCGCATCGCAGGCGATCAAGATTTGGCGCGTGAGCGGCAGCATATCGGGCGCCAAGCGCGCGGCCAGCAAATTGGCAGGATCGAATTTTTTGGCAGCCGCATGCGCGGCGGCTTTGGCCAAGAAATGATCCAAATTACCGAGCATCGATTTGAAAATGGGGCTGCTAGCCGAAGACATGGAAATACTCACGATATGACTCCAAAGTTGAATGTTGAAACAACGATGCTAACCGGAAAGCCTTTAAGTTACAGGCACAATTGCTGGCTATGAATATCGTGATCCTAGACGACTACCAAGATGCAGTGCGCAAGCTGCCCTGTGCGGCAAAGCTCGATGAATATCAAGCGAAGGTCTATACCAACACCGTCAAAGGCATTGGCCAGCTTTCCGTGCGGCTCAAAGATGCCGATGTGATCGTGCTCATTCGCGAGCGTAGCGTGCTCCCGCGCCAAATCATTGAAAAACTGCCACGCTTGAAGCTGATCTCGCAAACGGGTCGCGTAGGTAGCCATATTGACGTCAACGCCTGCACCGAACGCGGCATCGCCGTGGCCGAAGGTGTCGGCTCGCCCATTGCGCCTGCTGAGCTGACTTGGGCGCTCATCATGGCCGCCCAACGCCGCTTGCCGCAATACATTGCTAGTCTTAAGCACGGCGCTTGGCAGCAATCGGGCCTGAAAACAGCTTCGATGCCGCCCAATTTCAACCTCGGCACCACGCTCAAAGGCCGCACACTCGGCCTGCTCGGCTTTGGCAAGATCGCCCAGCTCGTGGCCGGCTATGCCAAGGCTTTCGGCATGAATGTGATCGTCTGGGGCCGAGAGACAACGCTGGCTCGCGCGCAAGGCTTGGGCTTTACAACTGCAGCCAGCAGCGAGGCGCTGTTTGCTACCAGCGATGTGCTTTCCATTCATTTGCGCCTGAATGAAGAGACCACAGGTTGCGTCAGGCTGCAAGATTTATCGCTCATGAAGCCCACAGCACTGATTGTCAACACCGCTCGCGCTGAGCTGATCGAACAAGACGCGCTGATTGCCGCACTCAATCGCGGCCGTCCGGGCATGGCGGCGGTGGACGTATTTGAAAGCGAGCCCATCTTGCAAGGCCATGCGCTTTTGAGATTAGAAAATTGCATCTGCACGCCGCATATCGGCTACGTCGAGCAAGACAGCTATGAAATGTATTTTGGCGCGGCGTTTGATAACGTGGTGAACTTCATCAAGGGTCAGCCCACGAATATTGTGAATCCGGGGGCGTTGCAGGTGCGGCGTTAAGCTATTGATTGATGCTACTAATTTAGTAGCGCTCTGCGCAGGTAACACGACGGCTACTGGCCTATTTTTCTTAAACTTTTTGACTAGCTTGAGGTTGCAGGCTACCCGCTCACGTTGGCGATGGATGAACACGCTCAGGCTGCTACTCGCATGGGGTTCTAAGAATTGCCGTTGTCCCAATTGTGCGCACGTTACACACCACGCGGCTATTAACTCACTCTAAGTGTCCGCGTAAAGCAAAAAGTTAAGACCCTTACTTGTCCGGAGTGACACGAGCTAGCCGCAGAACAATCGGCTGACGTTCGGTCAGAGCCACAAATAGATACCCTCTAAATGCCGGATTGCTTTTAAGCGAATATCCGCAAAACGCAAAAGCCTTGCTATGAATGCAGTCAGGCGTAATTTGAGAAAGAGTCGCAGTTGGGAAAAACTGCTGAATGTTGGCCTCCGTTGAAACAGACATCTTGCATTCAGCCTCACAAATAACATTCGACCAAGACCCGTCTGGCTTTTTGTCTTCAACTGCCCATTCCGACCCAAACTGTGAAACACGGAAGGCTTTGGTCGTCACTTCACCCCTCGTATTCACAACAAGGTAAACGCCATTATCAGATTCGCTTACTGCGTTCGCTGATCCGGCGGTGAGTTGAATAGCTATTGTTAGAGCAAGTGTTCGGAGGAGCATAGAGTTTCAACAAAATATGTATCGCAAAAACTGCGGCCCATATATGGGCACGGTAAATTGTGTGAGAAACATAATTCTACAACGCAGTTTTTGAAGCTGACGAATGATGTGTCGTGCCTCAGGTTCCTCAAGTCTTTGAACAAGTTTTATCTCACGAGTTGCGCGCCAGCCAAGCCGCAAGGTGCGGTGGGCGTGATAGGAATTGGTGGTGCGGCCATTCGCGCTCGCTACAGAGGCAGCGTGCAAACCTAGGCGTTGATGCAAATCGTCCCAGCGCGCCAAAAACATTTCTGCGCGAGGTGCAAGCCGACAATTGCTATCGCGCCCGCCGTGCCAGCGTGATCGGGTGGTGCAAAACAACATTTCAAAAAGCACAAATTTTAAGAAAAACAGCTTCTAACCCAATAAAAACCTGCGCAGAGCGCTACGAAATAAATAGCAAATCAACCTGCTTCAGCAGCAGCCCTGCCCCGCTCCATATCAATCCGCGAGAGCACCACGAGGCCAATTGCAAACAACACCGTGGTCGATGCAATCGCAATGCGCTGATTGCCGCCGGTGGCCCATGTGATGGAGCCATAGGCCAGCGGGCCGATGATACTGGCTAGCCGCGTGGCAAAGCCCCATAAGCCGTAAAACTCTGCGAGCTGCGCTTTCGGGGCAAACATGCCGGCCATCGCGCGGCCTGCGGATTGGCTCGATCCCATGCAAAAGCCCGCGAGGGCGGCGGCATACCAGAAGCCGCCTTTGGTGGTGGTGAGTGCGGCGATGATGCAGGTGGCCATCCAGCCGACCAAGGTAATGCCTAGGCCCAACTTGTGGCCGATGCGATCTTGCAAATAGCCGAAGCCAAACGCGCCGACTGCTGCTGCAACATTAAGCACGAAGATCAACACCATCGTCTCTTGCGGCTTAAAACCAATGACTTGCTCCGCATAAATTGCAGCAATTGAGATCGCCACCATCACACCGCCTTGATAAAACACAGCGCAGAGCAGCAAGGTCTTGAAATCTTGGTAATGCTGCGCCTTCGCGAAGGTGCTTTTGAGCTGATTCCAAGAAGCTTTGAGGCCACTCTCCTGCATGGCGGTTGGCTTAGGCTGCGCGCGTTCTTTGAGCAGCTTGAACGTGACCAAGGCCGATGCGCCGTAGATAAATGCCGTGATCACCATCGTCACGGGGACGAACTTGTCCGCTGAAATTCCCTGCCCTTGCGCCCAAAGCATATAGCCCAAGCTGATACCTAAAGCGAGCATGCCGCCAAAATAGCCAAAGCTCCAGCCCCAGCCGCTGACCTTGCCTAAAGCTTCTTGCTTGGCCAGCTCCGGCAGAAAAGCGGCGGTGAGCGATTCGCCGTAGCTGTAAAACATATTCGAGATGATGATGAGACAAAAAGCCAGCGCCACCGTGCCTGGCCCGGTGAAGGCCAGTGCCAATGTGCCCAATACACAGCCCGCCGTGGCGATCATCAGCAGCCGCTTCTTGGCCGCACACATATCCGCATACGCGCCCAAGCTGGGCATAGTCACCATCACAATAAAGTAAGAAATGGAGAGCGCTAGCGTCCAAGCAAAAGTCGCCCACTCCGCCTTTTGCGCGATGCCACCGACGAAATAAGCGGCATATACCGCCGTGATTACCACCGTGGTGTAGCCCGAATTAGCAAAGTCATACATCGCCCAGCCAAACACTTCGCGCTTTTTTACACCGGGGTTGAGTGCGTCTTGACTAAAAATGGCCATAGCTGTCTCCTGTTTTGCAGATTATGTGCGCTATCCTTGACAAAAATATTGCTATGGCCAAACTGTATTTCCGCTATGCCGCGATGAACGCTGGCAAATCGACTTCTCTGCTGCAAGCCGCCTTCAACTACGAAGAACGCGGCATGAGCGTCGTGCTGCTGACTGCTGAGCTAGACAACCGCGATGGCCACGGCAAAATTGCATCGCGGTTAGGCTTAGCCCGCGATGCGATGACCTTCCATCCTAGCCACAGCATCGCAGAGCGCATTGCAGCAGCGCAGCTGCAAGCCAGAGCTGCCAAGCTATCTTGCGTGTTGATTGATGAGGCGCAGTTTCTGACGCGCGCCCAAGTCGAAGAGCTGCACCGCTGGACGCACACGCACCACACGCCGGTCATGTGCTATGGCCTGCGAAGTGATTTTCAAGGCAAAGCTTTTGAAGGCTCTGCTGCGCTGCTCGTGCTCGCTGACGATGTGGAAGAGATGAAAACCATTTGCGACTGCGGCAAAAAAGCCAGCATGAACGCACGATTTGACGATGAGGGCAACCGCATCCGCGAAGGCGATCAAGTGCTCATTGGCGGCAATATGCGCTACCGCGCACTCTGCCCAGATTGTTTTTACGCTGAATTTTAGACAAAATGACCCGTTAGCCGGCGTATTTGCTGCGCAAAGCGCTATTCTTTTGAGAGTGAATTGACGGTCAAGTTCTGCAACGCAGCGTACACGCGCATCGCCGCATATGCATCGTTGGCCGCATAAATCAGCTGCTGCTCGGACAGGTGTGGCAAGGCCCAATTGCTGGTGGATGCTTTTTTCGATTTGATAAAACGCTGATCGAACATCACAGCCACCGCCGATTTCACGCCCAGCTCTTTGCGATAGCCCAGCTCTCGAAACAGCGTGTTGATCTCCAAAATCCCCTGCGGCTCAATGCCCAGTTTGCTGCGAATGCGCTTTTTATCATCGCCTAAGCCAAAACCCGCTTTCGCAATGTCTGGCAGCGCTAAAAGTTGCGCAGCAACAGCACGACAATCCGCATCGTGAAGCTGAAACACCCACGCATGATCAAGTGTGGAGAGCTGCAGCACATGTGGGCCTGTGGAGACCTCGCCAACGCGAAACGTCGGCTTGGATTCGGTATCGAAGCCCCAAGCTGGGGCGGCCTTTAAGCGCAAAGCCGCAGCTTGCGCTTGCTCGCCGGTGTTCACCAACGTAATACGATGCATGCCAAGTCGCTCGAAAAGCGGCAACAAGGCGATATCGTCACTGCTCGGGGGAAATTTTTCAGTGCTCATGCGGGGTTGGTACAGGCTCATGCGCGGCTAGTGCGCGTCGGGTTTTCATGGGGATAACCTATCATCGCTGATTCTCTAGGAATTTCATGAAGAAAACTTTTGCCCTTGCCCAAGAAGGCAAGCAGCCTGATCGACTGCGCGACGCGATCAAAAACGATATCCGCAAATACATCAAGCGAGAGCGCAACCGCGCCCTGCCAAAAGACGTAGATTTTTGGGATTTTGATTGCCGTATCGGAGCGACTGAACCTGAATCAGCCATTGCGCATGTCGCTGAGCTCAATGGCTTAGTTGACAGTGTGGCTCTGGCTGGAAGCGCTGGGGTTTATGTAGAAATTTTGGCCAAACACGGTCATCGGAAAACTCGTTCTCTGACATCCACCTAAATGCGAACGAGGATGACGCAATTGGCATCAATTTGGCAACGTTGCGCAAGCGCTTTGCTGCTGTGCGCCTTATTACTCACGGCTTGGGCAAGCGCCATCGCACAAACGCCGGCCTTTCAGCTGGATGCGCCAGACAAGCCAATGGGCACGTTCGCAGCGCCTTTAGACGTTGCCACAGGGCTTGCTGCAACGCTAAGCATTCAAGATATCGCAGCCCTGCCACGTGATCGGTTCGTACCCTACGATCCAAAGATAACGCACCCTATTTCAACGGACAAACCACTTTGGTTACGCCTTCGCGTTAGCTCAAAAACAAGCGAAGCGTCCAATTGGCAGCTCTATATTCCCACGGTGGTTATTGATCGTTTTGAGGTGTATCAAAAAGACAAAAATGATGAATGGATCAGCAGCATCGCTGGCGACAAAGTCGCCCACGAAAAGTGGCCCATCAAGTCACTGCGCCCTCGGTTTCCTCTGCTAAGCACAGGCACAACGTCAGAATTGGGCGAAAGAGATGTCTTCATCCGCGTCGTGCATAACCTGCCTGCCCGAATCGCACCCCTTATCACAGACATCAAAACAGCAACCGAGCGAGACTTGAGCCAAATGCTCTGGATGGGCGCATTGGTTGGCTTATTCACGGTGCTGTGTCTAATTTGTTTGCAGATGTCCATGGCTTACAAAGATTTCACTTATTTTTGGTATGCCAACTATTTGCTTTTTACGATGTTGACAGGCATTGCCTTTTCCGGCCTTGGACAACATTGGCTTTGGCCACATGCTGACCAATTTTCTAATGATGCCCTGATCTATTTTGTATTCGGAGCGTTTGCTTTTAATTTGCAATTCGTCAGCGCCATGTTCGGCAAGCAATTGGGCAAGCGCCATCGCTGGATAACACGCGCTCTGATAGCCGCTTGCGCGGCCTATGTGGTTTACATCGCGTTTGTTGATGAGTATGCCCACACGATCATGATCTTAATACTGATCTTGGTTTCGTCGTGTGCTTTCATCGTGGGCAGCGCTCTTCTTGCTTGGTTGAAAAAAGTACCCTACAGCGGTTACTGGGTACTCATTTATACGCCCTACTTGCTCAGCATCGCTTTATCAGCTGTTGAAAATTCAGGGCAGTTGAATTTACCTTGGTTTCCAAGCAATCTTCCGCTTCTGACCATCATGATTGAAGCCCTAGCGATGATGTTTTGTTTGAATGCTTCTAGCCGCGATAAGCACACACAAATGATCCGTGAGCAAGCGTCAGCGCAACGCGATCCATTGACTGGCTTTTTAAATGAATTCC
The DNA here is from genome assembly GCA_031376455.1 of Variovorax sp. GTDB lineage: Bacteria > Pseudomonadota > Gammaproteobacteria > Burkholderiales > Burkholderiaceae_C > JANMDU01. Next base: position 13,089 of record JANMDU010000068.1, on the reverse strand, counting down.
GGTTTATGGAATTGGCCAACCGTGCTTGGCTACGCGCTAGCAAATCGGGACGAGATATCACGATGGTTTACGTCTTGGTCGAAAGCAAACAAAAAGATTTGAGTACCGTCCAAGCCGAAGCGATGATGCTACGCAGCGTACGCATGGTGCGCATTGCAGTGCGCGAAAACGACGGTGTGGGTCGAATCGGGCGAAACATGCTAGGCATCGCGATGCCCGATATGTCGACCGGTGATTTGCTCAGTGGTCGCCTCGCGCGTTTGGTGGCTCTCGGCTTGATGCTTGATCCACAAGACAGCACGGCGCACGCGGTTAGATTTACATTAGCGGTTGGGTCGTGGCGTGATCATCCCTTTGATTTCAGTTTCGTTGACAAGCAACTGCGAAGCTTGCTTCACAAAGACACCGATGAGCGCCCGCGTACGATCCGATTTTTGGAACCGCAGCTCTAGCTCACGAGAGCGCAATAGCGCTGCCACGCTCTTCAAGCGAAATGCGCCGAATATAGATTTGAAAGTCTGCATCCTCGCCACGCAGCAGCAAAGGCAACGCATTGTAGAAATCCTCGCGCCTGCACCACTCACGCATGTAGTCGTCCCAGCTGTTCCAATGTCGCTTTTGCTGCAGAGTCATGCGTTCGCTGAACGCCACAAGGTAAGCACGCTCAAAGAGCGAAATCAACATGTCAAAAATGACCAGCATGCGCTCGTTTTGTTCTGCGCTGGCGTTGAGCAGCGGTTCATTGGTGCGCAAATGTAAATCGGGATGCGCCAAAACGATTTTTAGAAAATCGTTGTAGGCATCGGAGAGCAATTGATACCCCTCTTCTTCCTCGTTAGCTCGCTCTTTGATTTCTTGCCACACAAAAATACCAATGGCAATGGGCAAACCCAGCACAGTCACCACATAGCTGGCGAGCTCCCAGAATTCACGCATGATCAAACCGCTTCTCTTGCTCGTAAGGGAACACATCGTGTACATGTCCCGCTTTGATTCGGTCTTTATGACTTTGCCAGAAAGCAGCATCCAGCAAGTCTGCATGATGCTTCATAAAGACCCTGCGCACCACGTCATTGCCAAGTAAAAAAGGGGCGAAGGTTTCGGGAAAAACATCATTTTTCGCCACGCTGTACCATACTTCACCACTCATTTCTTCTTCCTCATTTCGCGGCTGCGGCACAGCGCGAAAATTGCAATCGCTGATGTATTCGATCTCATCGTAATCATAAAACACAACCTTGCCATGCCGTGTGACACCGAAATTCTTCCAGAGCATGTCACCCGGGAAAATATTGGCTCGCACCAAATCTTTGATGGCATTGCCATATTCAATCACCACTTTTTCAATCTGAAAATTGGCGCGTGCATCATCTTTTAAATCAAAGGCTTCTTGCAAATAAATATTAAGCGGGATCATGCGCCGCTCAATATACAAATGCTTGATGATGACTTCGACTTGCCCATCACCGTCGCGGTCTGAAATTTCGAGCTGGCTGGGCGCAAATTTCTTGATTTCTTCGATCAACGCATCTTCAAACCGAATGCGCGGGAACGCCACTTCGCTATATTCCAGCGTGTCGGCCATGCGCCCCACGCGATCATGCTGCTTCACGAGCAAATATTTGCCTTTGATCTGCTCCCGCGTCGTGTCTTTGGGCGGCGGGTAGTAATCCTTGATGAGCTTGAACACATAAGGAAAACTGGGCAAATCAAACACCAGCATCACCATGCCTTTGATGCCCGGTGCAATGCGGAATTTGTCAGAACTGTGGCGCAGGTGATGAAGGAAATCGCGATAAAACAGCGTCTTGCCTTGTTTGGCTAATCCAAGCGCGTTGTAAATCTCAGCACGCGGTTTGCGCGGCATGAGGCTGCGCAGGAATTGCACATAGGCGCTGGGGATTTCCATATCGACGAGGAAATAAGCGCGCGCAAAACTGAAGAGCATGAGCAGATCGTCTTCGCCAAACAGCGCGGCATCAACCACCAATTTTCCGCTGTCCCTAGTATGTAAAAGAGGCAACGCAAATGGCACTTCATTAAAGCCGTTGATAATCTTGCCGATGATGTAAGCTCCTTTGTTGCGGAAGAACAAATTACTCAGCACCTGAATTTGAAAGTTAGCTCGAATGCGTACTTCGCTCAGTTTGGCTTCAAACGCTTGAAACACTAAACCTGTGTCGCGGGGTAAATTTTCAAAAGACATCAGCAGACCAAAATTCTCAATGGCACGGGTGATGTTGTGATGCAGCGTTTGCGGTGTGGGATAGTAAGAGCGATAGGTTTGCTGCGCAGCAGGCTCATCGTTTTCAATATATTCCGTGCTGACGGCTGGGCGTACAAAGATGAAATCATTTTGAAAATACGTGCGATGCAAAATCTTGGTTGTTACTGAATTAAAAAAAGTCTCAGCGAGTTCTGGTTGATGGTGATTGATCAACAATCCGATGTAATACAGCTTGATCTGCTGCCAAATCTCCATCGGCTGTTCGCCCGCTTTGAAATCTTTCTCCAGTTTTGAGACTGCTTCTTTCACCCGCAGATCATAAAATTCAATCCGCTCGCGCTGCGCCCGCTGCTGGCCATGCCAATCCTGCGTTTCAAAGCGATGCTTAGCACGCTGACTTTCGGCTCGGAATAAACGATAGTGACGATTAAAGCCATCGAGCATGGCTTGAGCAATTTCAAACGCGAGTGTTGAATCAAGGCGTTGGGGGAACATTGCTCTATCCTAACGCGTTGTGTTTCAGCCGGTGAATATTCGAGTAATGCGATACCCGAAACTCAACGCCTCAGATTCACACCTATACTACAAATTTAATAGCGTCTAACGCAGTAAATACGCCGGTCAATCGCTTATTTCGCTTCAAAAACAGCGTCAATGGCTATCTTATAAGCTGGCAACACATCAACAGCCGTTTGTAAGCTCATCCGCAAATCATGCAACACACCGTCATGCACCCCATAAATCCAGCCATGCACTGTCACGGCTTGGCCACGCGCCCATGCATCTTGCAACACAGTGCTTTGCGCCACATTGAGCACCTGATGGATCACATTAATTTCGCACAGGACATCAAGCCGCCGTTCTTTTGGCAAAGCAAACAGCCGCGCTGCATGCACATCTCGCACATCCTGAATATGTCGAATCCAATTGTCGGCCAGCCCAATGCGCACATTGCCCAGAGCGGCCTGCACACCGCCGCAGCCGTAATGCCCACACACAATTACATGCTCGACTTTGAGCATATCCACAGCATACTGAATCGTAGACAGTGCATTCAAATCTGAATGCACCACAACATTGGCCACATTGCGATGCACAAAGACTTCGCCCGGATCCAACCCCGTGATTTGATTTGCCGGCACGCGAGAATCGGAGCAGCCCACCCACATGTAGCGCGGATTTTGCTGTTGCGACAAGCCCGTAAAAAACCCCGGCTTGTCCCGCTCCATCGAAGCAGCCCATTGCTTGTTATGATTGAGAAGATGGCGTAATGGCATGGCGAGAGTGTGACAGACTAGATTCGGCGGCTCACGCCGTCTCCGCAAACAGCTCACGCCCAATCAGCATGCGCCGAATCTCGCTCGTGCCGGCGCCGATCTCATACAGTTTGGCATCGCGCCACAAGCGGCCAAGCGGGTAGTCGTTGATGTAGCCATTACCACCGAAAATTTGGATGCCGTCGCCAGCCATTTTGGTGGCCATTTCTGCGCACCACAAAATCACCGAAGCGCAATCTTTGCGCACTTGGCGAACATGCTCGCTACCGAGCATGTCGAGGTTTTTGCCGATTTGGTAGCAGAAGGCGCGGCCTGCTTGGAGGATGGTGTACATATCAGCCACCTTGCCTTGGATGAGTTGGAATTCACCGATGCTCTGGCCGAATTGTTTGCGATCATGAATATAGGGGATCACGTTGTCCATCACGGCTTGCATGATGCCAATCGGCCCGGCGGCGAGCACGGCGCGCTCGTAATCGAGGCCGCTCATCAGCACTTTCGCACCGTTGTTGAGACCGCCAATGATGTGGCTGGCGGGCACTTCGACGTTTTGAAACACCATCTCGCCCGTGTGCGAGCCGCGCATGCCCAGCTTGTCGAGCTTTTGCGCAGTGGAGAAGCCCTTCATGCCTTTTTCAACGATGAAGGCCGTGATGCCCCGTGCATTGAGCTCGGGCTCTGTCTTGGCATACACAATCATCGTGTCTGCATCGGGGCCATTAGTGATCCACATTTTGCTGCCGTTGAGCAAGTAGTAGCCGCCTTTGTCTTCAGCTTTGAGTTTCATCGAAATCACATCCGAGCCAGCGCCGGGCTCGCTCATGGCCAGCGCGCCAATGTGATCGCCGGAGATCAGCTTGGGCAAGTATTTCGAGCGTTGCTCCGGCGTGCCATTGCGGCGAATTTGGTTGACGCAGAGATTGGAATGAGCGCCATAGCTCAGGCCAATGGAGGCCGATGCTCGCGAGATCTCCTCCATGGCAATCATGTGCGCTAAATAACCCATGCCCGCGCCGCCGTATTCTTCTTCCACTGTGATGCCAAGCACGCCCAGCTCGCCCATCTTGCGCCACAGATGCATCGGAAATTGGTCGTTTTTATCCACATCATGCGCCAGCGGCGCAATCTCTTTCGCCGCAAATTCACGCACCGCATCGCGCAGCGCATCAATGTCTTCGCCGAGTTGGAAATTTAGTCCGGGTAGGTTGCTCATCTCAATACCTTTTTTCAATAAATATCATGGTGGCTTGCATAAAGCCGCAGCTGCTGCGCTCGCCGTTTTTCACATCAAAAATCTCAGCCTTGCAAACCGCCAAAGTTCGCCCTGCTCTGAGCACTTCGCCGATGCAATGCACGCGCTCGCCAACAGCAGCCGCAGCAAAATTGATCTTGTATTCCACGCTGGTCACTTCCATGCCCTCGGGGGCAACCGTAAGCGCCGCATAGCCGCAGGAAATATCAGCCAAAGCGCCGAGCGCACCGCCGTGAAACGCGCCTTGCTGCTGCGTCACTTTCTCGCTGATGGGCAGCGCAAATTCCACACGGCCTTTATCCACACTCACCATTTCGCAGCCAATTGCTTGCATCATGCCTTGACGCTTGAAGCTCTCTTCAATTCTTCTGTAGGTTGCGTTCATTTCGCTTTCTCATTTTTGAGCAACAAAGCCTTCGCCTCTTTTTCGTGTGCCTTGATTTCATCCAGCTGCACTTGCAGCTCCGCTAATTGCCCTTCCATCTCCGTGCGGTGCGCTGAGAGAACAGTCAGAAATTTCTTCAATTGAGACCCCGTATCGCGCGGGCTGTCATACATATCGATGATCTCTTTCGCCTCAGTCAGCGAGAAGCCAAGGCGCTTTGCACGCAAAGTCAACTTCAAGCGCGTCCGATCCTTGGCGCTATAAACCCGCGAACGCGAGCCCGCGCCCACGCGCTCAGGCGACAGCAGGCCCAAATCTTCATAGAAGCGAATGGCGCGTGTGGTCAAATCAAATTCTTGCGCAAGATCGCTGATCGTGTAGGTCGTCATGAAAGGGGTAGTTGCTAAAGTGACACCGCCTGTTGCTCAACTGCATTAAGCTCCAGCGATTGACGTTTACGTAAACGTCAACTATACAAGAAAATCACGAACGAACGCCCATGAACGCTCTAGAAGCCCGCCTCAGCTACCCATTCGACACGCCCACTGGCGAGACGCTGGCACCGCCGGGCGGCACACACCAGATCACGCCCGGCATCAAGTGGATTCGCATGGCTTTGCCTTTTGCGCTCAACCACATCAACCTTTGGCTTTTGCGGGACGAAATCGAAGACAAGGAAGGCTGGACGGTGGTGGACTGCTGCATTGATCGCCTTGAGAGCCGCGAGCAGTGGGCGCAAATTTTTGAAAATGAGCTCGAAGGCCTGCCTATCCTGCGCGTGATCGTCACGCACATGCATCCTGATCACATCGGCTTAGCGCATTGGCTATGCGAGCGCTGGACGACGCCAGAGCACACTTGCCGTCTGTGGATCAGCGCCACCGATTTCAACGCTGCGCGTATGGCTTGCCAAGTGGCGGCCGGCCATGGCGGCGAAGCAGCAGCAGCGTTCGTTTCCTCACACGGGATGAGCAATCCAGATTATTTGAAGCAAATCCGCGAACGCACTGGCTATTACGCGCAAATGGTGCCCCGCGTGCCCAGCAGCTATGTGCGCATCATGGATGGCATGCACGTCAAGATTGGCGACAAAGATTGGCACTGCATCGCAGGCTACGGCCATGCCCCCGAGCACATTGCGCTGCATTGCCCTGCGCTCAATCTGCTGATTAGCGGCGACATGATCCTGCCGCGCATCTCCACCAACGTGAGCGTGTATGACTTAGAGCCCGAGGCCAATTCGCTCAAGCTCTTCCTCGATTCAATTGCGAAGATGAAAGCGTTGCCCGAGGCCACGCTCGTCCTGCCCAGCCACGGCAAACCCTTCGTTGGCCTGCATGAGCGCATCAAGCAACTACAAGACCATCACGCTGAGCGCTTGGCAGAAGTGATCGAAGCCTGCACCCTGGCACCGCAAACGGCGCACGATATTGTCGCGATCATGTTCAAACGTGCGCTTGATCTGCATCAGCTCACCTTTGCGCAAGGCGAAGCGCTGGCGCATTTGCATTTGTTGTGGTTTGAAGGGCGACTGAAGCGCAGCAAGCAAGATGGCGTGTATCGCTTCAGCACTGATTAGTTTCTCGCGACGAAATCAGAACACGAAAGTCACGGAAATTTGCACGAAAGTCACAGAAAACTTCCGTGATTTCCGTGTTCTTCTGTGTCTTCCGTGTTCTTCACTGTTTGCGTAGCGATAATGTTTGTAACGCAGCGATTTAGCGTCTATCAGCTGTCTTACGTCTATCCATCAGCCCTTCGCATATGCGCTCTCTACTAGCCTTGATCAAACTCACCCGTTGCAGCCTACATCTACTGCACGGCATGTGGACGATCATCACGCGCTTCAAAAGCGCTACGCATACGCAACGCTCCCAGCATGTCGCCGAATGGTCAAAGCGCTTCCTAGAGTTGCTCGGCGTGGCCGTCAAAGTCAACGGCCGGCCGCTGCAAAAAGGCCCGTTGCTGGTGGTGATCAACCATGTCTCGTGGCTTGATATTTTGGTGATGCTTGCCGCCCAGCCGGTGTGCTTTGTCTCTAAATCAGAAGTCAAGCATTGGCCCATCATCGGCTGGCTCGCCACCAACGTCGGCACACTCTACATCGAACGCGCCAAAGCCCGCGATGCACTGAGAGTCATCCACCAAATCGCCGAAAGCCTCAAAGCAGGCCACCTCATCGGCATCTTTCCGGAAGGCACGACAAGCGACGGCAAAAGCCTCCTGCCTTTCCACGCCAACCTGATGCAAGCAGCGATCTCCAGCAACAGCCCCGTCCAGCCCGTCGCGCTGCGATTCTTGGAAGCAAACGGGAGCTTAAGCATGAGCCCCACCTATATCGACGATGACACCCTGCTCAGCTCCGTATGGCGCATGCTCCGCGCCGATCCGGTCACAGCCCAACTCGATTTTTTGCCAAGCATGTCCTCTACTGGATTAGACAGACGCGCACTGGCTGCGCAGTTGCAAGAGATGATCTCTACGCGCCTAAAGACATAGAGAAAATGGGGGCAGATCACAATTAATTCTGTGCGTTGTTCTCAGTTGCAAAAAGCTCATCGAATTATTTGTGCTCTGACCCCACTTTTTGCGGCGCGTGCAAATCTCACTTTTTATCGTGCGGCGTTTAAACGCAAACTTTTGCACTACAGCTTATGTACCTACGGTGTAGCGTAGGGCAGCTGGATTAGAAACTTTTTTGGAAGGCGCGCGGGGATAGGATTGGATGGTGACGATGTCTATCGCGTGTGTTTTCAAAAAGTTTGCAAGACGACTGCCCTGCGCTAGGCCGCAGGTACAAGAAGCAGCGTAAAACGGTCAATGAGAAACACTATAAATTCAATAGCATTCCACGCAGTATACATGCCGGCTGACTGCCTAAAACGCTTAAAAACGCCTCAAGAAACTTCGAACGTCACCACATGATCCACCTCGGCACGGATGCCAATCCATTCGCCAAGCTTGTGGTCATGATGACTCGGCACATGGGCCATCACTTTTTCGCCGGTTTTGAGCTGTAGTGTGTAGAGAAACTCATTGCCACGAAAGGCTTTGCGGATGATTTTGGCTTGGATGGGCGAGGCATCATCGTGAATGATGTCGTCAGCTCGGAGCAAAACGTCTACTTCGCCGACGGCAAGTCCTTCCAACACTGCCGGGCTGATATCGTGCAGCTCGCCCAGCGGCGTGACAACATGTTTGTGGAGGCCACCATGCTCCTCATGCAGCTCCACTTGCGCTTTGGCAAACACACCATGGCCGATGAAATCAGCCACGAAGCGCGTGGCGGGGCGGTGATAGAGCGTGTAGGCATCTGCCCATTGGTGCAATTGACCTTGATGCATCACACCGATCACATCGCCTGTGGCGAAAGCCTCCAATTGATCATGCGTGACCATCAGCGCCGTAGCGCCTGCGGCTTTTAAAATGCCTCGCACTTCATGGGCCAAACGCTCGCGTAAATCCACATCAAGATTAGAAAATGGCTCATCAAGCAGTAGCAATTGCGGCTTCGGCGCAAGCGCGCGAGCGAGCGCAACGCGCTGCTGCTGCCCACCCGAGAGCTCATGCGGCATGCGCCTGCGCTCGCCTTCTAAGCCCACTAAATCCAGCACCTCAGCCACACGCTCACGCCGCTCAGCGGTGGGTAAATCCATGATGCCAAAGGCCACATTACGGCCAATGTCCATATGCGGAAAGAGCGAATAGTCTTGAAACACCATGCCTACGCGCCGGTGCTCGGGCGCGCGTGTGAAGCCCACTTTGCTTACATCATCTCCGGCCAGCTGCATCACACCACCGCTCACAGGCTCTAGCCCCGCTACAGCGCGCAGCAGCGTCGTCTTGCCGCAGCCTGAAGGCCCGATCAACACACCAATTTGTCCAGCCTCCAAGCCAAACGTGACATCACGCACGACGTTGTGAACATCCGTGCGATCCGGGCTTGGATAGCAGACACTTAGGTAGCTGAGCTGTAAATACATGGTGCAATTGTAAATGCGTACAATTCTCATTTAGTTTTTAAGAATTTCTTTTGCCTTTATCGTGCGTCGTTTTCTCCAAATTCCCTTCGCCCTGATTGCCTTGCTCGTTGCCCTGCCCGTGCTGGCCGTGTTCGCATCGCTTTTGCAATGGAATACCGCTAGCAGCGATATCTTGGCGCAGATGGCGAGCACCGTGCTCCCGCAATACGCTATCACTTCGATAGCGCTCTGTGCAGTAGTGGCGGTGGGCGTGGGCTTGATTGGCACAGCGACAGCATGCGCCGTGGCGCTCTTTGACTTCAAAGGTCGGCGTTTTTTTGAATGGGCTCTACTGCTGCCGCTGGCCATGCCGGCATACGTTTCGGCCTACGCTTACACCGATTTTTTGCAGTTCGCCGGGCCTGCGCAAACTTGGATTCGCGATACCTTTGGCTTATCTGGCCGCGTGCTGCCCGAGATTCGCAGCACTTGGGGCGCGGCGCTGCTTTTTATTTTCACGCTATACCCTTATGTGTATTTGCTCGCCCGCGCCGCATTGACCGAACGCGCTGCACATTTGATGGAGGCCGCACGGCTGCTGGGCGCGCCTTTGAGTACGCGCATCCAAAGAATCGCCCTGCCCTTGGCTCGACCTGCGGTGGCGGCAGGCGTCGCGCTGGCGCTGATGGAGACGCTTTCTGATTTTGGTGTATCGAGCTACTTCGGTATTCAAACGTTCAGTGCCGGCATTTACAAAGCGTGGCTGGCGATGGACTCGCCGATAGCTGCTGCGCAATTGGCCGTGATGCTGCTGATCGTGGTGGCCGTGTTGCTCAAAATTGAGCGGCATGCGCAAAAGAAAATGCGCTTTTCATCGGGCAAAGGCGCGCGAGCGGGTAGCCAGGAGGCCAAGCCCGTGCAGCTGAGTGGCGGACAACAATTTCAAGCGCAACTGCTCTGCGCCTTGCCCATCCTACTGGGCTTTGCCCTACCCGTGCTCATGATGCTGCGGCCTCTTCTCATCGGCTCAGGCAGCGATGAGCCCATTCGCTGGACGGCGTTTAGCGGCTGGGCATGGAGCAGCTTCAAGCTCGCAGCCATTGCAGCCGTGCTGGCTACAACGCTTGCCTTGTTGCTGGCATTTATGCAGCGCCGTAGCCCAAGCCGTTTCATGCAAGCCATCACGCAAACCACAGCGATGGGATACGCCGTGCCCGGAGCAGTCATCGTTGTGGGCTTGCTGCTGCCTGTGGGCTTGCTGCAAGCATGGCAGCCCGAGTGGAGCATTGGCGCGCTAGTAACGACCACGATCTTTGGCGTGATCTGGGCCTATCTCGTGCGCTTCACTGCTGTGGCGTTGCAGAGCATTCAAAGCGGCTATTCGCGCATCCCACTCAGTCTCGATGACAGCGCGCGCATGCTCGGCAGCTCTAGCTTAAATTTGCTCACGCGCGTGCATGCGCCGCTGCTCTCGCGCAGCGCCAGCGTGGCGGCGCTTTTGGTGTTTGTTGATGTGATGAAAGAGCTGCCCGCCACGCTCGTGCTGCGCCCATTCAACCACGATACCTTAGCCGTGATGGCTTATCAGCTCGCTAAAGACGAGCGCTTGGCCGAGGCCGCCCTGCCCTCGCTATTCCTTGTGCTCGTGGGTTTGTTGCCGGTGATTTTTTTAAGCCGATCGCTGCGCAGCAAAGATAAATAAGCCGCGCTTCAGAAGTTGTTCGCAAATCCGTGAGATAAAATCAGTATTTCCACCGAGCGACTCATGACCAAATTCGTCTTCGTCACCGGCGGTGTGGTGTCTTCCTTAGGCAAAGGCATCGCTTCCGCATCACTGGCCGCCATTCTCGAATCGCGCGGCCTGCGTGTCACCCTCATTAAGCTCGATCCGTATATCAACGTCGATCCCGGCACGATGAGCCCTTTCCAACATGGCGAGGTGTACGTCACCGAAGATGGCGCTGAGACCGATCTGGATCTGGGCCACTACGAGCGCTTCATCGACACGCGGATGAAGAAGACGAACAACTTCACCACCGGCAAGATTTATCAATCTGTGCTGGAGAAAGAACGGCGCGGCGACTATTTGGGCAAGACGGTGCAGGTGATTCCGCATGTGACCAACGAGATCCAAGAGTTCATCAAGCGCGGCGCCGGTATCGGCACAACGGATGCGATTGATGTGGCTATCGTTGAAATTGGCGGCACGGTGGGAGATATTGAATCACTGCCATTTTTAGAAGCCGTGCGCCAAATGAGCCTACGCGCCGGCGTCGGCAACACGGCTTTTGTGCATTTAACCTATGTGCCTTTCATCAAAGCCGCCGGGGAATTGAAAACCAAGCCGACGCAGCACACGGTGCAAAAATTGCGCGAAATCGGCATTCAGCCCGATGCCCTGCTCTGCCGCGCAGATCGCAAAATCCCAGAAGACGAGATGGAGAAAATCTCGCTGTTTACCAATGTGCAGCCTTGGGGCGTGATCAGCATGTGGGATGTGGACACGATCTACAAAGTCCCGCGCATGTTGCATGAGCAAGGGCTCGATGGCCTGATCTGCGACAAGCTGCGCCTGAACACGCCGCCCGCAAAGCTTGCCCGCTGGGATGCGCTGGTTCATGCTGTTGAGCATCCGAATGTCGATGTGAGCATTGCGATGGTAGGCAAATATGTGGATCTGTCTGACAGCTACAAGTCACTCAATGAAGCCTTGAAGCATGCAGGCCTGAAAAATTCTGCCCGCGTCAACATCGACTACATCGACTCAGAGACCATCACACCAGAGAACGTCACGCAGCTGGCTAAATTCGATGCCGTGCTTGTGCCCGGCGGCTTTGGGGCGCGCGGTGTGGAAGGCAAAATTGCCGCTGCGAAATTCGCTCGCGAAAACAAGATTCCGTATCTCGGCATATGCCTTGGCATGCAAGTGGCCACGATTGAATACGCTCGTCATATGGCTGGCCTAAGTGATGCCAACAGCACAGAATTTGCACCAGAAACTCCGCATCCCGTGATCGCACTGATCACGGAGTGGAAAGACAAAGACGGCAGCATCCAGAAGCGCACGGAGAAATCTGATCTCGGCGGCACGATGCGCTTGGGCGCTCAGAGCTCAGATGTGTCTAAGGGCTCGCTGGCACACAGCATCTATGGCGATGTCGTCACCGAGCGCCATCGTCATCGTTACGAGGCGAATGTGAATTATCTCGATACCTTACGCAAAGCTGGTCTCGTGATCTCTGCCTTGACTCAACGCGAGCAGCTCACCGAAATCGTAGAGCTGCCAGCAAACGTGCATCCTTGGTACATCGGGGTGCAATTCCATCCGGAATTTAAATCGACGCCGTGGGACGGGCATCCGCTGTTTAACGCCTATATCAAGGCGGCTTTGGATCATCAGGGCTCGGGCAAGGCTTTGAAGCCTGTACCCACAGCTACTTTTCAAGCCTCCTAACTTTAGTTAATGGCTTGAAAATTCGCTGTCTACAAACTTTCGGTCAATTCAACATAAAAGTTGAAATTTTTATCAGCGCGATGTCACCGAAAAGTTTGCGGCGAATTTCAACTATGGTCTGCGCGAGCCGCTAAAGCTGCCTCCGCCCGTCCTGGGTGAGTTTGCGTTGTACGACCAAATACCCGTCACTGCTCCATTTGTTGAGATTGTCCCGTTGTAGCTAGACGAGCCTGCCTGCCCTGCAGAAGCCGTCGCATTGATCGCGCCAGCGTTCGTGACGTTACCCGTAACAGGGAATGTCTGATTGAATGTTTGTGATCTCACAGATCCCGTTACCGCGCCTTGCGCAGTAATGATCACTGTAAATGTGCCCGTTTCTACTCCTGAATATGAGCCATCATAGGTACCGGCAAAGCTGGCCGTCGTGGTGGCAGGGGTAGCGGCCGGTTCATCTGACCCACCGCAAGCGATCAAACCTAGAGAAGTGATGCATGTCAGCAATGCTATTTTGATCCGCACAAAACTAATCGTA
>JANMDU010000160.1:0-12651 GCA_031376455.1 Variovorax sp. | reverse complement strand
CAGAAATTACACGGAAGGCACGGAAAACTCAAATTGTTTTTTCTGTGTCTTCCGTGAATCCTCCGTGACTTCCGTGTTCTAAAAATCCTCAATACAACTAACACGTATGCCAAAAAAACACAGCTCCACCCCCAATCGCGGTATCCGCGTAGGAGACCAGATCCAGCGGGATTTGGCGGAGCTGATCGCGCGCGAATTGAAAGATCCGCATGTGGGTATGGTCACGATCAATGCGGTGCAAGTCACGCCGGATTACGCGCATGCCACGGTGCATTACAGCTTGCTCACTGGCGACCCAGAAGAGACGCAAGCGGCGCTCACGCGCTCGGCGGGCTTCTTGCGCAATGGCTTATTCAAACGACTGCACATTCATACCGTGCCGACGCTGCATTTCCTGTTTGATCGCACCACCGAGCGAGCAGCAGATATGAATGCGCTGATCGCCAAGGCTGTGGCTTCTCGCGCCCAAGACGCGGAGGGTTAGCATGACACAAGCACCACGAGTACGGGTCGTGAGGCGCCCTGTACACGGGGTGCTTCTTCTGGACAAGCCGCTTGGCTTGTCGAGCAATGACGCGCTTCAAAAAGCCAAATGGCTGCTGCGTGCCGAGAAGGCTGGGCACACGGGCACGCTTGATCCATTGGCAACGGGCGTTTTGCCGCTTTGCTTTGGCGCGGCGACCAAGTTTTCTGCGCTGCAGCTTGACGCGGCGAAAACTTACGAAGCCACCGCTGTTCTCGGCATCAAAACTTCGACGGGCGATGCCGAAGGCGCAGTGATCTCTGAGCGCGAAGTTAATGTGACGCAAGCTGATCTGGACCGCGTTCAAGCGCAGTTCACCGGGAAAATCTCGCAAATTCCGCCGATGCACAGTGCGTTGAAGCGTGATGGCAAGCCGCTGTATGAATATGCTCGCGAAGGCATTGCGTTAGAGCGCGAGCCGCGTGATGTGACGATTTATAAGCTAAAAGTGCAGTTCGCCGGCATGGAATATGCGCAGAGTGCTATCACAATAGTAGCAAAGGTGAGCAAGGGGACTTACATCCGCACCTTGGGTGAAGACATCGGCGAAGCGCTGGGTTGTGGTGCGCATCTCTCCAGCTTGCGTCGGATTGAGACCGGCGGGTTGTTGATCGAAAACTCGCTTACGCTGGCTCAGCTAGAAGCCCTGACCGACGATGAGCGTATAGCGAAACTGCAGCCCGTCAATAGCTTGCTCGTCGGTCACGAAGTCGTCATGCTTGACAACGAGAATGCAGGGAGATTTTTAAGCGGCTTGCGTCGCCGAACAGAGCTGCCCGACAACGATCATGTCGCAGTTTATGCAGAAAAATTTGAGGGCATGCCAAGAGCGCTTCTCGGCAGCGCACATATCACCGCAGGCGAGTTGATCCCAACACGCTTGCTCTCCCCCATAGAAGTATCCCAATCGCTGGCTCAGGGTTCTTTTGAGAAGCCAGCGCAACCCGTTTTGAGTTAAAAAAGGAAGTCATCATGACCCAACAAATCCGCAACATCGCCATCATCGCCCACGTTGACCATGGCAAAACCACGCTGGTCGATCAGCTGCTTCGTCAGAGCGGTACGTTCGCCGCTCACGAACAGCTTGAGACCTGCGTGATGGACAACAACGACATTGAAAAAGAGCGCGGCATCACAATTCTGGCGAAAAACTGCGCCGTGAAGTGGAACGACACGCATATCAATATCGTTGACACTCCAGGCCACGCGGACTTCGGTGGCGAGGTGGAGCGCGCTTTGTCCATGGTTGACGGCGTGGTGCTGTTGATTGACGCGCAAGAAGGCCCGATGCCGCAAACCCGTTTCGTGACGAAGAAGGCACTGGCTCTTGGCCTCAAGCCCATCGTTGTGGTGAATAAAGTGGACAAGCCCGGCGCAGATCCGCAAAAAGTCGTGAACCAAGCTTTTGATTTATTCGACAAGCTTGGCGCAACGGACGAGCAGCTTGATTTCCCTGTGGTGTACGCATCAGGTTTGAACGGCTGGAGCTCAATTGAAGAAGGCGAGCAGGGTGCGCAATGGGGTAAAGACATGACAGCGCTGTTTGAGACCGTGCTCAGCCATGTGAAGCCTCAGGCGGGCGACCCAGCAGCCCCGCTTCAATTGCAAATTTCCTCGCTCGATTACTCGACGTTTGTGGGCCGCATCGGTGTAGGCCGCATCACAGCCGGCACGATCAAGCCGATGACGGATGTGCTGATTGCCGAAGGTACAGATGGCAAATCGTTCAAAGGCCGCGTTAACCAAGTTTTGAAATTCCAAGGCTTGGATCGCGTGGTGGCCACAAGCGCTGGCCCGGGCGATATCGTGCTGATCAACGGTATTGAAGGCATCGGTATTGGCGTGACAGTCACCGATCTGCTCAATCCCAATCCATTGCCGATGCTCATGGTTGACGAGCCGACGCTGACCATGAATTTCTGCGTTAATAATTCTCCGCTAGCAGGGCGTGAAGGCAAATACGTGACGGGCCGCCAGATCTGGGATCGCCTGCAAAAAGAGTTGCAATCCAACGTGGCGCTGCGCGTCAAAGAAACCGATGAAGACGGTATTTTCGAAGTCTCTGGCCGAGGCGAATTGCACCTCACCATTTTGCTAGAAAACATGCGTCGCGAAGGCTACGAGCTGGCTGTGTCCAAGCCGCGCGTCGTGTTCCGTGAAGTGAATGGCGAAAAGCATGAGCCCATCGAATTGGTGACAGCCGATGTGGAAGATCAACACCAAGGCGGCGTGATGCAGGCTTTGGGCGAACGCAAAGGCGAGTTGGTGAACATGGAGCCCGATGGCCGTGGCCGGGTGCGCCTCGAATACCGCATTCCAGCGCGTGGCTTGATTGGTTTCACCACCGAATTCTTAAACTTAACGCGCGGCTCAGGCTTGATCGCCAATATTTTCGACAGCTACGAAGCCCACAAAGGCGACATCGCCAGCCGTAAAAACGGCGTGCTGATCTCGATGGACGACGGCGAAATTTTCACCTACGCCCTAGGCAAGCTCGACGACCGTGGCCGCATGTTCGTGCGCGCCAACGATCCTGTCTATGAAGGCATGATCGTCGGCATCCACAACCGCGACAACGATCTGGTCGTCAACGCCACCCGCACCAAACAGCTCACCAACTTCCGCGTCAGCGGCAAAGAAGACGCGATCAAAATCACGCCACCGATTCAGCTCACACTCGAATACGGCGTGGAATTTATCGAAGACGACGAGTTGGTCGAGATCACACCAAAATCCGTGCGCCTGCGCAAGCGTTTCTTGAAAGAGAACGAGCGTAAGCGAGCTGGGAAAAGTTAATCCCCCGTGCGGCCTTTGGTCGCCTCCCCGGCTACCGAAGGGCCTTTCAGTAGCCGAAAAGGAAGCAACGCTGGTGGACTGGCAAAGCCAGATCCACGGTGTCTGCTTGCAAAGACATCCCGAGGCTACCAATGACTACTCAAAACAGATTATTCGGTGCGGATGCAGTGCCGGTTGCACCTGAATTCAAAGGCGATTTGGTGGCGCAAGCGAGGGCGCAGGCCGATAGCCCGCTGCAGCGAGAGTTTGCGAAGCTGCTCAATCTGATTGAGAAAACGGCCAGCGAACTGCAAGTGCTGGAGCAGCTTCATGGGCAGTATCGTGCAAAGTTTGGCCAGATTTTGCCGCGCTTAAAGGCTGAGCAAGATGGTTTGTCGCGGCAGATGGTGGTGTTCCTACACGAGCGTTTGCTGCGGCCTGATGAGGGCAAAACCAAATCACTCACGGCGAGCCATCGCAAGTCGATTGGGCGCTTGATCGTCTCTTTAGCCACAGAATTTGCGATGCAAGGCGATGCGCAGATGCGCACGATTCACGATGTGTACAGCCATGAATCTATCGACGAGATGGAGGCTGTGAACATCGACGGCTTGCTTAGTGTGCTCGATGATATGGGCGTGGAATTGCCTGTGCAACCGGGCAAAACCAATGCCGCAGAACTGGCGCAAGCGGCACTCAAAGCCATGCAAGAGCAAATGGCCAAGCAGGCGGAGATTGACGCGCAGCGCAAAGCTCGGCGAGATGAAAAGCGTGCTGCAAAAGCCAAGGTCGATCCCAAAGCACAAGCCAAACTGGCGCAAAAAGAGCAGGCGGCGCTTGAGGCGCAAAGCGCGCTGAAAAACATTTATCGTCAGCTCGCTCGCCAGCTTCATCCTGATCGGGCAGACAGCGATGCCCAGCGCGCGCTCCATCACGATCTGATGAGCGAGGTCAACACGGCCTATGATCGCCAAGATTTGCTTGCCTTGCTAAAGCTGCAGCTCAAAGCCAGCCAAATAGATGCCAGCGCCATGAGCACGGTGGCTGAAGACAAGCTCAAAAGCTGGATCGCACTGCTCAGAGCGCAATCCAAAGGCCTAACGAATGAATGCATCACGCTTGAAATGCAAATGTCTCATGAGTTTCGTGTGCCGCGCCACCAAGATTTAACGGCGGTAAATCTTGAAAGATCGCTTCAAGCAGCCATGCAAGATTACGAGGAAGCTTTGCATCTGATGCGCAGCGATTTGGAGATGATCAAAAACGATGCCGACCTCAAACGCTGGGCGAAAGCCAATAGCAAAGAGCTAGAGAGACACGATGCTATGTTTGATGACGATTTTCTCGATGCCATGGTGATTGAGGAAATCATGAACAAAGCACCGCGAAAATCTTCGAAGAAGAAACGATGAAACTGACGCACTCCAAAGCCGTGCTGCTCATGATTGCTGTGACTCTCATGTGGTCGATTGCTGGCGTGATCACGCGCCAGCTTGAATCTGCGCGCAGCTTTGAGACCACCTTTTGGCGCAGTTTTTTCACCGTGGTCTCGCTGCTGATCATTTTGCCGCTTTGGCAAGGCAGGGGCGTGTTCAAAAGCTTTCATTGGCGGAGCGCGTCGTTTTGGGTGAGCTGCGTGTGCTGGAGCGTGATGTTTACCGCATTCATGGTGGCGCTGACCTTGACAAGCGTGGGCAATGTGCTGGTGACGTTGGCGCTTGGGCCACTGATTACGGCGCTGCTGGCTTGGGGTTTCATTGGCCACACGCTGCCTGCGCGCACATGGGCTGCGATTGGTGTGGCCTGCGCAGGCATGGCCTATATGTTTGGCCAGCAGCTTGATTTGCAGCAAAGCGGTGCGGGCTTGGGGATGCTCATTGCTTTTTGCGTGCCCGTGGCTGGCGCGATTCATTGGACGGTGGTGCAGCGTGCGCAAAACCGAGGCGAACAGCTTGATTTCGTGCCCTGCGTGTTGATTGGCGCGGTGATCTCGACGCTGATTACTTTGCCACTGTCTTTCCCATTCGCGGCGACGGCCAAAGATGTGAGCTGGCTGGCGCTGCTGGGCTTGGTTCAGTTGGCCATTCCGTGCGTGCTCGCGGTCGTCTGCGCGCGCGTGCTCAAAGCGCCTGAAGTGTCCCTGCTGGCCTTGCTTGAAGTGATCTTCGGTATTCTCTTGGCTTGGATGTTTGCGGGCGAAGTGCCCAGCAAAGCGGTGTTGATTGGCGGCGCTTTGGTGATTGGCGCGCTGGTGGGCAATGAAGTGTTAGGTTGGAGACAAAATGAGTGATGACAATTTAGTTCTGCTCGAAGAGCGAGGCCACGCTGGCCTGATCACGCTCAACCGCCCCAAGGCACTCAACGCGCTGAACTTATCCATGATTCGCGCCATCACGCAAGCGTTGCTTCGCTGGCGCGATGCACCGCAGATCAAGCTCGTGGCGATTCGCGGTATGGGCAAGGCTCAAGACGGCTCGTTCCAGCCCTTCGGCAGCTTCTGCGCAGGCGGCGATATTCGCTTTTTCCATCAAGCCGCACTCGCTGGCGATCCCGCGCTGGAAGATTTTTTTACTGAGGAATACAGCCTCAATCATTTGATTCATACCTACCCCAAGCCCTACGTTGCCTTCATGGATGGCATCTGCATGGGCGGCGGCATGGGTCTTTGCCAAGGCAGAGCCTTGGCAGCCCCATTTGGGGAGTATGACGAACGCGCAAATCGGGCAAGCCCGGTTGCGCGGTGGGCACATGGCGGCGGAGTGATTCGCATCGTCACCGAGCACAGCAAGCTCGCTATGCCCGAGACGATGATTGGATTGTTTCCCGATGTGGGTGGCGGTTATTTTCTGAGCCGCTGCATGAACGGTGCTGCGGGCATCGGTGAGTATTTAGCGCTCACTGGGGAGTTGATGCAAGCTGCCGATGCGCTTGCCGTGGGTCTTGCCGATGTGCAACTGAGCAGCGCAGACTTGGCACAACTTTGGGAAAGCCTCGCCCAAGGTGAGCCCACCCGCGATGCACTCCTTTCTCAGATAACTCCTAAATCGATAGCGCCCCACGCAGATAATACGCCGGCTATCCTGCTAAATCGCTTAAAAATCGAGACCGTCTTTGGCTCTGGCAGTCTTCCAGAGATCATGGCAAAGCTACAAGCCGATGGGTCAGACTGGGCTCAAAATACAACGGATGCGCTGCGCAAACGCTCCCCGCTCATGCTCCACGTCACGCTCGAGCTCATCCGCCGCGCTCGCACGATGAGCTTGGCCGACGATCTGCGCCTAGAGCGCGATCTGGTGCGCCATTGTTTTCACACGCAGCATTTGCAGCGCAGCGGCGCAAGCAGCGAAACCGTTGAAGGCATCCGTGCCTTGGCGGTAGATAAAGACCATAGCCCGAAGTGGCATCCCGCTCGCATTGAAGACATCACGCCCGAGATGATTGCGCCATTTGTCAAAAGTCCGTGGCCGAAGGCGGCGCATCCGCTGCGTGATTTGGCTTAAGCGCCCGTTAGAATTTTTAAGGCCTCTTCTACGCGCTTCATCTGCGCGCGAGGCAGTTCAGCCAGCGCTTTGCTGCCCATGAAGCGTTGATTGGCAATCGTGCGGATTTGATCAACGAGTAAATCCGTCTCCTGCGCAAGCTGCCCCGATTTGGCGATTTTTCCAAGCGTTACGCGAAGCGGAAACCCGTCGCCCATGTTGTCACGATAGACTTGTGTGCTGCAAGGGATCACGATGGTTGTGCTGTGGCCAGCATCGTTGAGCACATCAGTTTGAATCACCAAGGCCGGGCGACTACGCTTTCCCGGTTCTTGTTTATGCGTTTGAGGTTCAAAATCTGCCTCCCATATTTGGCCGCGCTTAGGCTTGACCAAGACCGTCTCCTATTGATCCATCTAAAGATTGATTTTCAGCCAAGCTTTGCGCTGAGAGGGATTTGGAGAGAAACACCATACGCTCTTTGAGCATGCGCTCGTTCTTCTCGCGCACGGCTTCGCGCACGTAGTCTGAGCTGCTCATGTTGAAGGCGGCTGCCAATGCCTTCGTCTGCACTGCAAAATCAATCGGGGCGCGAAAGGAGAGGGTAGATACGCTCATGGAGACCTCCAATGTAATACGTAATTGTAATACAAAAGTGTATTTAAGATCGTGTGTCTCAGCCCTGCATTCCCTCTACAAAGAACTTCACCCGTTTGACACCCTGCCATTCATCGCTCTCTAAGCGAAATGCCAAATGCGCTTTTGCCGGCAGAGGCTCGGTGTGGTTAAACCAAATGCCATCGACGAGTTGGCCTTGATGCTTGAGCTTCAGCCCCAAGTGTTTTTCAGCCACGAGGCGCTGAGAAACCACCTCCATTTCTTCGCTGAAAACAGGCGCTGCAAAGCCTTGGCCCCAGACGGCTTGATTGAGCGTGTCGGCCATGTCGGCGCGGCGGTATTCTGCGGGCAACGGGCCGTCAGTTTCTAAGCGGCGGGAGAGCGTGGCAGCGTCGATCCACAGCGCGGCGACTTCGGCGAACGCGGCTTCAAACGTTTCGAAATTTTCTTCTTCAATCGTGCAACCGGCAGCCATCGCGTGGCCGCCGAATTTTAGAAGCAAGCCGGGGTGTTTTTTGGCCATCCAATCGAGCGCATCGCGCAGATGAAAGCCCGCGATCGAGCGGCCTGAGCCTTTGAGCAAATGCTCTTGGCCGGGGGCGGCGCTGGCCGCGAAGACGAAGGCCGGGCGATGCAGCTTGTCTTTGATGCGGCTGGCCACGATGCCGACCACGCCTTCGTGAAAATCAGGGTCGAAAATCGCCACGCCGCTCGGGTGGCTCTCGGGCGGCTCGTCTTCAGCAAACATGTATTGCAACGCCGCCTCAGCCTGCTCGCGCATGCCCGATTCAATGTCGCGCCGCTCGCGGTTGATCGCGTCGAGCTGTTTGGCCAGCTCATCGGTGCGGCTGCCATCGTCGGAGATCAGGCATTCGATGCCAAGCGTCATGTCTGATAAACGCCCGGCGGCATTGATGCGCGGGCCGAGTGCAAAGCCAAAATCGAAGGTGCTGGCAATCGGCATCTTGCGGCTGGCTGCTATAAAAAGGCTAGCTATTCCCGCAGGCGCTACGCCGGCTCTGAGCCTTTTGATGCCTTGAGCAACGAGGCGACGGTTGTTGGCATCGAGTTTGACGACATCGGCGACCGTGCCTAGCGCCACGATGGGCAAAAGCGCATCCAGCTTGGGTTGTGTGGCTTGCGTGAACACGCCGCGCTCGCGCAGCTCTGCCCGCAAAGCCAAGAGCACATAAAACATCACGCCCACGCCAGCAATCGATTTGCTTTCAAACGTGCAGCCCGGCTGATTCGGGTTCACGATGACATCGGCCAGTGGCAGCTGATCGCCCGGTAAATG
Source organism: Variovorax sp. (assembly GCA_031376455.1). Lineage (GTDB taxonomy): Bacteria > Pseudomonadota > Gammaproteobacteria > Burkholderiales > Burkholderiaceae_C > JANMDU01. The sequence goes on along the minus strand of JANMDU010000160.1, from coordinate 3,959 downwards.
GTGATCAGTGATCAAAGTTTGCAGCCCCAGCGCAGTCGCTCGCGCCACGCCCTCGACGCTGGCAATCCCGTTGTCTACTGTGATCAGCATGTCTGCGCCCTGCGCTTTGACGCGATCAGCAATGGAGGCGGTCAGGCCATAGCCATCGACCACGCGGTCGGGCACGATGTAGTTCACATGCTTTGCGCCCAAAAGCCGCAAACCGCGCATGCCAACGGCGCAGGCGGTTGCGCCATCGCAGTCGTAATCGGCTACGATGCAGAGCTTCTTATCCGCGTCAATAGCGTCAGCCAACAGCTTGGCCGCTGCAATGCAGCCTTTCATGGAACCCGGGGGCAGCAGCTTGGCCAGGCCGTCATCCAACTCCTCCAAACTTTGCACGCCACGCGAGGCATACAAGCGAGCCAGCAAAGGATGCACCCCCGCATTTTCCAGCGCCCAGCTGCTTCGCGGCGGCACATCTCTAACTATTAATTTCATAGCACTTTGCGCAGATTAGTTGCCGGCGAACGGCCTAAAAGGCTTAAAAATTGTTGTTTCAAACTGGGTTTCTGAGGCTGCAAGCTAATCGCGCTGCGTTCACCGCAAAACGTCAAATGCAGCGCCTCTCGATTCGCGAGAGTATTTGCGGCTAGCTCCTCAGCAGACAAAATCAAACTTTGCCATGCTTTGAGATAAGCCTTTTCATTGTGCGCCGCCTCAGCCAAGCAAAAATCTAGGCGCACCGCGCCGCCCCTTGATGGCAGCGCATTCAGCGCTCCCGCGCCATCGACCCAAAATGAGTTCACCGTGGGCAAGCCACGCGCAAGCCGCGCCTCGCTAATCGGATGCGTGTAGAGCAGCATCTGCACTTCCGCCTGCAAGCGGCTGAGTTTCAGCGCTTGAGGAAACTCGCCCGCATCGGGCAAAAAGTCATTGATGCTGTGCCCTTCAACGCGAGAAAGCGAGGCACATTCAAAATCTGCAAACTGCGCACCCAAGGCCAGCCAGCGCGCGGCGCTGTGGTACCGCAAATTGATGCCATCTTGCTCAAAATACGGCGCAATCAAGGCATGCAGCTCGCGTGATTCAGCATCTGTCAATTGCAAACGATGCGCAGGCTGCATCACCATATCCGTCATGCCGACATCCAAATGACAAGGATGTAGCCACGCGCAGGGCTGGTTAAACGTTTGCGTCTCAAAAGCCGCCCATGGCGTCTTACCTTCATCGCTGGGTAGCCCCAAGGCTCTTGCATAAGCCATCTCATACGGCATGCACAAGCTATCTTCATGCAGCTCTAGGCGCTCAGTCTCCTTCCATGAACCGCCAAGCAAAGCCAGATCAAAGGCATGGGTCGCGTTTTCAAAAGGCTGCAAACCCGCTGCGGGCACGATGATGTGGGTAAAAGGCATGCGTTGATTGTGGCATTGTCGAGAGGCTTGCTTGGCTAGCTTTTGGTCAAACTAATTTTTCTGTAACTTTGCACGCCACGCTCTCCCCCTGCCTGATCAGCCCTTTGGAATGCGTTTGTTTTTTCAGACTTATCGCCCAGCAGGTGTAAATATTGAAGCGTTAGTTACTCTTAATTCAATAGCGCTTAGCGCAGGTTTTATAAAGGCTAGAGGCCGATTTTTCTTAAAAATTGCAGTTGTACAAGTCATTGGGTTTTTTTAGGCTATGACTAAGCGTGCGACGACGGTAGCACGCAGTAGCCCGGGCCTTGTGGCCTGCTGCGGGCGCTGCGCTTAAGCGAGGGGATTAGGCTCCTTTGGCAATGCCTTGAACGAGTGCATTCCATTCCTTTGCGAACGCTTGGCAACTCCCGACGTTACTAACCATGTATTCCTCGTTTAGACCAGTCGAAGACTGAAGCACGAGTTTTCCATACTCGGCAACCGGAATCTCGTAGTTCTCTTTGAAGCGGCGGTCAGGGCTACCATCCTTGTTTGTCTTTGCCCAAGTCTTGCCGACCACTTGGGAGTCAGCAGGGACACCTACTTCTTCGTGAAACCGCGTTGCACCGCTGACGAACTGAATATCTTTGTACTCAAGCAACGCGAAGTTCTGCTCGCCGGCAAAGTAGACGACAAACAGCGGGAATAAGTAGATGTCACCACCGTTAGCATTCGCCAGATGTGGAACCTGCCAATCTGATTGAATGACGACACATCGCCCAAGGCGAAATTCAACTGCCTTTCGTTCTATTGCTCTCGCGGCGAGGGTGCGTTCAGCGAACTGGTTGATTGCTCTGTGGCTTACTGTGTCCCAAATCTTGATCGATCGAGATAGCAGTGCAAAGGTATCGGAAAGGCGGGAGAAGGTGGCCTTCAGACCATCAGGAATGTCAATCTGAGTGCCAAGTCTGGCTAACTGCTCTTGCTCTTCCAATTCGACACGTCTTGCCGTTGATTCTTCGGCAGCTACTTCAAGCTGAGCAAAGCGCGTTTTCATCAACCTTCGGAAGAGCCAGCCATTCTTCCATCGAAAGTACTTGGTTGTCGCAACAAGCTCGCTTGATTTCGCTGCCTTCAGTTCTGTCGTAGTTTGAGCGTGCTCCGTTCTCGCTCGATCCAAGAGTTTTCGGAACTCTGCAATACCTGGTGTCGTAAGAACTGCGGAACCTGCACTCTCGATCTGTTCGAGTCTGGGGTCTATGGCGGTAGGCCGCATGGCGTCCGGTGCGTATTGCGGCGTAGGCGACGCTGGGTGTGGAGCGCCGCCGATTACTTGTCTTCCAGATAGGGACTGCCGGAAAGACAGGCCAGTGCCTGGGACCGTGGCGGTGAAATGTTGCCCTCGCGGACCTGACGTGATTCGGAAAGGGCCGACTCCAACCGAAGTCGAAATGCCGCTCGGCGAAAGCGTTAATCGAACACCGGGGAGTGGTGAGAATGATTTGCGGAAGCGCCACATGGTGTATTTTGAAAAGCCTAAGGTAATTTATGTCGCAAAACCTGCGGTTTACAAATGGCGCTGCGGGATGAGGTGTGCAAAAAAATTTCTAAAAACTATGTAGATCATTGGCGTACGGCAATCAATTTATTGAAGATAACAGTTATGAATAATCAGTGAAACTTGGCATCCCTTTTTCAGCGTCGCTGCTGCTTTTGAATCACTTTCGCGAGCAGGTTCACTACTTGCAATATAGCTTGATTTCAGCGAAAACCTGTCTTTGCCGCTTGGAGTTGCGCACCACCGTCGATATCTGACACCGTGTATTCTCAAAGTGTTTTATCTCTCTAGCCGCCATAAAATCTGCGCAGAGTGCTACTGAATGCATAGTAATCAGGGTCGCGCAGCAGGCGAGGACGTAAACGTGCAACTCAGCCCCGCCGGTCTTCGCCGTGTGTTGAAACAACAAACGTAGCGCCCTAGCCGCGAGGCTTGCTCAAGATCACCAAGGCAATCCCGCCAAGAATCGCTAGCGTTGCCAGCGCGAAGCGCAGGGTGATGGATTCGCCGAGCAGGGCGATGCCGCCCACGGCAGCGATCACGGGGACGCTGAGTTGAACGGTTGCGGCGTTGGCGGCTTTGAGCGCGGGGATGACTGAATACCACACGGCATAGCCCAATCCGGATGTGATCGCGCCTGACGCTACCGCGTAGCCGACCCCGGCGCTGTCTGCTTTGAAGTCTGAAACCATCAGGGCGCTGAGCAGCGCGGCAAGCAGCGAAGCGCGCAGGAAGTTGCCAGCTGTGACCCGCGTGGCATCGCCGACTCCTTTTCCACGGATGGAATAGATGCCCCATGCCATTCCAGCGATCAACATCAAGGCCGAGCCAAGAAGCGGCGGCGCAGACAGGCCGGGCAGCAGCAAACCAACGAGCCCGCCAAACGCGAGCGCGTAGCCGAAAAGTTGCTGCTTTTGCAGGCGCTCGCCCGCCCACAAGCCATAGCCAATCATCGTCACCTGCACAGCGCCAAAGAGCATCAGCGCGCCAGTGGCCGCCGTGAGGCTGATGTAGGCAAACGAAAA
>JANMDU010000134.1:0-2626 GCA_031376455.1 Variovorax sp. | reverse complement strand
GCCGACAGAAGCCTCAGCAGTAGCCGTTTTTTATGCGCTCATTGTCGGCATGTTGATTTACCGCGAAATCAAGATCGTTGATCTTTACAAAATCTTGAAGAAATCCGTGATCTCCAGTGCGGTGATCATGTTCATCATCGCCAATGCGGGGCTGTTTGCCTTCCTGATCACACGCGCAGGCGTGCCTGATGCGATTGGCCAGTATTTGAAAGAAGTCTTGCAAAGTCCTGCGATTTTCTTGCTTGGCGTCAACGCTGCGCTGTTCATCATCGGCATGTTTATTGAAACCAGTGCCGCGATCATCGTGCTTGCGCCAATTCTTGCGCCTGTGGCCATTTATTTCGGCATTGATCCTGTACATTTCGGCCTGATCATGGTGGTCAACCTCGCTCTTGGCATGATCACGCCGCCTTTCGGCGTGAATCTATTTGCGGCTTGTACGGTAGCGCGAATATCCTTGGATCGCATCATCCCCTATCTCCTGCCCTTCGTGCTGGTCATTTTGGGATGCTTGATGCTGATCACATATATTCCAGCCATCAGCCTGACTTTGCGAGATCTTGCGTACAAATAAGGCATCGGGCTCACGTACAATCCAATCAGCTTGGAGAGAATTCTTTATTGAATCGCCGAAGGCGCAGCTTCTTAAGAGGTGAACGCTCAGGCACAAAGGACAAGCACTGAAAACTACTCGGTTTTCACATTCTGTTGGAGAGAGCTTGCATGCAAACTGCAAGCCACCGAAGGGGCAAGTGGCGGAAATCTTCTCGCCTTGAATCTCTCAGGTAAAGCGGACAACAGGGTTTCATTCTTCATGTATCGGTCACACAACTGGTGCTTGATGTTTTATTTGGAAGCCCTGCATGTCTGACACACAAACCAAAGATTTACTAAACGTTCCGCTTAATGCATTGCACATTGAGCTCGGCGCTCGCATGGTGCCGTTTGCGGGCTACTCGATGCCCGTGCAATACCCGGCTGGCCTTATGGCAGAGCATGTGCACACGCGCACAGCTGCGGGTTTGTTTGACGTCTCGCACATGGGGCAAGTGCGCCTTGACGCATCCACGCATGAATCACGCGCCCTGGCACTCGAATCGTTGATTCCAATGGATGTATTAGGCCTTGGCGTTGGCAAACAGCGCTACGGCCTGCTCACGAATGATGAAGGCGGCATCATTGATGATTTGATGTTTACCAACCGAGGTGATCATATTTTCATCATCGTCAACGGCGCTTGCAAACATGGCGATTTGGCTTGGATGAATGCGCGGCTAGCTGCGTCTCACCCCGAGGCTAAGCTGACCTACATGCCGCAAGACGCTCTGCTCGCGCTGCAAGGCCCACAAGCTGTGGCAGCGCTCTCGCGCATGATTCCTGGCGTTGAAAAACTAATTTTCATGACCGGCGGTGATTTCGTTTGGCAAGGCATCTCACTTTTCATTACGCGGAGTGGTTACACCGGTGAAGACGGCTGTGAAATCTCTGTGCCAAGCGCTCAAGCAGACAAGTTTGCGCGCGCCTTACTCGCGCTGCCCGAAGTCAAACCGATTGGCCTCGGCGCTCGCAATTCGCTGCGCTTAGAAGCGGGGCTGTGTTTGTACGGCAACGATATTGACACGAGCACTGATCCGATTGAAGCTACGCTGTTGTGGTCGATTCAAAAAGTGCGCCGTGCGGGCGGCGAGCGCGCAGGCGGCTTCCCCGGCGCTACAAAATTGCTAGCGTATGGCGCAATGAATACGCCGCCTACTGAATTAAAATCCTCAAGAAAACGCGTCGGACTGATCGCCCAAGAGCGCATCCCCGTGCGCGACGGCACAGAGCTTTTCAGCGTCGATGGCAAGCCCATCGGCCAAGTGACCAGTGGCCTACTCGGCCCCACGATCAACCAGCCAATCGCCATTGGCTACGTTGCGCTCGAATTCACAGCGCCTGACACCGTGGTGCATGCCATGGTGCGCGGCAAACCCGTCCCCATGAAAGTCAGCGCGATGCCCTTCGTGCCGCAGCGCTACTACCGTGGCCCTAACTAAATGGGGTCAGATACCATTTGTTTTAAGGAGAAATCTACCATGACGATGAAATACACCGAAGACCATGAATGGCTTCATATTGATGGCGACACAGTCGCTACCGAAGGGGCTGTCGTGACTGTCGGGATCACACACCACGCGCAAGACGCGCTCGGCGATGTGGTGTTTGTTGATTTGCCGGAAGTCGGCAAAACTTATGCGCAGAAAGATGTCGCTGGCGTGGTCGAAAGCGTAAAAGCTGCGGCTGATGTTTACATGCCTGTTAGCGGCACGGTCATCGAAGTCAATGAAGCTTTGCGCGCTGATCCAGCTCTGGCCAACTCTGACCCGCTCAAAGCAGGCTGGTTCTTCAAAGTCAAACTCGCAGATGCCGGCCAACTTGCTGCGCTGATGGACGAGACGGCTTATACGGCGTTCGAGCAAAACGCTTGATCGTTGAATTGAAGAAAGGAACACGGAAGTCACGAAAGTTTCACGGAAGACACAGAAAAGAAAATTGTATTTTCTGTGTCTTCCGTGCATCCTCCGTGTCTTCCGTGCTCTCAAGTCCGCTGATAGAAACAACCTCCAATACAGAAAGTGTTGCGCCA
>JANMDU010000087.1:0-3303 GCA_031376455.1 Variovorax sp. | reverse complement strand
ACTTATCGCCGCCGGGGGACACGGAGCAAAGCGTGCAGGTAGCGCGATCCCCCAAGAATGCAATCACTCCACCGCAAACGTCAGCCCTGCATTGGCCGCCAAACGCGCAATGATGTCTTTGCCCAAAGCAGGCGCAGGTGTCCAGATGCCACCCGTTGTTTCTTTGGATTGACACAGCAAACAAACAGCACACTCAGCAATCATCTTGCTCGTCGATCCATAGCCCGGATCTTTATCGCCTTTGACGCTGACTTTTGCGGTGTTGCCTTGGCCGTCTTCAGCGAGGAAGAGCACATCGTAGAAGCCGCTTTCGCGCTCTTGCCTGCTCGGGCCTTCGCCGGGCTTGGGGCCGCCTTCACTGCCTAAGGATTTATCGGCAGCGACATGATTCGCAATCGCTTGGCCTTTTTCGCCCGCACCTGTGATCATCATTTCGTCGTACACAAAATCTTCGCCGTAGGTGTGCGCCATCAAGAAGTTTGAGCGGTGGATATTGCGCGTATTGATCGCGGCCATGATGAAGGGCGCGACCCACATATCTGCACCCAAGGCTTCATCAATCATCGGCTTTGCGCCGCTGGGCTGCTTGGGGCCTGTGAAACCGGGGGTGAGCGAGAAAGGGTTGCGCAGCAAATCCAGCACGGCGGGATCAGCCGCAGCCGCCATCGTGGCTTTCAGGCTGGCTGCTGTGCCGCCAGAAAATGTGCCTTTCATTTTGCGCACGCGGCCACGAATGCGACTAGCAGCGTGGCCATGCTTGTTTTTGAATTCGCTTTGCAGCATGAACACGCCCAAATCAAACGGCACAGAATCAAAGCCGCAGGAGAAGACGATGCGTGCGCCGCTTTTCTTAGCGGCATCTTCATGTGCATCAATCATGTGGCGCATCCATGCGGGCTCGCCGCAAAGATCCACGTAATCCACGCCGTTTGATGCACACGCTGCGACCATTTCGTTGCCGTAGAGCTGATAGGGGCCGACGGTAGTGAGCACAAGGCGCGTGCGATTCATGAGCGCTTGCAAGCTTGCAGGATTTGCTGTTTCCGTAACAAGGAGCGGCGTATCTTTTGGTGCGCCAATTTCATCGCGCACCGCAGCGAGCTTGTCGGCGCTGCGTCCTCCCATGGCCCAGCGGATGCCTTCTGGATTGCCGTTGTTCGGATAACGCGCCATCATATATTCGGCGACTAAGCGACCTGTAAAACCAGTCGCGCCGTGGATGACGATATCGAATTCTTTGCTCATGTGGGTTCTCCTGAAGATGCTGCATTTTGAGCCTCGGCGATACGCGCGGCTTGTCCCAGAGTCGCCTCTACGACTTTGCGCAGACGGGGATCGGTCTTCAAACTGTAAATATTCCAGCCTGTGGCCGCTTCCATGGCGGCTTGATACGGCGGCAGATTCGTGCATTCGAGGACGAGGCTGCGCAGCTCAGGCGCGCGCGCTTTCAATGCGAGCGCTGCAGCCACGGCCTCGTTCGAGGCAAGTGCCAAATCTAGCGTAGGCTGATTGCCTAAAATTTTGCTGACGAATTCGCCAGCAGACGGCATACCTTGGATGATCACATCTTTCAAGCGATCTTTGGGCACGCCCGCCGCTCTCAAATGCTCAGCGCCTAGGCTGCTCGCACTGATCGTGAGCACGCCTACTTTTTGCTCCTGCCGGAGCAGCGCTGGCAATTGCAAAAGGCTTGAAGTGACCACCGGCAGCTTCGTCACAGATTGCAGCTCTTTTTGCAGCAACACAAGAAAACCGCAACTTGTGGTGATCGCCTGCACGCCACGCATTTGCATATTGCGCACGATGCCTTGAAAGCTAGGCAAGAGCCGCGCTTGACGCAGGCTGGCCGCTGAAGTGACCACCTTCGCCGGCCAGACGCCTTTAACCGTATCGTGATGCACGCTCACGCCGAAAGTTTGCGTGTTGCCGACATCTCCCAGCGGCCTTGGAAACTGCGTATCGAGCATGATGATGCCGAGCACGGAGGGCGTTTGACCAAAAACGTGAATGCCGCTCATTTTTACAGCGGCTTCACTTGAGAAAGATCGGGCTTTTCAAGCCAGATAGCGAACTCATCCGCAAGCTGCTGCGCCGCACTCGTCGCCCCGCTCCACTGCGCCACCCGCGCCGCCAAATTCGTGCCGTGATGCGCAAAATCTGTGCGATCTGGCAACTTACCGCGCGGCAGTTTTTTGATCCATTCTTCGCTTGGCGCGAGCACGATCATGCGATCCAAAAACGCGCTCGATCCATGCCGCCATTTGAGCGATTTATCGAGCCAGCCGGGGACGACCGCTTGCTGAAAATGCGGATACAGCACGATGCCATCTTCGGCACGATAGTCCAAATGCAAGTGATAGTCTGTGATACCACCATCCCAATACGCGCCACGCGGTGCACCGGGAATGTCATGTACGGCTCTGAGCACAAAGGGAATCGAACAACTCGCTTGCAACGCGGGGTTGAAATTGGCTTCGTTCAAGGCGATTTGTCGCGTGCGGTAATCGCCTGTTCTGAAAGGTAACTCAGCCGCATTCGAAAACACCACGCGCTCCAACCAAGCCCCCATTGCCTTGCGCCGCACCACGTTGGTAAAAAACGCACCCGCATAGCCCAGCGGCGCGCGCAAAGAGCCTTCTCGCCCCAAGATATGCCGCCCACGCGAGGTGACGATGTGAAGCTTATAGCGCGGATGGCTCAAAACTTCATTCACGCGCCCGCCGTAAAAAACTTGCAGCGACGCGCCAAAATCCGCGCTGATACGATCTGGCGTGGGAAATTTTTTGCCAGGCTCTAAGGCGTAATCTTGGTGGATGTAATCATTCTCCAGCCGCTCGAAGGCTTTGACGGAATCATTCAAACAAGCCGTGGCCATGCGCCAAGCCCCAATGCTCGCGCCGACCAAGTCTACAGATTGCGATGATTGCGCAAGCCACTGCCCAAAAATAAACCGATCCAGCGGCCCAAGGATCAAACCCTTCGGCCCGCCCGCTGCTGCGGGTATGGTGCGCACATGAGGCGCTGCCAAGCCATGTGTTTTGAGATGCGCGAGAGCTTTTGAACCAGCGTAGATGCGAAGAGCTTGCATCGTATGATTTTATAAGCGTTTTGAGCGGTTAGCCGGCGTATTATCTGCGCAGAGTGCTATTAATTTTGTAGTAACCGGGGAATTTCATCTTGCACACAGCGGCTGCGAGATTGAGGCGCTGCGCTTCGGGTATCCGACTCCGCGAATGTCCTCCGGGCTGGCCTTCGGCTGGCCCTCCCCCAATATGGTGGCTGCGTCAGACACCCAAATCACAG
>JANMDU010000070.1:0-25652 GCA_031376455.1 Variovorax sp. | reverse complement strand
GGTGAAGGGACCGGGTGTGCCGGCTTTGATGAGGCGAAACTGCGCGTTATCCACTCTCGCGTAAGCAGAGAGTTCTTTGAGATCTCTGCAAAGCAGGGTGAGGTGATGCTTGTCGTCAACGCCTCGAATGCTTCGCAGGGCATCGGCGGCGGTTTTATCGTCTAAGTGACAGACCAAGGCATAACTTGAATCTGTGGGCACAGCCGCAACGCCGCCGGCTTTGAGCAAAGCCGCTGCCTGCCGCAAAAGGCGCTCTTGCGGATGGGTGGGGTGAATCTCAAAGAATTGCGCCATGGCGACTCAAGCGACTGGGCTCGCCATGCCGCGCGCGGCCTCCATGGGCCGATGCAGTGAGACCCAAGCATTGGCCAAGCCACACAGCGCGATCAATCCCATGCCAATAACGCTCCAAGCATCGGGCACGCGATTGAACAGCAGCCAGCCCCCGAGCACGGCAAATGGCAACTGCGCATACAAAAATGGCGTGATGATGGATGCGTGCGTTTTCTTCAGTGCCATCGCGATCAACAGATGCCCGGTGGAGGCCGCCATGCCAACGATCAAGATCAAGCCCCAGATGCGCAGAGGCAAGGCTTGCCAGAAAAAGGGCAGCGCGCAGCTCATCACGATGAAGCCGGTGACGCCGCTGGCTAAATGTGTTTGCGCCGAGCTTTCAGTTCGCATCATCCAAGCGGTCAGCACCTGAAAAATGCTGCCCACCAGCACCAGCGCGAGCACCATCAAATAGGCGGGTTCAAATGCTTTCGCACCCGGTCGGATGATGATCAGCACACCTACAAACCCGCCCAATGCCAGCGCCCACTGGGCAGCGCTCACACGCTCGCGCAGTAGCCAAGCGGAGAGCAGGGTCACCAAAAGGGGAGAGAGCATCACAATGGCCGCGAAATCTGCCACCGGCACATAGCGCAGAGAAGCAAAGCCGAGCATCGTTGTGGTGAGCATCAAAAGGCCGCGTGTGATGTGCAGCGCGGGGCGGCTGATGCGAAGCGCACGCAACTCGCCTGTGCCAGCCATCACGATGCCGCTGGTGGCGATTTGTATGCCATAGCGCAGCCACTGCACCATCACAATTGGCGCCGCCAAGCCAATCAACTGACTGGTGGAGTCAAGCGTCGCAAAGCAGAGCGTGGCCAGCACCGTATAGGCAATGCCCCAAGCCGTGGCACGTGGGCTTGGTGAGAGTGATGGCGTCGGCGTCGGAGTCAGAGTAGGAGAAGGCAACATGAATCACTACTAAATTGATAGCAATCAGCGAAGTATACATGCCGGCTACTGATCAATTTAGCTTAAAAACTGATGAGGAAGACCTCAAGCAGTTTGAATCCGGTCGCCCAGCAATTCCCACACGGGTGTGAGCTGGCCAGGCAAATAGGGCAGAGCGCCCAGATCGGTATGGCTTTCTTTGGGGCAATGGAAATCACTTCCCCGCGATGCAGCCAAGCCAAATTCCAAAGCCGTCTCGGCATACTTGCTGTATTCGGCTACCGTGTGGCTGCCGGTAACGACCTCCACCGCTTGCCCGCCATGCGTTTTGAATTCAGAAAACAGCGCATATTCTTCATTCACCGTGAATTTATAGCGCCCCGGATGCGCAATTACTGCAACGCCACCTGAGCCTGTGATCCAGCGCACAGCATCGCCCAAACTGGCCCAGCGCGTGGGCACATAGCCCGGCTTGCCTTCTGTCAGGTAATAGCGAAAGACTTCATGCGTGCTGGAGCACACGCCCGTTTCGACCAAAAAGCGCGCAAAGTGCGTGCGCGAAATCAGGTCTGGGTTACCCACATATTTGAGCGCACCTTCGTAGGCATCTTGGATGCCTACTTTGGCCAAACCTTCACTGATTTGCTTGCCCCGCTCGCCGCGCCCGCCGCGCGTGGCTTGCAGGCCAGCCATCATGGCCGGATCTTGCGCATCAAAGCCGAGGCCGACGATGTGTACCGTTTCCTTGGCAAACGTCACGGAGATTTCTGTACCGGTGAGATAAGCCATGCCATGCAGGTGCGCCGCTGCTGCAGCCCGCGCTTGGCCGCCAATCTCATCATGATCGGTCAGTGCCCAAAGCTCGACACCATTTTTCGCCGCGCGCTCCGCGAGTACCTCGGGGAGAAGCGTACCGTCTGAGACGACGCTGTGGCTGTGCAGATCGGCGTTGAGATAGGATTTTTTTGTCACACCTGTATTTTATGTTGTTGCGGTGCAGCACGGGGAGTCTGTGCGCTATGTACTTTGTTTGCACGGCATGTAGCCTGTGGAAGCCGTTCTTTCCAAACAGAAACAGCAAGAAGACTACAAAAATAATAGCACTTCACGCAATAAATACGCCGGCAAACAGCCAAAATCTCTTAAAAAATCAATAAGCACCTGGCTTTGGATCGAGCGAGCGCCACAGATACCAAACCGCGACACTGCGATAAGGTGCCCAGCCTGCGCCGACTTCTTTAGCTTCGCTACGGCTCACGGATTCGCCCGAAAAGTAACACTCGCTGATACCGCGCAGCATGCCCACGTCATCGAGCGGCAACACATCGGGGCGCAGCAAATGGAAGATGAGAAACATCTCGGCTGTCCAGCGGCCAATGCCCCGAATAGCGACCAGCTCGGCAATGATGGCTTCATCGTCCATCGCCTGCCACTCTTTGACATGAAGCGCCCCGCTGTCGAAATGCAGCGCGAGATCGACGATGTACTCGATTTTGCGTGCGGAGAGGCCGCAAGCGCGCATGTCGTCCACCTTGGCTGTCAACACCTTAGCTGGCGTCAGCTTGCCTTTGAACAGCTTGGCAAACCGATCCCAAATCGTCTGCGCAGCGGCCACGCTGATTTGCTGGCCCACCACTGAGCGAGCGAGCGTGACGAAGGGATCGCCACGGCTGTGCAAACAGGCATCGCCAAACTGCGGGATCAGCTTGCGCATGACGCGATCTTTTTTGATCAAATGCGCGCAGGCTTCTGCCCAATAGAGCGGCGTGCTGATCTGATCGACTACACTTTTCATAGCACGTCGCGCATATAACGTGCCGGCAAACAGCATAAATCGCTTAGAAAAATCATACCGAGGCCGCCTCCCAGCTGGTGCCTTGCGGGCTGTCTTTAAGCAAGACGCCTTGCGCTGCCAAATCTTTGCGGATTTTGTCGGCCAAAGCGAAATCCTTGGCTGCTTTTGCGGAGGCGCGCTCGGCTATTTTTGTTTGAATCGCAGCGTCATCCAACGTTGAGCCAGATTGCAAAAATGCCTTGGGCGAGCCTTGCAAAATGCCCAGCAAACCGCCGAGTTGTTTGAGCAATTTGGCCAGATCAGGAGATTTGCTGCGATTGACTTCTGCGGCAAGATCAAACAACACCGCGATGGCCTCCGGCGTAGCGAAGTCGTTGTTCATCGCCGCTTGGAATCTAGCTGCATATTCATTGCCAAAATCAATGCTGGCCGGCATGAAATCTGCGGTAGGCGCTATATTTAATGTAGCGGTAGGCGCCATATTTGATGTAGCGTTAGGCGCTACAGAATCAAGAGCGGTGTAGAGGCGTTTGAGCGATCCACGCGCATCATCTAAATGCACATCCGAGTAGTTCAACGGGCTGCGATAGTGCGCGCGCACCACGAAAAAGCGAATCGTCTCCGCATCAAAAGTCTTCATCACATCGCGGATAGTGAAGAAGTTACCCAGCGATTTGGACATTTTTTCGTTGTCCACATTCACAAAGCCGTTGTGCATCCAATATCTCGCCATCGGTTTGCCAAATGCGCCTTCATTCTGGGCGATTTCGTTTTCATGGTGAGGGAACTGCAAATCTGCGCCGCCGCCGTGAATATCAAAGCTCTCGCCCAGCAGTGCGCAGCTCATGGCCGAGCATTCAATATGCCAGCCGGGGCGGCCTGCGCCGTATGCGCTTTGCCACTGCGCCTCGGCAGGCTCATCAGGCTTGGCCGATTTCCACAGCACGGAGTCCAGCGGGTCTTGTTTGCCATCGAGCACGGCCACGCGCTCACCCGCATGAAGCTCATCGAGCGATTTGCCGCTCAATTTGCCATAACCGGGGAATTTGCGCACAGAGTAGTTGACATCGCCACTCGGGGCGCGATAGGCCAAGCCAATGGACTCTAGCTTTTCAATGATGGCGAGCATTTGCGGCACGAAATCGGTGGCTCGCGGGTCGTGATCGGGGCGGGCAATACCCAGCGCATCGAAATCTTGATACATCTCGGCAATCATGCGTTTGGTCAACTGATGAATGGTTTCGCCATTTTTCACCGCACGCTGGATGATTCTGTCGTCAATGTCGGTGATGTTTTTGACGAAAGTGACCGCATAACCAGTAGCGCGAAGCCAGCGCTGGATCACATCAAAGGCAATCGCCGAGCGAGCATGGCCAATGTGGCACAGGTCGTATACCGTGATGCCGCAAACGTACATGCGTACTTTGCCAGTTTCTTGGGGAACAAAATTCTCCACGCTACGCGAGAGCGTGTTGTAAATCTTCAGTGCCATGGTGTGTGTCTACAGGTCGGGGCGCGGCTCAATTGCAGCCGGAAAAGGTGCATTGATACCGCTACAATCAGCGCAGTATATCGCCCAATTTTGGGTCTTTCTCTTGAGAGAACACATGCGTCAAGTTTGCCAACCCCAGTCTCGTTTGCTCATCCGCGTGCTGCTTGCCGCTGGGCTTTTATTTTCTAGCGCTGTGTTCGCAGATTACGCCGAAGTCAATCGCCTGATGCGAGCTGGCCAATACCCGGAAGCAACCGCCAAGGCAGATCAATTCTTGGCTGGCAAACCCAAAGATCCGCAGATGCGCTTCCTAAAGGGCGTGATCTTGACGGAGCAGGGCAAGCCGCAAGATGCGATCACGGCGTTTACCAAGTTGATTGAAGATTACCCTGAGTTACCCGAGCCGTACAACAATCTTGCCGTATTGCAAGCCGGGCAAGGTCAATTTGACAAAGCGCGCGCGGCGTTAGAGATGGCCATTCGTACCAACCCGAGCTACGCGACAGCACATGAAAATTTGGGCGATGTGTACGCCAAGCTTGCCAGTCAAGCCTACAGCAAAGCCCTCCAACTCGATGGCGGCAACACAGGTATTCAACCCAAGCTCGGCCTGATTCGCGATCTGTTTGCCCCCAATTTGCGCGCCAAGCCAGCTACTGGAGCGCCTGCGGCTGCTATTGCTGCCGCGCCTGCTAAGCCGGCCGTGGTTGCTGTCGCACCTGCTGCTACGCTGCCCTCGGCGCCTGGTGTTGTCGCCAAGCCAGCAGCTCCAGCATCTGCAGCTACGGCACCTGCTGCGCCAGCGGCTGCCAGCAACGAATTCGAAGTTAGAGCCGCTGTACTCGCTTGGGCCAGCGCTTGGAGCCGCAAAGACATGGCATCGTATCTTGGTGCATACGGCAAAGATTTTGATGCTCCCGGTGGCCGCAAAACCTGGGAGGGCGAGCGTAAGAAACGTATTTTGGGTAAAAGCAAGATCAATGTTGTCGTCAGCAATTTGGATATCAAAATGACTGGTGACAAAGCGCAAGCGCGTTTCAAGCAAGATTACGACGCAGACAGCCTGTCAGTGAACAGCCGAAAAACGCTTGATCTCGCTCGCGATGGCAACCGCTGGGTGATCGTGCGCGAAACCACGGGCGGCTGATTTGGGCTGAATCTGCGCGCCACCGCTTGGTAATAACACGCGGGGCGCATTTTTATCTAAAGCACCGCCCTAGCTCAGATGCTGTGGCGAGCCAGTATGTTGTTGCAGCTTTGTTGTTCCGCTCTTTTACCCGCTCATTCGTAGCCACCTCAACGCCCGATCTGCGCTGGCAGCATTGGCTTGTGATGGCATTCCTCGGCATCTGGCTTGCCGTTAGCAGCTTGCCAGCAGAGGCTCAGCAAAAAAAACGTAAAAAGCGTGGCATGGCTGCTAGCGCAGCAACTGTTGCAACCGCCGCCAAAGCCCGTTCATCAGCAGCAAACGGCCTGCAAGCCGAGGCGAGGCTGCTGCAAATCTATCAGCTGATTGGCCAAAGTAAAACCCGCGAAGCGCTCAAACTCGCCGATAAATTAGTGGTTGACCACCCGAATTTTGCGCTCGCCCACCTCGTGCATGGCGATTTGCTGGTGGCGCAAACGCAGCCACTGCGCAGCTTGGGCGATGTGCCCGAGGCCACTGTGCGTGCTGCCCCAGGGGTGCTCACCGATCTGCGCGAAGAATCGCTGCTGCGCATTCGCGCGCTGCGGGAAAAGCCTACTGCAGGCATGCAGCCGAGCAATTTTGTGCGCTTGTCAGCGCGTAACAAACACACCATCGCAGTAGATGCCAGCCGCGCCCGCGTTTATTTGTTTGAAAATACGCCGCAGGGTCTTCGCTTGATCGCTGATTACTACGCATCCGTGGGCAAGATGGGGGTGGAAAAAAGCATCGAAGGTGATCTTAAAACGCCTCTTGGCATTTACTACATCACCAACACGCTCGATCCCAATTCACTTAAAGATTTGTATGGCGCTGGCGCGCTGCCCATCAATTATCCCAATCCTTATGACCTGCGGCGCGGCAAAACCGGCTCAGGCATTTGGCTGCATGGCGTGCCGCAGGCGCAATTTGCCCGCGCGCCGAAGGCCACAGATGGTTGTGTCGCAGTATCTAATTTTGATTTGCAAGACATTGCTCGCCGCGTCGAAATTCGCACGACACCCGTCGTGATTTTGCCTAAGTTGGAATGGGTCAATCCCGCGCAAAGCAATGCCGATGTAGCCGCTTTTGATCGCAGCTTTGCGGCATGGCGCACTGCAAAAGCCAATGGCGATCTGACAGCAGCCATGATGCACTACAGCGCAGATTTTGACAGCTATGGCAAAAAGCTGACCGATTGGCGCGGTGTCATCAACAACGAATTAACCAAGAAACGCAACACAGAACTCAAGGATGTGGCCGTGCTGCATTGGGCGGAAAGCAGCGGTAGTGCTACGATGGTGACTACATTTTCTGAAGTGCCCAAGGGCGCGTTATCGGGGCCGACCAA
Organism: Variovorax sp.; assembly: GCA_031376455.1. GTDB lineage: Bacteria > Pseudomonadota > Gammaproteobacteria > Burkholderiales > Burkholderiaceae_C > JANMDU01. Next base: position 18,625 of record JANMDU010000070.1, on the reverse strand, counting down.
ACGGCAATACTGGCTGCGCTCTGCCGCCACCAGCAATCAATGGAAGATATTTTTTGAAGGAGTCATCGGATGATTTTTAAGTATTTTCGTCGCTTAGCCGTCGTATCTATTGCGCTAAGTGCTATCGGTTTAGTAGCGCCTCTGGTTTCCGCGCAAACGTCGGCACCCGCCACAGCCGCCGCACCCAAGGTCAAGCTAACCACCTCTATGGGCGATATCGTGATTGAGCTGTATCCTGATAAAGCGCCAAAGACCGTAGAGAATTTTCTGCAATACGTGAAAGACAAACACTACGACGGCACCATTTTCCATCGCGTGATCAGCACGTTCATGGTGCAAGGCGGCGGCTTTCAGCCCAGCTATGTAGAAAAGAAAAGCCGCCCACCGATTCCGCACGAAGGCCGTGAGTCGCTGGCTAAAGGCTTAAAGAATACGCGCGGCACGCTGGCCATGGCGCGCACGAATGATCCGCAATCGGCGAGTGCGCAATTTTTCATCAATGTGGTGGACAACGCGTTTCTCGACCCCACTTTGATCCCTGAAGGTGACCCGGTGAAGAGTTTTACCTACCAAGGGCGCACGTATGAAAATACGCCGCGCGCCACATTGATGGCTGCACCGCAGCTTTGGGGCTACACCGTTTTTGGCAAAGTCATCGAAGGCATGGATGTGGTCGACAAAATGAAAGCTGCGCCTACTGGAGCGGGCGGGCCATTTCAGACCGATGTGCCAAAAACGGCCATCACAATCAACAGCGCAACTTTACTTAAATAACTTTCAAGGAAACACAAGCATGGCTAACCCACAAGTCGAACTCCAAATCACTGGCTTCGGCAACATCACCATCGAACTCGATGCAGACAAAGCACCCAAGAGCGCCGAGAACTTTCTTGCCTACGTCAAAAAAGGCCACTATGACGGCACAGTGTTTCACCGCGTGATCGATAGCTTCATGGTGCAAGGCGGCGGCTTCGAAGTCGGCATGACGCAAAAGAAAAGCGACGCGCCGATCACCAATGAAGCTAACAACGGCCTCAAAAACAACAAATATACGCTGGCCATGGCGCGCACGGGCGACCCGCATTCCGCCAGCAACCAATTCTTTATCAACACCGCTGACAACGCCTTTCTAAATCACACCGCGCCCAGCCAGCAAGGCTGGGGTTATGCCGTGTTTGGCAAAGTGATTGCGGGCATGGATGTGGTGGATAAGATGGGCAAAGTCAAGACCGGCCGCAAAGGCCATCACGATGATGTGCCGTTGGCCGATGTGGTAATCGGCAAGGCCACCATCCTCTAAACGTTGAGCTGAACATGGATGAGATCATCGCGCCGCCTGCTTGGCGCTGCGTTGACTTCATCTCTGATTTGCATTTACAAGCCTCTGAGCCCGCTAACTTTTTAGCTTGGCAGAAGTATTTGGCTGCCACGCCCGCCGATGTGATCTTTATCCTCGGCGATTTGTTTGAATTGTGGGTTGGTGACGATGCTGCGATGGATTCGGGCGGTTTTGAAAGCCAAGTGCAGCAGTTCGAGCAGCAATGCGCTCGAGTGCTGCTGGCGTGTTCGGGTCAGCGCAAGCTGTATTTCATGCCTGGCAATCGAGATTTCTTGATTGGCCAGCGATTCGCGCAGGCATGCGGTATGCAGATCTTGAATGATCCAAGCGTGCTTGCATTTGGCCATCAGCGCTATTTGCTCAGTCACGGCGATGCGCTTTGCATCGCCGATGAGCCCTATCAAAAATTCCGAGCGATGGTGCGCGATGCAGATTGGCAGACGCAATTTTTAGCCACGCCTGTGGAAGAACGCTTGCAACGTGCGCGCGTTATGCGCACGACCAGCTTGGCTCGCCAAAACGAACAAACGCAAGAGCGCCACGAGTGGATCGACATTGATCAGCCCACCGCCATTGGATGGATGGATGCTGCGCATGCCAAGCATTTCATTCACGGCCACACGCATGAGGGGCGCGATCATCCGATCACGTCAGCCCAAGGTCAAGGCACGCGCCATGTGCTGCCCGATTGGCAAGTCACGGCGAGCCCCGCCGTGGGCTACGCGCTAAGGCTGAGCGTAGATCCGTCTGGCGAAGTGCAAACGCATCACATATCTGTTGCTTGAGAGCTAGCCATGGCACTGGGCATCTGGGCTAAATGGCAGCAAGCGCGTCGGGCAGCAAACGTCTCCCGCATAGCAAAGCGCCGCGCCGTTGATGATGCGCTCTGGCTGGAGACAGTTGCCGCAGTGCCTTTTATCGCCGTTTTGCGCGCAGAAGATTTAAACCGGCTTCGCTTATTGGTCAGCCTGTTTTTAGACGAGAAAGAATTCTCTGGCGCGCGAGGCTTTCAGATTACCGATGCGCAAGCCGTGATGGTGGCTGTGCAGGCCTGCTTACCTATTTTGCACATCGCCCCGCCAGACCGCCCCGATCTGGCGCTGGCTTGGTACGACAGCTTTGTGGGCATCGTGCTGCATGCGGGCGAAGTGAGGGCGCGGCGCGAGTGGACAGATGAGCACGGCATTGAGCACAGCAGCAGTGAGGACTTGACAGGCGAAATGGTGGAAGGTGGGCCTTTGATGCTGAGCTGGAGCGATGTACAAGCTGCTGGCGAACTCGCAGGGCAGGCGTACAACGTCGTCATCCACGAATTCATCCACGTCATGGATGTGCGCGATGGCGCAGCCGACGGCTGCCCGCCCATGCTGCTAGAGCAACGTCGCCAATGGCTCACCACGCTTCAAGCCGAATACGAACGCTTTTGCGAGGCTGCAGAGGCGTGGCAGCGCTTCGGTAAATCTACAGGCATGGAAGCGCCATTACTGGATCCGTATGGCAGCGAATCCCTTGAAGAATTCTTTGCCGTAGCCGCAGAGGCCTATTTTGTAAAGCGCGATGCATTTTCACAAAATTATCCTCAAATCAACAGCCTGTTCGACAAGTTTTTTAAACCCTTCGCTGAACCGCCTTGCTTAAAGATCTCCAAGGCATTTACTTGATTGCTACAAATTATGACAAGCCATTTTTCAAACGAAACCATTCCCTTTTTGACCGAGGCCGGCCAAAAAACTGATCCGCATTGGCTTGATGCGCATGCTGATGACTACGACAAGCTTGTCAAGAAGCCGTTTATCGATCTTGCTGTCGGCTTGAAAGCCGAGTTACAGCCGTTACTTCCCGACTATCACTTTCCAACCCAAGGTATCGGGCGGATTAAAAAAACGGCGAATAAGATCGTTGACGGCATGCCGTGCTACAAAGATTGGTTGTCGATCTCGGCATCGATCCCATCTGCGTCTCGCTTTGAGCGCAATCCGCATTTGTTTTTTGGCATCTTGCCCAACATCCAGCCTTATATGGGCGTGGTGGTGGCTGGCGGCTTGTTTATGCCTTCGAGCCCGCAACTTAAAAAAATGCGCATGGCGATTGCTGATGATGCCAGTGCGTTTCATGCACTTTTTTCGGATGCCGCATTCAAGATACGCTTCAAAACAAACTTTTCGCGGGATCAAGTTGCCGCTCGTGTGCCGCGTGGCTACGACGCCAGCCATCCCGATGTGGATTGGTTAATGCTGAAGAGTTTTTTGGTGAAAAAGAACATCTCTGCTGCGCAATTCACCTCGCCGAAGTTGCTTGTGTCGTTGGTTGAGGATTTCAGTCAGCTCGCTAGGCTAAACCGATTGATTGAAACGGTATTGAACTGAGCATCAGGGTAACGTCTACAGCGTTTGCGTACTTTGGCTCATTTCCCTAAGAATTTGATATCAAAGATTAAAAATGATATCATTGCGATCAAACAAGCCTGCTTTCTAAGGAGCACACCATGCCAGCAGTTACCGTCCGAAATATTTCCGAATCCACCCACCGTGCCCTCCGCTTGAGGGCAGCCAACTCAGGTCGAAGCACTGAGGCTGAGATCCGCTATATCTTGGAGGCGGCGGTGCAGCCAGCGCAAGAAAGGTTAAAGCTAGGCGACGCTATCCATAAGTTGGCGATGAAGCATGGTGGCTTTGAGCTTGATTTACAGCCAAGAACTGGTCAACTTGAACCAGCTGTTTTTGACTGATTAAAGCGCGGACCAAACATGATCGTTATTGATACCAATGTCATCTCAGAATTGATGAAACCAGAGCCGCATGTGGGCGTGCGCAAATGGATGAATGCACAAGCGCTTGAAAACCTATATTTGACCAGCGTGAATTGGTTTGAGCTACTTTTTGGCCTAGAGCTCATGCCTGCGAGCAAGAGAAAAGACGGCTTGCAGCAAACTTTGCATGAATTGCGAACGGATCTTTTCGCCAAACGAGTGCTTTCTTTTGGTGAAGAGGAGGCCGGCATGCTTGCTAAATTGATGGCCCAAGCCAAACGCGACGGCATCAGCATCAGCCCTGGTGACGGGCAAATTGCCGCGATCGCTTTAAAGCGTGGTTTTCAAGTGGCTACTCGAGATACTTTGCCTTTTGTGGCAGCAGGATTGAAAGTGATCAATCCCTGGGAGGCAGCTTGATCGCCATTTCGGCTACTTCGCGCGCCTTGGCGGCAAACCCGTATGCTGCGTCAACATCGTCCCCGCTTTCGGTTGCGCAACTCCCGTTGAAGTGCGTCCCTTGGTTTTCTGCCCCGGCGTGAACGAGTTTTTCTTTCTTGCACTGACATACGTGCCATCAGTTACGGGCTGAAACGTCGGGATCAAATGATGTTTGCCGTTGCCAATCAGATCTGCTCGGCCCATCGCTTTTAAAGCTTCGCGCAGGAGCGGCCAATTATTGGCATCGTGATAACGCAGGAAGGCTTTGTGGAGGCGGCGGCGTTTGTCGCCTTTGACGATGTCGACGGATTCGCTGTCGCGGCTGATCTTGCGCAAGGGGTTTTTAGCGCTGTGATACATGGCTGTGGCAGTAGCCATGGGTGATGGATAAAAGGTCTGCACTTGATCGGCGCGAAAGCCGTTTTTCTTCAGCCACACGGCAAGATTCATCATGTCTTCATCGCGCGTGCCGGGGTGAGCGGCGATGAAGTAGGGGATGAGGTATTGCTTTTTTCCGGCTTCTTCGCTGTACTTGTCGAAGAGCGCTTTGAACTTGTCATACGTGCCCATGCCGGGCTTCATCATTTTGGAGAGCGGGCCGCCTTCGGTGTGTTCGGGCGCGATTTTGAGATAGCCGCCAACGTGGTGTGTGACGAGTTCTTTGACGTACTCTGGGCTCTCAACGGCGAGGTCGTAGCGCACGCCTGAGCCGATCAAGATTTTCTTAACGCCCGGGAGCGCGCGGCCTTTGCGGTAAAGCTGGATCAGGCTGCTGTGATCGGTGTTGAGATTGGAGCAGATGCCGGGGTAGACGCAGCTGGGCTTGCGGCAGGCCGCCTCAATCGCGGGGCTCTTGCAACCAATGCGATACATGTTGGCTGTGGGCCCGCCGAGATCGCTCACGATCCCTGTGAAGCCGGGCACGGTGCGCATCGTCTCGACTTCGCGAAGAATACTTTCTTCACTGCGGCTTTGGATGATGCGGCCTTCGTGTTCGGTGATCGAGCAAAAAGTGCAGCCGCCAAAGCAGCCGCGCATGATGTTGACAGAAAAGCGGATCATTTCCCACGCGGGGATTTTTGTCTCACCGTCGTGTTTGACGTTGGCATCTGCGTAGCTTGGATGCGGGCTGCGCGCATAGGGCAGGTCGAAGACCAAATCCATCTCGGCGGTGGTCAGCGGAATCGGCGGCGCTGTGACCCAGACATCTTGCGATGTAGTGCCGCTGCCGTGTTGCTGCACAAGAGCGCGCGCGTTTCCGGGATTGGTCTCCAGATGCAGCACGCGGTTGGCGTGTGCATAAAGCACAGGATCGTCTTTCACAGCCTCATAGCTGGGTAGGCGCACGACGGTTTTGTCGCGCGGGGATTGTGCGATGCCGTTTTTGCGCAGCACGGCGTTTTGCAGTGCGGGATTGGGCACAAAGGTGAGTGGCTGGATTTTATTGCCTAAGGCTTCGACAGGCCTGTCCTGAGCAGCGCCTGAGGGCTCAGTGCGAACGGAGATAGCAGTTTTTAAGCTTTTTAGCAGGTTAGCCGGCGCAGAATATGCGTGAGGTGCTACTAAATTGATAGTATTCTCGCTGCCATCCTGCACGCAGCTGCCGCCTTGGCTTTTCGCCAAATCCGAGCTCATCATGTACGGATTGACGTGTTGATCCACGCGCCCGGGCTCATCCACGCTGGTGGAATCGACCTCAAACCAACCTTCAATGGAGCTACGGCGCACGAAGGCTGTGCCGCGCACATCAGTGATGTCTTCGATCTTTTCTTTGCGCCCCAAGCGATGCGCAATTTCTACAATTGCGCGTTCGGCATTACCGTAGAGCAAGATGTCAGCTTTGCTGTCGAGCAACACAGATCGGCGCACTTTGTCTTGCCAATAATCGTAATGCGCGATGCGGCGCAAGCTGCCTTCGATGCCGCCAAGCACGATGGGCACGCCGGGATACGCTTCTTGGCAGCGCTGCGAATACACGGTGGATGAGCGATCCGGTCGCTTGCCACCTTTGCCGCCGGGCGTGTAGGCGTCGTCAGAGCGGATTTTGCGATCAGCGGTATAGCGGTTGATCATGGAATCCATGTTGCCCGCTGTGACGCCGAAGAAAAGATTCGGTTTGCCCAAAGCCTTGAAAGGTGCGACGCTTTGCCATTCGGGCTGCGCGATGATGCCAACGCGAAAGCCTTGGTTTTCCAGCATGCGCCCAATCACAGCCATACCAAAGCTGGGGTGATCGACATAGGCATCGCCGGTGACGAGGATGATGTCGCAGCTGTCCCAGCCAAGCGCCTCCATCTCTTCGCGAGAGGTCGGTAAAAATTTGGCCACACCAAAACGCTGCGCCCAATACTTACGATAGCTCGCCAGTGGCTTGGCATCGCGGGGGAAGAGCGATACATCGCTAAAAATGGCAGGAGGCTTCAACGCTTTGGCAGTCATACCTAGCTATTGTAAGTTTTATCAGGGTTATCCATCACCGATGCGGCCATTCATCGCACTCAAGCTCGGCCGAGTGCTATCGCTATGGATCGAGGAATCTATCCATGCGCGCTTGACTCCTGTCTCTAAAGGCAAAGAGGATGCCGCCTGAAAGACTTGAGCGGGATGATTTGGCATGGCAGCCAAGGGGGAGTCACTGGTTGTGAAGGCTTCTAAAAATCGAATGGGTCTGCGTGTGCGCCGTGTCATCGTGCCGAGCAAGGCGAGTAAATCGCCTTTCAGATCAGCACGCGCACCCGGCAGCTCACTCATTACCGCAGCTGCGATATGAAATTGCAAAGTCACCTCTGGCACCAGACCGGGCAAAGGCATCAAGCCTTGCGCGATCAGGCGCGCACCAATCTCTGTGATGTGGCTGCGATGCGATACGTTTTCTAAGATCAAGCCGAACTGCGATGTGCCCACGCGCGCGACAGTATCCACATCGCGTAGCAACTTGCGCAGCTTGATGACGACGCGCAACACGCTCTGCTCAGCAATCGGCAGGCCATACGTCTGAGCAATCACATCGTAATTCACCAAAGAAATCAGCACAATCGCCGCATCTTCTTTGCGCTTTTGAGCGCGCGCCACCGTTTGACGCATGCGATCATCAAAAATTTGCTCCTTGAGCAAACCCGTCAACGCATCTTGCGTTGGCATCGCATGCTCACGCATGCTGATCTCATGGCGCTCGCGCGAACGCACATTCAAAGCCGCCATCATCATCGGCGCTTCAATCAAAAGCGCGACAACGACACCGTACTGCACCAGCCAAGAAACCCCGAGCCAACCATACGCGCGCGCAATCGCCATCAACACGGCAAGCACCAAAGGTGTGTAGGCGGCAAACACCCATTTCCCCACAGGATCGCCGTTGCGCCAAGCGCGCAAAGCCAAGCTAAGCCCTAATAGACCGACGCTGAGCATATACACGCCCAAAATAATCACCCCTACTGATCGCGGCACGAGGTAATACAACATCGCCAGCGGCACACTACAGCCACCCAGCACAAGTAACACCAAAGAATTTCGCCGCGCAAACAGTCGCCCCGCCAGCATCGCCTCTACAAAATAAAGCGCGCCACCCGCAGAAAGCATCGCAAGGACTCCTTGGGCAGCGTCTGCCCATACAGGGCTGCGATCCCAGACCAAATAGGCCGCTAAACCTGTATATGCACCCAATGCAAAAACCATCACCATCATGTACAGGCCGTACAGAAAATACAGGCGATCAAGGTAGGTATAGGCCGTCACCATACACAGCAAAACAAGGGTGAGCATCACACCAACAACCGCACCCATCGCTAAATAACCATGCCGGTCTGCCGCTTGCGCTGATACATCACTGCCGATGTGCAACGGGATGCTTAACTGCGTGCTGCCTTGAATCTGCAGAAAGTAACTGGACTTACCCAAACCCGGTTCGGCATGAAAGCGTGGGTAGCGCCCCGGCTCAGGCCAATCAGCGACCGCGATGCGATCACCCGCCTGCAAAGCTTTCCATTTGCCATCAGCGGTTGGCCGGTAAAAAGTGACGGAGTCAATCAGTGGCAGCGGCAGCCACAGCATCACATGCTCCAAGCTGGCGCTTTTACGCTCCAGATCTAATCGAATCCAAACGCGATCTTGCGGCTGGAAATCAAACATGGTTTCTTTCGCCAAAGGTGCGAAATTTATGGCCGCATTGCCGGAAGCCACTTGCTCGATCGTGGCTTTTCCAGGTTTCTCATGCCAAAAATAGGCTTGCGCTTTGATCTGACCTTGCTGGTCATCAGAAATGAAAACCGCTGAAGGCTGATTTGCGTTGGCAGCCCCTGCACAGAGAGCAAACCACAACGCAACACCCACCCACGCGCTCAATCGCAGAGACTGATGAGCCTTGCTTAAAAAGCGTACTAAGCGTTGCGCGACGACAGACAGCATAAATTTAGAGAGAGGCGATACTTAGTTGATTGATTGTTAGTTAATCTACACTATTTGAGCGTTCTGACCAAGAGAGGGATGACCGCACTGTGGCCTCTTTTTGTTCCATTGAACCCAAACTGGGCTTTGTGGAGTCGCCGCATAGACGCTTGGTGAAGCTCGCTGATAATCAGACCATGAGCGAACTGATCGACGAACCACCTGCGCAACGGCCACATACAAAAACCGAACTTTTCCTGACTTTCTCCAGCATCGCGTTGCAAGGCTTTGGCGGCGTGCTCACGATCATTCAACGGGAAATGGTGGAGAAAAGGCGCTGGCTCTCCAACAAAGAGTTTGCCGAGGATTGGGCGGTCTCGCAAATTCTGCCGGGTGGCAATGTGGTTAATCTTTGCATCATTCTGGGCAACCGCTATTTCGGCTGGAGGGGCGCGCTCGCGGCGCTGGCCGGCATTTTGCTCCCCCCCCTAGTTATCGTGTTGCTGCTAGCGACGCTGTACAACCAATATGTCTATCTGCCCGAAGTAGCAGGGGCGGTGCGCGGTATGGGTGCGGCGGCGGCTGGCTTGATTGGCGCCGTCTCGCTCAAAATGCTCTCAGGTTTAAAGCGAAATGAGATGGGAACCGGCGTATGTACTGCGCTAATTGCTATGACTTTTATAGCGGTGGGTCTGCTGCGCTGGCCGCTGGTGTATGTGGTGATCGGCCTCGGCGCGCCTGCGTTCGCCTACGCTGTGTGGATCATCCGCAGAAAAGATGCCGCTGGAGAAGAGGGCGCAAGATGACTTGGGAGATTTGGTTTTCACTGTTTACGCATTTTGTGCTGCTCTCACTGCTTGCCGTCGGTGGCGCGATCACCACCGTACCTGATATGCAGCGCTATGCGGTGGGCGAGCAAGGCTGGCTCAGCGAGGCGCAGTTTGCAAGCTGCATTGCCATTGCGCAAGCCGCGCCGGGGCCCAATGTGCTCTTTATCCCGCTGCTGGGCTGGCAAATTGGCTTGCAACTCGGCGGCACGCATCTTGCCGCCACAGCCGGCTTGCTCGCCACCTTCATCGGCATCATGGTGCCCAGCAGCACGCTCACTTTTGCAGCCACGCGCTGGCTGCAAAACAACGCACAGCACAGAGTAGCTCGTGCCAGCAAGGCATCTCTTGCGCCGATCTCGATTGCGCTTTTGCTCGCCACATCTTGGTTGTTGGCCTCTGCGCATAGCGACTCAGCTCGCTACTTGCCCCTTTGGCTTTTCACAGCCGCCGCCTTGTTGCTTGCTTGGAAAACCAAAATTCACTTACTCCTCATTTTGGGCGCGGGAGCGTTGCTGGGCATGTTTGGCGTGATTTGAAATGAACACTTCCATCGTTTTACGCGAGCCCACGCCGGGCGAGCTACCTGACGATCTTCGTTGGGTGACTCAGCAACACGGCAAGATTTACGCGCAGGAATACGGCTGGAATGCAGAGTTTGAAACGCTGGTGTCAGGCATTTGTGGTGATTTCGAGCGCGATTTTCAACCTGAATACGAGCGTTGCTGGATTGCTGAACGAGATGGTCAGCGCGTGGGCAGCGTATTCGTCGTTAAAGTAGATGATCAAACCGCCAAACTGCGCATGCTGATCCTCACGCCCGAGGCACGAGGCTTGCATCTTGGCGCACGCTTAACGGACGAAGCTATAGCCTTTGCCCGATCCAAGGACTATCAAAAAATGGTGCTCTGGACGAATTCCTGCCTCACTGCCGCTCGAAGCATCTATGAAAAACGAGGCTTCATGCTAATCAAAAGCGAGCCGTATAAGGGCTTCGGCAAAGAAGATTTGATCAGCGAGACTTGGGAGCTCCAGCTCTAGAAAACCGAGCGCAAAAAAATTAACGTGGATTTTCAAAAAACACGTAATTCGAGGCGTAATCGCTGATCTCGAAATACACACGCTTTTCGCCCGGGTCGGCGATCATGTTGAGATTTTCATCGAGCACGCCGTAGCCAAAACGATAAGGGCGTGGCTTATTGTCGTCAGTGCCCATGGCTGTAGAGAGTTTGTCGATCTTGACGAAGCGGCGCACGAGTTTGTCGCCAGCATAGATTTCTAAAACGCCGTTGGTGCCCGTCCAGTTCTGGATGTCACGCTGAATTTTGTTTTGCTGCTCTTGTGTGCAGCCAGCCAGCACTAAAACAGCACTGAGGAGTAGGGCGGTAAAGCGCATGGGTGTTCGCTGCGCAAGTGATGCGGTTGTTTTCATGATGTTGTGTCAAGCCGTTGGTGCTGTAATTGTCGTGCATCTGTGGGTTTGCTTGAGATCCCCAGCATTTATAATGCTTTTTGGCTGATTGCCGGCACAGGATATGCGCAAAGCGCTACTAAATTTATAGTGATTGGCAAAGCACATCCACTCGCACCATTATGCAGCGAAGGAGTAATTGCACAAAATGAGTGCGTTGCACCGTGACAGTGCATTCAGTTCCCCATTAGCCGCGTAATCTGAAGCACAGTTCACTCAAAAATCGCGCACAATCAGAGGTTTCGCGCTAAGCTAACTTGGCACTGTTTAGTGGCACAAAAACTGCATACAAAACAAGCCAAGAGCAAAGTCTCGAAGTTTTTTCATCCAACCAACCAGGAGCATTTGATGGCCAAGACCGTCGCAGACGTACTTAAGATGGTGAAAGAAAACGAAGTGAAATTCGTTGATTTCCGTTTCACCGATACCAAAGGCAAAGAACAGCACGTGACCGTGCCCGTCTCTCACTTTGACGAAGGCAAATTCAAAGAAGGCCACGCATTTGACGGTTCGTCTATTGCGGGTTGGAAGGGCATTGAAGCCTCCGACATGTTGTTGATGCCTGACCCAAACACCGCCAACATCGACCCGTTTTTTGAAGAGACGACGATGATTTTGAGTTGCGATGTACTTGAGCCGGGTGATGGCAAGGCTTACGACCGTGATCCACGTTCGATTGCCAAGCGCGCAGAAGCGTACCTCAAAGCCTCCGGCATGGGCGACACCGCCTACTTCGGCCCCGAGCCAGAATTCTTCATCTTTGACGATGTCCGTTGGGGCTCCGACATGAGCGGCTCGTTCGTGAAAGTTGATGAATACGAAGCGCCATGGAACACCGGCAAGAAAATCGAAGGCGGCAACAAAGGCCACCGTCCTACGGTTAAAGGCGGTTATTTCCCTGTGCCTCCCGTTGACAGCACGCAAGATATGCGCGCTGAAATGTCGCTGATTCTTGAATCTGTGGGCATCCCTGTGGAAGTGTTTCACCACGAAGTCGCCGGCGCTGGCCAAAACGAGATCGGCACACGTTTTAGCACGCTAGTGCAGCGCGCTGACTGGACGCAGCTGATGAAATACGTGGTGTGGAACGTGGCCAATGCTTACGGCAAAACCGCAACTTTCATGCCCAAGCCTCTCGTTGGCGACAACGGCTCTGGCATGCACGTTCACCAATCGGTGTGGAAAGATGGCAAGAACTTGTTTGCTGGCAATGGCTATGCAGGCCTGTCTGATTTCGCGCTGTACTACATTGGCGGCATCATCAAGCATGCTCGCGCTCTGAATGCGATCACCAACCCCGGCACGAACAGCTACAAGCGCTTGGTGCCTGGCTTTGAAGCGCCTGTGAAATTGGCGTACAGCTCACGCAATCGCTCAGCCTCGATCCGCATTCCTCATGTGGCCTCTGATAAAGCTCGCCGCATCGAAGCACGTTTCCCCGATCCGCTGATGAACCCTTATCTCGGCTTTGCGGCCTTGTTGATGGCTGGCTTGGATGGCGTGGAAAACAAAATCCATCCTGGCGAAGCCGCCACGAAGGATCTCTACCATCTGCCGCCTGAGGAAGATGCAAAAGTGCCCACCGTCTGCCACAGCTTGGATCAAGCGCTCGATTATTTGGACAAAGGCCGCGGCTTCTTGACCAAAGGCGGCGTGTTCTCCGACAGCATGATCGACGCTTACATTGAGCTCAAAATGCAAGAAGTCACGCGTTTCCGCATGACGACGCATCCGATTGAGTTTGACATGTACTATTCACTGTAATTCATGCCAGTGTGACTAAAAAAGGACGGTTAGCCGTCCTTTTTTTATGAATAAATCCTTACGTGACAACAAGTTATTTGCGATATTTGAGAAATTGCTTCATACTGCAACGTCTAGCTCAAAATGTGATTGAGGCGGTGACATGAACTTTTTTATACGAAATCAGCCGGTAGCCGGCATCCAATCTGCGCAGAGTGCTCCTGTTTTTGTAGTGGCTGCGCTTGGTTTACTGAGTGCGATGAGCGCTGTAGCGCAAGAGCGTATTTACCGCTGCGCTGGCAACGAATACACCAACAACGCGACCACGGCAGCTCAGCAAGGTTGCAAACTGGTCGAAGGCGGCAACTTAACCATCGTGACCGCGCCCAAGCCACGAACACCTAGCGCGCCAACCGATGTTCGCGTCGCCAATGCGCCGCAAGCCGGCAGCGCCGCGCCTGCTCCAAGCCGCATCGATACCGCAGAGCAACGCAGCCGTGATTCTGACGCGCGTGCCATTCTCGAATCGGAGTTGAAAAAAGTCGAGGCCAAGCAAGCCGAGCTGCTCAAGGAATACAACAATGGCGAGCCTGAGAGACGTGGTACCGAGATGCGCAACAACCAGCTCTATCTGGAGCGCGTGGCCGAAATGAAGGCCCAGATTGCCCGCAACGACAGCGATATTGCTGGCATCAAGCGAGAAATAGGCCGCACGCAGGCCACGCGATAAGCCGCCGGGCGCTTACCATAGAGGGGCTCGCGTAGCCCCTTTTTTCTATTTTCCATCGCACCAGCGCCCCATGCCGCGAATTCGTTTTCAAGCCTTTGATCTGCTCTCCAGCCTCGTGGCGGTGGTGGATTCGAGATGTCGGGTCATTTATGCCAATGCCGCTTTGGAAGATGCATTAAGTGCGTCTCGCCGCGCCATTGAAGGCAGTGATTTGGCGCAAGATTTTGCCCAGCCGCACGAGCTGATTTCTGCCCTGAATGGCGTTGCTGCCAACGCGTTTGCCTCGCTGCGCTACGACGCGCTGCTCTTGCCCAAACACAGCCACACGGGCGCGGCTCTCGCCTCCGAGCCGATTCCAGTGCATGTGATCATCACGCAAACGGAGAACACGCAAGAAGTCATCGTTGAGATGCTGCCCCAAGAGCAACAGGCCAAGCAAGACCGAGAAGAGCGCAACGCCACCCAAGCGTTGGCCAATAAAGAACTGATTCGCAATCTCGCGCACGAGATCAAAAATCCATTGGGCGGCATCAGAGGCTCAGCGCAACTGTTGCAAATGGAGCTCGAAGGCACCGAAAAGGCTAAAAGCCTCACCGAATACACGCAAGTCATCATCCACGAAGCGGATCGCTTGCAGACGCTTGTGGATCGCTTGCTGGAGCCACATCGCAAGGCGCGCGAGATTGGTGATGTGAATATCCACGAAGTGTGCGAGCGGGTGCGCACGCTGATCGTGGCGGAGTTTCCGCGAGGCCTCAAAGTCATTCGCGATTACGACATCTCGATTCCCGATTTTCGGGGCGATAAAGAGCAACTGATTCAAACTGTGCTCAACATCGCCCGTAATGCAGCGCAGGTCTTGCCTGATCGCATGGAGGCCGGTGATGCGCGAATCGTCTTCAAAACCCGCATTGCGCGCCAAATCACAACTAGCAAGCGCCGCCACAGGTTGGCACTGGAATTGCATATTGAAGACAACGGGCCTGGCATCCCGCCCGAGATCAAAGATCGCATCTTTTACCCGCTGGTGAGCGGCAGAGAAGGTGGCTCAGGTCTGGGGCTCACCCTCGCTCAAACTTTTGTGCAACAGCACGAAGGCTTGATTGAGGTAGACAGCCAGCCCGGAAGAACGGTATTCACCCTAATGATTCCGTTGCCCTGAATATTTGAAGATTTGAAAGCCCACAGCGCATGAAACCCATTTGGATTGTTGACGACGATCAATCGATCCGCTTTGTGTTGGAAAAGGCCTTGGCACGCGAAGATTTGCCCACGCGCAGCTTCACCAACCCGCGCGATGTGCTCGCCGCATTGAAAGAGGCCTGCGCCGAGGATTCTGAAGAGTCGCTACCTCAGGTGCTGGTCAGTGATATTCGTATGCCGGGCGGTTCCGGGCTGGATTTGATCGCCAAGATCAAAGAGCTTGCGCCAAGCTTGCCAATCATCATAATGACGGCGTTCTCTGATTTAGACAGCGCGGTGAGTGCGTTTCAAAAGGGGGCTTTTGAGTATTTACCCAAGCCCTTTGATGTGTCAAAAGCGGTTGAGTTGATTCGCCGTGCGGTCGATGAAAGCCAGCGTGAGGAAGTGGTGCTCGATGCCTCCAAACAAGGCTCGGCGCAAGAGATGCTGGGCCAAGCGCCCGCGATGCAAGATGTGTTTCGCGCCATTGGCAAACTCAGCCAAAGCAACGTCACCGTGCTGATCACAGGCGAATCCGGTTCAGGCAAAGAGCTCGTAGCCCGCGCGCTTCATAAACATTCGCCGCGTGCGCAAGCTTCGTTTATTGCGATAAACACGGCCGCCATCCCGAAAGACTTGCTCGAATCTGAGCTTTTTGGTCATGAGAGAGGCGCATTCACCGGCGCACAAACCATGCGACGTGGCCGCTTCGAACAAGCCGATGGCGGAACGCTCTTTCTGGATGAAATTGGCGATATGCCCTTCGATTTGCAAACGCGTCTGCTGCGGGTCTTGAGTGACGGACACTTTTATCGCGTCGGCGGCCACAGCCCCGTCAAATCCAATGTGCGTGTGATCGCCGCCACACACCAGCATTTAGAGCAACGTGTCAAAGACGGCAGCTTTCGGGAAGATCTGTTTCACCGCCTGAATGTGATCCGCCTGCGCTTGCCAGCCTTGCGCGAGCGACGCGAAGACATCTCGGATTTGGTCAAGCATTTCCTTCAAGTCAGCGCCAAGCAGCTTGGCGCTGAGCCCAAGCGCATCTCAGCCAAAGCACTCGCTAAAGTAAGTGAATTTGATTTTCCTGGCAATGTGCGCCAGTTAGAGAACATGTGCCATTGGCTCACGGTGATGGCACCGGCGCAGACGATTGATGTGAAAGATTTGCCGCCTGAGGTGTTGGACAGTGCCTTGAATGACGTTTTATCAGATCATCCGGTTGTTGCAACAAAAGCTATCAATTCAATAGCAGTCCGCGCAAATTCTACGCCGGTCGTGATTGATTTTTCGTCTGAAAAGCCGTCAGAACATGCCGCAACGCACAGCTCAGAGTCTTCTGCACCATCAGCTTTAGGAGCTGCGACTTTGCACGCCGTCGATTGGGAAAGCGCCCTGGAACTTGAAGCGATGCAACTTCTCGCCAAACAAGAGGGCACAACTTGGGATGAGCTAACCCGCCGCTTCGAGCGCCGTTTGATTCAAGCTGCGCTGTCCACAACCCGAGGTCGCCGAATTGAAGCCGCCGTCAAGCTGGGCATTGGTCGCAACACGATCACCCGGAAAATCCAAGAATTGGGTTTAGAGTAGAGCAAATTTGCATGGCGCTCATTGCCAAAAGCGCTAAATATCGAGTAAAATCAAAGGCTTGGCACAAATTTCATACGCACTGCGTATTGAGATTTTGTCAAGAAACAAGACTGACGCAGGCCATACAAGGATTTGTTAAAGCTCGAAAAGAGCGGAAACAAATACGCCTCGAAGGTTATAAAACTGAAATCTCGGAGCAATCATGCCCAAAATGAAGACCAAGAGCAGCGCGAAAAAACGTTTTCGCGTTCGCCCAGGTGGTACGGTTAAGCGCGGCCAAGCGTTTAAACGCCACATCCTGACCAAGAAAACCACCAAAAACAAACGCCATCTGCGCGGCCCAACAGCTGTTCACGAGACCAATATGGGTCACGTCAAACAAATGTTGCCCGGCATGGGTGTCTGTTAATCACGTTTAAAGGAGAAATAATATGCCTCGCGTTAAACGTGGTGTTACGGCCCGTGCCCGTCACAAAAAAGTTCTAAAGCTCGCCAAGGGCTTCCGCGGTCGCCGTGGTAACGTCTTCCGCATCGCAAAAGAAGCGGTGATGAAGGCAGGCCAGTATGCCTACCGTGATCGCCGCACCAAAAAGCGCGTGTTCCGCCAGTTGTGGATTGCGCGTATCAACGCAGCAGTGCGCGGCCTCGGTATGACCTACAGCCAATTTGCCAATGGCATCCGCAAGAGTGGCATTGCTATCGACCGCAAAGTCCTCGCTGACTTGGCAGTCCATGACGCAGCAGGTTTTGCCAGCATCGTGAATCAAGTCAAAGCTAAGCTCGCAGCTTAATTCACTTTGCTAGAATGCTACGAAATTAGTAGCATTTGCTGCAATAAAATCAAGGGCTAGAGCCGCATTTCGGCACTAGCCCTTTCTTGTTTTGAAATGGTATCAACTACCCCCGTTCGGGCTGAGCTTATCGAAGCCTCAAGCCGGATCCTTCGACAGGCTCAGGGCGAACGGATTGGAGAAATTGTATTTATGAGCGATCTCGATACTATTCAATCGAATGCGCAAGCTGCATTTGCCGCTGCTGCCACGCCTGCGGAGCTAGAAAACGCCAAAGCGCAGTTTCTGGGCAAGCAAGGCCAGCTCACAGAGCTGATGAAGGGGATGGCTGCGCTTTCCGTGGAAGAGAAAAAGACACGCGGCGCAGCGATCAATGTGGCCAAACAAGCTGTGGAAGGCGCTTTGATGTCGCGCCGCCAAGCGCTGGCCGATGCAGAACTTGATATTCAGCTCAAAGCAGAAGCGCTCGACGTGAGCTTGCCTGGCCGCCAGCGCGGGCAGGGCGGCCTGCATCCGATCACACAAGCTTGGGATCGCATCGAGCAAATTTTCGGCTCTATGGGTTTTGATGTGGCTGATGGCCCAGAGATTGAAAACGATTGGTTCAACTTCACTGCGCTGAACAATCCACCCAACCATCCTGCGCGCTCGATGCAGGATACGTTTTACGTCGATATGAACGACGAAGAGGCGCAGCCGTATTGCTTGCGCACGCATACCAGCCCAATGCAGATTCGCTACGCGACGGCGCATGCGAAAAAACATACTGAAAAATTACAAGCGCCCGCTGAGGGTGGCACATCACAATCGTCCGCTGAGGGCTGTCGTTCCAGCTTCCCTGAGATTCGTGTGATTGCTCCGGGTCGTACCTATCGTGTCGATTCTGACGCGACACATTCGCCCATGTTTCATCAAGTCGAAGGCTTGTGGTTGGGCGAGAACGTGAGTTTCAAAGATTTGAAAATTACCTTCCTCAATTTCTGCAAAACCTTCTTTGAAGACGACAGTTTGGTCATGCGCTTTCGCCCAAGCTATTTCCCCTTTACCGAGCCTAGCGCAGAAATTGATATTCAGTTCTCCAAGGGCCCGCTCTCTGGCCGTTGGTTAGAGGTCGCTGGATCAGGCCAAGTGCATCCGACAGTAGTGCGCAATATGGGTCTCGACCCCGAGAAGATCATCGGCTTTGCTTTCGGTTCAGGCATTGATCGGCTGGCGATGCTGCGCTATGGCGTGAACGATTTGAGGTTGTTTTTTGAAGGCGATGTGCGGTTTTTGAAGCAATTCACTTAATTTTTGAAGATGATTGGTTTGCATGGAGAGGGAACACGGAAGTCACAAAAACACACGGAAACCACAGAAAAAACTAACTGATTTTTCCG
>JANMDU010000064.1:0-19110 GCA_031376455.1 Variovorax sp. | reverse complement strand
GCACCTAAGCGATCCGAGACAGCGCCCGTAAACGCGCCTTTCGCATGGCCAAACAATTCACTCTCAATCAACTCAGCGGGAATCGCCGCGCAATTGATCGGCACGAGTTTTTTCGCACGGCGCGGGCTGCGGGCATGAATCGCATTCGCGGCCAGCTCTTTGCCAGTACCCGATTCGCCCGTGATGCACACCGGCGCGTTGCTCGGTGCGACGGTTTCAATCATGCGATACACCGTTTGCATCACAGCGCTCTGCCCCGTAAATTGTTCAAATACGGCAGGAGCTGCGGATTCAAGTCGAGCGACTTTTTGGCTGAGTTGCGCGGCATGCAATGCATTGCGTAGCGTCACCAGTAGTCGCTCGGCCTCCACAGGTTTTTCAATGTAGTCAAAAGCACCGGCGGCAGAAGCTCGCATCGCATTATCCAGCGTGTCTTCGCCAGTGATTACAACGCAAGAGCAGGCCGGATGGCTTTGCAGCAGAGCATCAATCACTGTGAAGCCGCTGCCGTCGGGTAAATTTAAATCGATCAAGGCCGCGTGCCAAGGCCCTTCCTTGGCCTTTTTTAAAGCCCATTCTTGGCTGTTAACGGTGACAACTTCGACTTCTAGCCTTGCTGCGAGTGTTTTGTATTGAATCGCTAGTGCCACCATGTCTTCAACCACCAGCACGCGCAGGCCGGGGAAAGTTGATGGAAGCGTGGTTTTCAACATGGCATGAGTGTACGTAACATTTCGCAAAATGCAAACTTAAACATTCCTAATCGTTGCAATTTGCAATGATTAGGAATGTTTTGAGGTCGGCTATTGCGTGGTGCAAACAATTTTGTGTGTTTTCTCACGTAAATCGGCAGGAATCACTTGGCACATCGATTGCGATAGATAGGCATGCGCCGGCATTTCGCTGGCAGCTCGATCTGAAGGAAACATCATGAAATTCATCAAAACCCTCCTCGCTGTTGCTGCTTTCGGCGCAGCATTCGCCGCACAAGCTGAATCAACATTGACCACTGGCGCTGCCGGTACTGCTTTGACGGCGACAGCGAAGCTTAACTTTCGCGTGATCATCCCAAAAGTGCTTTTTCTTCGTGTTGGATCCGGTACGGACTTTGCAACTGCTACAACGCCGGTTGACAACGTAGTTTTCACCCTGAACGCAGCAGACATCGGCACAAGCGCCGTAGTGGCTGGCGTAACAAGTGGAACTGGAATTGCAACAGGTGGTGCTGGTTCTGTTGCGGTTCGCTTAGTGAGTACTGGCGGCAACGTTAACCTCAGTGCTGCAAGTTTAGTTGCAGGCCCAACTGCAGCAGGTGTTTCTATTCCATGGACTGCGTTCTCTTCTACAAGTAGCAACACGTTACTTGCACCAGTCGTTGGCGCTCCAGCAACTAGCGTCGCTGCAACTAGTGGCGTTGTTAATCAAAGCGCCAATTGGACATTCAGTTACGCGAACACCGCAGTTTTTGCAGCTGGAACGTACGACGGCGTTGTTACATACACGGCATCAATACTGTAATTCCAAAGCTCTCTTGAAAGCGCGTCTTAGGTTTTCCTATGACGCGCTTTTTTAATCGTTGTGTGAAAATAATAAATCAAGCTATTTTTGGACGGAGAAATTTTGCGATGAAGCTTTTGCCTCTTTCGATGCGTCAAACGCGGCGAATCATGCTGATTTATATGGGCTTGTGCACCAGCGTCTCGCACTCTTGGGTGTTGGGCATCAATCCTGGCTCGCGTGCAGTGTATTTGGCGATTGGCAATGCGACGACCAATGCAGCCAACGGTACGGTCAACCTTGTTTCTGTTACCGTACCAGCTAACACGCTAGGCAGCGGACAGGCGCAACCCATGCAATCAAACAGCACACAGGCCAACAGCCCTTTAGACAACTTCAATGTGTGTGTTCCAGCCTCAGGACAGGTATATATCGGAGGCTTCTTTCGCCTGCCTGCCGCTAGTGCCACCACAGCTGTGTTGCAAGTCAGCACGCCAGCATTTTTAAGCAGCGGCGCAAACACCATTGCTTTTAATCAAATCAGCTGGACGAGTACAGCTTTGGGCAACAATGCTGCTGATATTCCAGCAGGAACATTTCCCAGCGGCGGTACGCTGGTGCTTAGAAATTTCGCGGCCAACAGCTATGTTGAAAATTGCCACACTTTTCAATATGCCAATACTGTTCTGGCACCGGCAGGCCAATATAACGGCATTGCCACTTACACCCTAACAGCGCCATGAAAAGCTTATTTGCCAGTGCGCTCTTCGCGCTGACCTGCATGATCAACTCATCGCACGCGGCGACTGTGTTGCTCGACGATTCGCAGAGTCAGGTCTTGCAGCCGCAGCTCAGCTTGCAGTGGCGCTCTATCTCGCCTGCGAAAGGTGATCATCAGGTCATTGGTAGCACGCGCGTTCAAATTCGGCTCAATACACAAGCTTATCTCGGGCAGACTGGACGCATTTTTATGGCTTTGCCGGCGCAGCCGGGCGCAATGGTCAGCGTGCAGTGGCAAACGCAAGGCAAGTTCATCAATGGCCAATTGCTCTCAGGCTCAAGGGCGCTGGTATGGCAGGGCAAAGTCAGTGAAGCGATGCTTGAAGACGTATTGAGCATCAGTTTGCAAACCGATGGCCGCTCGCTGCACGCAAGCCAAGCTTTGCGCTTTCATTTTGAATTGGATGTGCCATGAAGAAAATTGGGTTGTGGCTTATTGTTATGCATGCTATGTTGGCTGTGAGCGCAGCTTCGGCGCAGGGCTTTTCTGCCTTGGTTACACCACCTCGTATCGAGCTAACGATCAAGCCCGGGCAAGATGTGCGACAAGTCATTGAAATCACGCAAGTCAGCAATCAGCCGGGGCGTTTTCGGATTTACACCAATGATTGGCAGCTTAACGCCCAAGGTGCTGTGCAGTTTTTTGACGAATTGCAGCCAAACAGTTGCCGCCCGTGGGTCGCCATTGAGCGGCGCGAGCTCACGATTGCTGGCAATGCGAAAGTGCGCTTTCGCATTCAGGTGAGCCCACCGGCTGATGCACCAGCCAAAGAATGCCGCTTCGCCGTGATGATTGAGGGTTTGGACACTAGCCGCGTGAGCCCCGGGAGCATGAGCTTTCCGGTATCGGGGCGTATCGCTGTCATCGTCTATGCGGGGATGGATGGCACGAAGGCAAAATTGAATGTGGTTGGACAATCTGTGACAGCGGGTTTGGAAGCTAAAGATCGCATACCTATGCTCAGCGTAAAGAACGATGGCGATGCGCATGGCCGGCTAGCAGGTCTGCTTACTGGCACAGACGCGCGCGGGCAGCGCCTTGATTTCTCGCCTAACACATTGCCGATTTTGCCGGGTGAGATACGCAATGTGATGCTTCTGATCAGCCCCGATCCAAACGCACCCATAGATGCACCGTTGCCGCTCATTGCTTATCCAATCACGATCAAAGGAAATTTGGAATGGGGCGGCAAAACGCAGGCGTTTGAAGCGACGTTTGATCTTGCCAAGTAATGCTCAAGCGTGCGGTTAGTCTCAGCGTTTTTTTAGCGTCGGCAGGCGTCGTGTCGTGGGCGCAAACAGCGGCCTTGCCCTACCAAGATAAGCTGATAGATGGCGCGTTGTCGCCTGATACCGAAGAGATTGCTGAGCGAAGCTACAACCGAGAAGGCTTGCCGCGCGGCTACACGTTGGAGACGAGTCTTGATCGCCGTGGTGTGAGCGGCACAACGCAGGTGCTCAGCCTGCGCGCCAGCGGCTTTATAGATACCCTGTATTGGGGTAGCTTTTCTGCCAACCTAGGCTTGCAGCAAGGCCGCAGCACATTGGCCAATCAAGCTAAGCAAAGTAGCCAACGCGCGCAATGGCAAATCCGCCAACAAGGCATGCCTCTCGATGGTGGCTGGCAACTGGATAACGCATTAGGCCAAATCAATTTGCCTGTGCCGGAGCTGGCGCGCAACAGCTTGCGCATTGGGCTGCCTACAGCGGGCATGCTTGGGCTGTCCAGTCAATGGCGGCAAGCAGCAGGAATGCAGATCAATGCGGCGCTTGGCCAATCTGGTGACTTTGCGGGCTTTCCTGTGCCCAGCTTTGAAACGACGGGTGGGCAGTACGCTTATGTGAGCATGCAAGATCGTCTCAACACTGGCGCTGGCAATGATGCGAGCCGCTGGTTGTACGGCGCAACGATTGCAAAGGCACAAAATCTGCCCGCCGTGAATGTAAATACAAATGCTGGCGCGGCTCGCGTCAACGCCCAGTCGTTTTATGCAGCCGCGCAGCGCCAATGGCAGGGCAACCAAGGCGCAGCGGCTCAACCCAACAGCTTGCAGCTCAATGCGTTGCACAGTGCATCAAACGGAATATCCAGCTCGGGCCAAGCGTTGCCTGCCACGAACGGCATCTGGCTTGATGGCGGCTTCAATATGCGTGGCCATGCGAATCTTTGGGGCTTGTTTTACTTAGAGCCTAATTTGAGCTGGCTGGATGCGCCGGTGGCCAATGATTTGCAGGGCGGCTACTGGCGGCACAGTTGGCGCACGCGGCAATGGAGCAGTGAATCGAATATTGAGCTGCTCTCGCCTGTGCAGGGCAACACGCCCGCAGGATTTTTCGCCTCGCAAGCGCTGCGCTATCAATACAGCACCTTGCTGAGTTTTGGCGGCAGCGTGAATCTGCGCCGCTACAACACGGATGGTGAATCAGTGCTCGGCTATTCGCAGTGGACGCATGATTTGGGGAGCACGCGGGCGCAAGTTGAACTTGCGCGCAGTGAGCCCGCCGACAAATTGGTGCGGATGCAAATCGATCATGATTTCAATGCGATGGGAGAGCTTCGGCTATCGACTTCTCTTTCCGCAGATCGTGAGAAACGCAATGGGCTACTCGCGCGCGGCTGGGGCTTAGCGCTCTCTGCAGATTGGCAATTTTCGCCTGATTTAAGTTTGACGAGTAATGTTCAAAGCCGCAGCGCGGGCGGCCAAGTGCAATACAGTTTGAATTCGGGATTGAGTTGGCGCATCGCGCCGCAATGGAGCTTGAATGCGACAGTGTTTGCTGTGCAAGGCAATCCGCAATCGGGCAGCTTGGTACAAAGCCCGCTCACAGCGCCTGTCGCAAGCGTCAATCGGCCGCAAGACAAAGGCGTTTTCATCAGCCTGCGCTACACGCAAGCCGCTGGCAGCGCGCAAGCGCCCATCGGCGGCGCGGTGGGCTCAGCAGCGGGCAGCGTGCAGGGCGTGGTTTACTTAGATGAGAACGGCAATGGCAAGCAAGAAGCCAGTGAGAGGGGTGTGCCGCAAGTTACGGTGATGCTCGACGGGCGGTTCAGCGTGGACACGGACAGCCAAGGTCGCTTTGAATTTCCGTATGTGGCTGCTGGGGTACACATCATCACCTTGGTGAGTGACAACCTGCCTCTTCCTTGGAGCGTAGCGGGTGATGGCAAACAAACGATTCGGGTGAACACGCGAGATCAAACACGCGTCAGCATTGGCGCTGTCAAAAACTAGCGTGGCAAATTAAGCGCGAAAAGATCAGCGCGAAAAGATCAGCGCAAAAAATCAGCGCACGGGCTGCAAAGCGCTCGCGAGCCCAAGCACTGTGCTGCCCCAATCAGCTGGCAGCTCCAGCAGCAACACAGGGCTGTTTCCCACTGCGCCTTGAGGCGAGCTGCCAGCAAAGCGCAGATAGCGACGTTCGCTGGCTTTGAGGCCTCGCAGCATCACTGCGCCAGAGGCATCCAGCGCCACAGTTTGCAGGCCTTGGCTCATGCCGGCATCTAGCGCAGTTTGTACTTGCACATTGCGCGGCGTATCGCCAGCGGATGTGTTGACGCGTAGCAGCACGCCATCGGGCGTGAAATCAGCCGTTGCAGCCAAGCTGATCTCTCGAATCCAGATCAGAGAAACGGGCACAATGGCGCTAAAAATTTCAATGCGGCGCACCGCGTTGTAGCCTTCGATGCCGGATGGATCGATGCCGCGTACACGCGCGAAATAGTTGCCATTCGGCGCAGCGGCCAAATTGATCGCAGGACTGGCGGATTTCGTGTCAAACACGACCTGCGTGAATGCCGGATCTTGCGCAAGCTCGGCGCGGTAAGCCGCCGCACCGTTGAGTGCGGCAACTGTCCATGCGGCTTGCGCGCTATCACGAGCGCGCTCCACGCGAGCAGGCAAGGCACCCTCGGGCAACGCAGGCAAAAGCGCCACCACTTTGATCTCGCGCTCAGTCGGCTTCACAGCCACACCGAATCCGCCGCCAACATCCGCGCCAGCAGCTTGCCTAGGATTGTCAGCGCGTACTTTACCTTCCAGCACTTCCGTGCGAGCCGTGCCCGAGGCGGGATCTTCGTAGGCCACACGAAACTGCGTACCTCGCACGCCGATCACAGAAGTTGGTGTGACGACATTGAGCGGCTCTTTGCGCTTGGCTGTTTTATCAGCTGTGATATCCAACATGCCTTCCACCAGCCGAATCGCGCCTGAGAACCATGTGGTAGAGATGCTGCTGGCCGGATCTTTCATCGCGTAGCCATGCTGCGTGACAACTTCGGCCAAGCTGCGTGGCATCACCTGCACGCTAGAGCCATCCGACATTTTGATCACCGCTGAGCTGCCGGCGGCGGTTTGCACGCGCGCGCCCTCGGGCACGGTAGTGCCAGCCACTGCGGCCACGCCGTTGATCGTCACATTGCCGTTGGCGCTTTGAAGCATGCCGCTGGTGGCTAACTTGGGTTGGTTGGCAAAATTAATCAAGCTGCGCGGCACATCAAACACGTAGCCGGGCTGAATCACATTGGGATTTTTCAGGTTGTTGAGTCGCGCTAATTCATTCCATTTTTTCGGATCGGCCAGCAAACCGCGCGAGAGGCCTTCGAGCGTGTCGCCGATTTTGACGGTGTAGCTGATGAAGGGCTCAGTGGGGCGATCAATCGCTGCCCACACGGGGGTGGACATACCAAACGCTATCAAAAGAGAAGCAGTTAGCGCAGATTGTGTATGGATTAAACGTGAATTAGACATAGTTATTAAAGACTTTCAAACACACCCTCAACACATCAAACATCGATCACCTAGGTAGATATTTATACCCTGATCGCGGATTTAGGCCGAAAGGCCTTGCAGACTTCATCGTCAGTTTCTAGATAAGGCCCGCCGATCAAGTCGATGCAATACGGCACAGCAGCAAAAATACCAGAGACTGCATTGTCACCGCTGCTGATGCCTTGTAACGTCTCGGCAATGGCTTTCGGCTGACCGGGCAAATTCAGAATGAGACTTCTGTCACGAATGACGGCGCATTGGCGCGACAAAATTGCCGTGGGCACGAATTTCAACGAGATCTGGCGCATCTGCTCGCCAAAGCCCGGCATCTCTTTGTGCGCCACGGCCAGCGTGGCCTCGGGTGTCACATCGCGCAGCGCAGGGCCGGTGCCGCCGGTGGTCAGAATGAGGGAGCAGCCGGCATCAACCAGCTCTATCAAAGTTTGACTGATCAGTGCTTGCTCATCAGGGATCAGGCGCGCTTCAAAATGAAGCGGGTTCTTTAAGGCCTTGGTGAGCCAATCTTTGAGAGCAGGCAAACCTTGATCGACATACACGCCCGTGCTGGCGCGATCACTGATGGAAACAATGCCGATTTTGACGGAATCACAAGTGCGCATGGCTCAATCATTGCCCGCATGATCTGGATCTTCGTCGTCTGCTTCAGCGTCGGGTTCACCCGCTTGGATGAGCAAAGCAGCTTTCACGATCTGGAAGATTTCGCGGTACACCTTGGCTTGGCGCTGCGCTTCACCAGGATGGGCATCGGGCACGATCGCCTTTTTCCCTTGGCGAATGAGCGAGCGAAGATGCTGCGCGTCAGTTTCGGGAAACTCATGAAGCCATTGCTGGAATGCGTCATCGAGTGCAATTAAATTATCTCGCCAGACCTCGGCTTTGTGCAGCATGAGTGTCTCGGTGGCGCTGCCTTTTTTGGCGGCGATGACAGCGGCCTCAATCGGCGTCGCATCGACCTTGCGCATGAGCTTGCCGATGTATTGCATCTGGCGGCGTTTGCCTTCAAAGTTACTGATGCGCTTGGCTTCTTGGACGGCATCAAAAAGCTTTTCGGGCAGATCTAGCTTCTTCAATCTTGATTCTGGTAAATCAAGCAATTGAATGCCCAGCTTTTGCAGCGCATCGCTCTCGGCTTTGAGCTTAGATCGACTGCCGTCGAATTCAGCTTTTAATTCAACATCAAGCTCACTGCCATCAGCAACAAATTCGCCTTTGACGTAATAGCCGTTGGGGCCGCGCCCCGTTTTTTGTCCGCGTGTCATTGAAATACTTCTAAGTGCGCTCAGACCATTGGATGCCGCCTGTGGCCCAATTTTGGCGGGGGATATCAAACAGCAGCACGTCAACGCTCTCAGGCTTGGCGCCGAGCGAATCGACCACGGCTTGCGTGAGCGCTTTGACGAGAGCCGTCTTTTGTTCGGGTGTGCGGCCTTCGAGCATTTCAACTTTGAGTGTGGGCATGGGGTATTCCTCTAAGATTAATCAGGCTTGTCGCGCACGCAAGATGCACAGCGCAGCCCATACTTGGAGTTTATTCCACGAAAGGCTCACCATGAACACTTTGACCGACAACTTATCTGACGCAGCAGCCCTGCTCAACAGCGCCTCTGGCCAAGCGCCGAGCCGCCGCGCGGTGCTCAAAACGACGGCGCTTGGCGTTGGCTATGCGGCGACTGCGGGCGCGGCAGTGGCGCAAACTGCCATCAAAACCTCGTCGGACGGCCTCACAGCAGGCGAGGTGATGGTGGATGTGGCGGGATTCAAAGTGCCGGCTTATGTGGCGCGGCCTTCGGGCAAAACCAATCTGCCCGTTGTGCTGGTGATTCAAGAGATTTTTGGTGTTCATGAATACATTGCCGATACCGCTCGCCGCTTCGCCAAAGCAGGCTATCTGGCGATCGCGCCTGAGTTGTTTGCCCGCCAAGGCGATCCCACCAAATACAACGCGATGGCTGATCTGATGCGCGAAGTGGTGAGCAAAGTACCCGACGGCCAAGTGATGACCGATTTAGATGGCATGGTCGCTTGGGCGCGCGCCAACGGCGGCGATGCCAACAGAGTAGCCATCACGGGCTTTTGCTGGGGCGGGCGCATCACTTGGCTGTATGCCGCGCACAGCAAAAGCGTGAAAGCCGGTGTGGCTTGGTATGGTCGTTTGGTAGGTCAAGCCAGCGACTTGCAGCCTAAGCATCCGGTCGATTTGGTGGGCAGCATCCATGGCCCGGTCCTCGGGCTGTATGGCGGCGCAGACACCGGTATTCCGCTGGATACGGTGGACAAGATGAAAGCCGCTTTGAAAGACGGCAGCGCAGCAGCGAAGAAGAGCGAGTTTGTCGTGTACGACGGCGCGCCGCATGCCTTCCATGCGGATTACCGTCCTAGTTATCGTGCCGAACCAGCGGCGGATGGCTTTAAGCGCTGCGTGGATTGGTTCAAGGCCAATGGCGTGGCATAGGGCACAGGCAGCGAGAGTCAAGCTTGGGGCTGGCTTAAGTCAAGCTGAGGGCATACATAAGTCAAGCTGGGGCTTGACAGCTCGTGTAAGCTGTTAATTAATAGGTTGCTTCCCACAAGCATCCCCAAACCGTTCAAACCTTGTTTGGGCGGTTTTTTTATGTTTTTTTAAGCCAAAATGAGCAGTCAGCCGGCGTATTTATTGCGCAGAGTGCTATCATTTTTATAATTGATTGAATTCATGATATTACTTGCTATTTTGCTAGGTACGTTCGCTGCAGGCGTTGGCAGCGTGCTCATTGCAGCGCTGCTTACTTATGGCGTGCTCTCGCGCTACACGCAGCATTTGCTGAGTCTGGCAGCTGGCGCGCTGCTGGCGACAGCTTTTATGCATTTGCTGCCGGAGGCAATCAACAGTTCTGCAGATGCGAAGGATTTGTTTTCTGTGCTTTTGGGTAGCTTGATTTTCTTTTTCCTGCTGGATAAAGCTGAGTTGTATCACCATGGCCATGAACACGGTCATGGTCATGGTCATGGTCATGGTCATGCACAAGCGCACGATCATGCGCACCATCAGCATCACCATGCACACGACACCAAAAGCTCTGGCGGCTGGGCTGTTCTAGTAGGAGACAGCGTGCATTGCTTTGGCGATGGCATCCTGATTGCCTCTGCGTTCATTGCCGATTTCCGGCTCGGCATCGTTGCCAGCCTTGCCGTGTTGGCGCATGAAGTGCCGCATCACATGGGCGATTTAGTGGTGTTGCGCAGCAACGAGAAAAGCGCTAACCCAGCGCTGCTGAAGCTGTGCATGGCGGGCGCTGTGACGGTGCTGGGCGGCGTTGCTGGCTATTTGCTCGTCGCTCAGCTAGAAAGCATGCTGCCCTATATGTTGGTGGTTGCCTCTGGCAGCTTCGTGTATGTGGCGCTGGCCGATTTGATCCCGCAATTGCAAAAGCGCTTGTTGCTGAAAGAGACTTTTGCACAAATTGCTTGGCTGGCTGTGGGGATTGTGTTAGTGACCGTGGTGAGCGGGCTGGCGCATTAGAGCACCAGCTCAGGCCTCTTTTTAGTGACTGCTGGCAGTGGAAATTAACTAGTCTGCGAGTTTCTAGGAAAAATAGAGTGCATATGACTGCCTATGAAAAAACGACTATGAACAAGAGGCAGATGGTGGATGCTAAAAGCTAGGCGATGCATTTTTTTATTGCGAGTACTGAGCTGCTGGCTTTTTCTATGGGCTTGCGGCATGGCAAATGCCCAAATTCAGCGCTCCATCGTGAACCCCAGCTTTGAATTGCCCTTTACGGGCACGCGCTCTGCATCGCTCAATCCATTTTTCACATCAACCAACTGGGTATCGGTCGATGCAGGAGAAATCCCGGGTTGGGAGACCACGCATCCTGTGCAGAACAATGGTTGCCCGGCCGGAGGTGGACTCACCACGCCATATACCTGCACGCCAATTGAATTGTGGGCCAATAGCTTTTTAGGTGTCGTGCCTGCGCAGGGCAGAGTCTTAGCAGAGCTTGATGCTTACCAAAACTCCAAGCTGTTCCAAAACATTTGTATGAACAATGGCGAAGTGTTTGCCTTTAACTTTGCGCATCGTGGGCGCGGCGGCACGGATCGCGCGCAATTTCAAGTCGGGGCTACCAATGTCGTGATCCTGGATGTCAGCACAGGGACGGCAGGCACAGGCGCGATCAATGCGGGCGGCGGCGCAACGAGCCCCAGCGCAACAGGTATCGCTAATGGCTGGACGCGCTATGCCGGCAACTACACCTACACCGGCACTTCTGGCGTGCAGCGCTTAGGCTTTGATGGCATCAGCTCCTCGGGCGGCGCCGGATCAGGCAATTTACTGGATGACATCAATATCTCGCTCAAACCCTACATCGCTTTTTTGAGCGCCACCAGCAGCGCAGTAGAAGGCGCAACAACTGGCATGCCCCAATTCAAGGTGGTCGGTACTGTGCCTGTTGGTGGTCTGAGCTTGACATTTGCTGTAGCAGGTGGCGCCAGCTTCGGCGCTGATTTCGATTACAGCGGCAGCACTGCACTGACTGGAATCAGTGGCAACAGCACGAGCCTGCAAGTCACCGTCCCTGCGGGCAACTACAGCGATGCTCTGGTCAACAATATCTTCACCCTACCGATCAATGTCATCAACGACGTAGTGATTGAAAACAACGAAACTATTCTTCTGACCATGCCTAGTAACGGAGCTGCATCTAATTTCGTCAACGCCAACGTGACAGCGTGCGGCGACGCTTTTAACCCTGCAACGACGCACACCATCATCGACAACGACATTGATTTGCGTGCCACCAAATCTACCAACGCTAGCGGCACGCTCACAGCGGGCAGCGCGGTGCTCTACACCCTGACTTTTGCCAACGTCACACCCGCTATCCTCACGCTCGCACCACTCACAGCACATGACGCAACCACAGTAACGATTGCAGACCCTACGCCTGCTGGCATCACTTTGGGCGCGTGGACTTGTACGGCCAGTGGCACCAGTTGCCCTGCCGCTTCTGGGTCAGGCGCGATTGCGCAAACCGTGAATTTGCCAGTCGGGGCTAGTCTTGTCTATCAACTTCAAGCCACGATGAGCCCGAGCAGCCAATGCCTGCAAAGCGTCACCAACACTGCCTCGATCAACACCACAGCGCTTAGTCCCAGTGGCGCAGGATTAACCGAGGGCACTAGCGTGCAAGGCAACGCAGGCTATGTGTTTCAAACCAATACCGCCACCGTGAGCCACCTCGTGGCCGCTTGCGCGGATGTGTCGATCAGCAAAAGCAACGGCGTGAACATCCTCACAGCCGGGCAGGCCACCACCTATACCGTGACTGTAAGCAACGCAGGGCCTGCGAATGCGAACAACTCACTCTTCAAAGATCCAGTAGCTTCCGGCCTGAGCTGCACAAGTGTGGCCTGCATGGGCAGCTCGGGCGCGACCTCCTGCGGTAGCCTTGGGGCGGTGAACATTGGCTTGCTTCAAGGCAGTGGCATCGTGCTCAATAATTTCCCCATAGGCAGCAGCTACACTTTTGAAGTGGCTTGCTTTGTCACTGCGACGGGGCTTTGACGCTAACCTTGCGCAACAGCCAGCTCTGGCGTGTTGCTCCATTCGCTCCAACTGCCCGCAAATAGCTGGCTCGGCGGGTAGCCAGCAATTTTCATGGCCAACACATTGGGCACGGCGCTCACCCCTGAGCCGCAATGATGGATGACTCGGCTGGGGTCTCTGCCTCCAAGCAGCGCATCGAATTCCAGTTTGAGCTCGGCGGGGTTTTTGAAGAAACCTAGCGCGTTCAAATTGGTTGCAAACGGGCGATTGAGCGCGCCGGGGATATGGCCGGCAATTGGGTCAATGGGCTCCATCTCGCCTCGGTATCGGGCTGCGGCGCGTGCGTCGATGATGGTGTGTGAGCCAGATTGAGAAGCGCTTACTACTGAATCGATAGCGCTTAGCGCAGGTGATACGCCGGTTAGAGGGTATTTAGCCTTTGAAATATCCGGGAAAACAGCGTTTTGACCACTTTCCACTTCGCCACCAGCGGCTAACCATGCTTGCAGCCCACCATCGAGCACGGCCACTCTCGCGTGCCCCATCCAATGCAGCATCCACCAAGCACGGCCACAATAGTTGCAGCCATTGCGGTCATAGACGATCACTTGCGTCTCAGGCGTGATGCCCATCGCACCGACCCAAGCGGCGAATT
This sequence comes from Variovorax sp., assembly GCA_031376455.1. Taxonomy (GTDB): domain Bacteria; phylum Pseudomonadota; class Gammaproteobacteria; order Burkholderiales; family Burkholderiaceae_C; genus JANMDU01. The sequence continues at coordinate 5,858 of JANMDU010000064.1, read as the reverse complement.
TCTCGCGCGAGGGCAGGGGATGGCGGCCACCGCTGGCCTTGTCGGTTGCGTTGGATTTATCGCTTAAATCTTGATCAAGATCAATGAAAGCTGCACCTATGATGTGTTGTTGCTCGTAAGCAGCTCGCGCAGCAGGTGGATTCATCAAATCGCCGCTGCAATCCCAGTTGTGCAGTTTCTTAGAATCAAATGAGCCAGTCGCCGGCATCAAAGCTTGCAACTGTGCTACAGAAATCAAAGTGTCGTAAATCATGGCTCGTGCTCCTTAATGTTCCTCAGGTGGCGTATTTGGAATGGTACGGTTACGCAAAATCGTCGCGGCAATCCCGCTGGCAATGATGATCAGCATGCCGCCCCATGCGATGAGCGGCAGCTTGTCGCCAAAGACGATCATGCCCAAAACCGCAGCAAACACGATACCGCTGTATTGCAAATTCGCCACCAGCATCGTCGCGCCACTGGCATACGCGCGCGTCATACACAGTTGGCCGGCAGACGCCAGCAGGCCAATGGGCAGCAACCACAGCGCATGCTCCGCGCTCCAAGGTGAAAATCCTGCAAACACGCTGCCTGCCAAGCCAAACACTGCTGAGGCGACAGCAAAATAAAACACCACCCGCGCCTCCGGCTCACCCGCCCGCGAGAGAGCCGTCACCTGCAAATACGCCAGCGCGGCCGTAATGCCGCTGAACATGCCGATCAACCCCGCCCAGAGCTGGTTGGCCTCAAACGCAGGCCGCAAGACCATCACGACACCGCCAAAGCCCGCGAGCACGGTGGCAAACAGGGCGCTCTGGTTTGCACCTTGAGTTTGTGCTTTTCCATACATTAGCGCACCGCCTACCAAAAAGGCAGCCACCCAAATGCTGCTCATGTAGTTCAAAGTCATGGCAGTAGCGAGCGGCAAATTTTGCAGCGCATAAAACCAAGCCAGCAGAGAAAGCGCACCGATAATGCCGCGCCAAGCATGCATGCCCAAGCGTTGCGTTTTCAAGCTGACACCCAGCGAATGCGCCCAAGCAAACGTCAGCGCCATGCTCACCAAACCGCGATAAGCCACCAACTCCACTGCGTTGTAATGCTCAGATGCAAACTTCACACACACGCCCATGAGCGCGAAGGCAAACGCTGCAACGAGCATCCACAATGGTTGGCGAGGAGAATTCATTGAGTTTTATGAGCAAAAGTGGCGGTTAGCCGGCATAGAATATGCGCGGGGTGCTACAGTATTGATAGTGTTAGTAACTCAGCCGCTCCGGGCTGATTTCTTGCAAAATCGTTGTCGCAATTTCTTCAATCGATTTTGTCGTGGTGGAGAGCCAGCGAATGCCTTCGCGGCGCATCATGCTCTCGGCTTCGGCCACTTCCATGCGGCAATTCTCTAGCGATGCGTATTTAGAATTCGGCCTGCGCTCGTTGCGCACTTCATGCAAGCGCAGTGGATCAATCGTCAGGCCAAAGATTTTTTTCTTCTGCGCCTTGAGCGCAGGTGGCAACATGCCGCGATCAAAATCTTCCGGAATCAAAGGATAGTTGGCCGCTTTCAAGCCATGCTGAAGCGCAAGATAAAGCGAAGTCGGTGTCTTGCCGCTGCGGCTCACGCCCACGAGGATCACATCCGCAATCTCTAGCTCCCGGTTGCTTTGCCCATCGTCATGCGCTAGGCTGTAGTTGATCGCTTCAATCCGGTCGTTATAAACCTTGCTCTTAGAAATATCAGAAAACCGCCCCACGCGATGGTTCGATTTAATCCCCAGCTCTTCTTCCAGCGGATGTACAAACGTGCCAAACATATCCAGCACCTGCGCCTTGCATTCCGTCTTGATCAGCCACAGCACTTCATCGTTGACCAGCGTGGTAAACACAATTGGGCGCTTGCCTTCTAGCTCAGCCGTATGGTTGATCTGCCGAACAATCGCATGCGCCTTGTCCATCGAATCAATAAACGGCAACCGCACATGGCGCGGCTCCATTTCAAACTGCGCAAGAATGGCATTGCCAAAAGTCTCAGCTGTGATGCCTGTGCCGTCAGACACGAAGAAAACGGTGCGGTTGGTCATGGAGTGAATTTAACCGATGTACTTAGCACGGCTGCAACTAAACGAAGTTATACATGAAATTGAGCCAAAGGATAAGTTTGATGCCAACGATATGCGACGCCATTAATTGATAAAAAGGCTACCCAGTATTGAGGATTCGATTTTTCGTAGAGTGGATTAAATTTAATTGTGCAATCCTAAGTATTTACAGTAATTGCCAAATTTAAGAGTGTCCTTTCCTAACCAACTTGGAGATCAATATGTCGAAAATTCTGAACGTGAGTGAAGTACGCATTTCAATTCTCAAATCATTTCCACCGCAGTGGAGCATAAAAGCCGAAGGAGTCGTTGCTACGTTAGGTTGGAAGAATGCAAGACTTGAACCACGCTTTTATATTGATTTTCCGAAGGATGGAATTCAAGATTTAGACTTTGTTGCGGATGCGCCTGCTGGAATTAGCAATCCGGTTCTTTCGCCAATAACTGGATACTTTACTTGGGAAAATCCTCCCAAAGAAATAGTCGGGGTTAGAGTTCACTCATCGAATAATCATGTTGAGGAGTATGCAGTTGATGCAAAAGACTTGAAAGCTGTGACATTAACTGAAGCTGATGCTATTTCGTATCTCAATACTATGTTGACATCAGACAGCCAGAGCCAAGCAAATGCGACAGGTGCTTGCGTTTACACCGCAGGTGCAAAAACATTTTGCGCAGTACTTTCAAAAGCTAACTGCGATACTCTAAAGGGCATTTGGACAGCGAACGGTAAGTGCTCTTAAGCAGCTCCAATTGCCGCTTGAACGAATGCAGGAGCAGTTCCGAATGTAGAGCCAAACTCGAGCAGACATTTCAAAGTCACACTAAGCGAATGAGTTGTATTTTCTGCTTAAACTGTTGACACGCTCATCTTCAACCCCATTGCTCTCATCACTTTCAGAACTGTGGCGAAACTGGGGTTGCCTTGACCTGAGAGAGCTTTGTACAGACTCTCACGGCCTAAGCCGGTGTCTCGCGCAAGAGCGCTCATGCTGCGAGCGCGAGCTACGTTGCCCAAGGCTTTGGCGATAAAGGCGGCATCGTCGCCAGCTTCGTCAAAGCAAGCGGCCAGATAGGCTGCGATGCTTTCCTCGTCTTTTAGATACTCGGCGCTATCCCAGCGGCTAAAGCCAGTGGGTAGGTCAATCTCTTGGGGTGTTTGTGCTTTTTTCACGATTCATTTCCTTTTAGGATGACTTTGCCTTGCGAACTTTCGTTGGCTGAGCCATTGAATTACGCCACTCTTGGGCTAGCGCATGGGCTTTAGAAATATCTGTCGTTTGACTGGATTTATCTCCTGCACAGAGCAAAACGATTAACCGCAAGCCATCTCGCAGAAAGTAGATTCTGTAACCCGGACCCACATCCACGCGCATTTCTGAGAGACCATCACCTATCGATTTCCAGTCGCCAAGATTGCCGTCTGATGCCCGGTCGATCCGCATCTGTATTCTCGTTTTCGCTGTTTTATCGCGCAGGCGCATGAACCATTCATCGAAGGCGGCACTTTTTATAATGTCCAACATCGTGAAATTGTATCCCATTTAATACAATAAACTGCGGAAAATGACTCAAGATCAATATGCATGATGGCTGTGAATTTTATTCATGCCCGCACGATCAAGGCGTGATTGCCCAGCGTTTCGGCAAATTAGAGGTGGCTCTGGCAACATCGATATATATGACAATTTTAATGAACACTTCGCCTGCACCTCTGACCGTTTTATACGACGGCGCTTGCCCATTGTGTCGCCGTGAGATAGCGGTTTATCATGGCCTGCAGCCTTTGAATCCTGCGCAGTCGCTGAGGTTTTCTGATGTGAGTTTGGCCAGTTGCCCTCTACCCGCTGGCGGCAATCGCAGTGATTATCTGGCGCGCTTTCATGTGCAGCTCGCGGATGGTCAAGTCATCAGCGGAGCAGCAGCATTTGTGGCGTTATGGGCGACGCTGCCCGGTTGGCGTTATCTGGCCATCGCTGCACGGCTACCCGGAGCAACGCTTGCTTTGGAGCTGTTTTATCGGGCATTTTTGTTGGTCCGGCCGCAAATGCAGGGCATTGCGAAAGCGTTTGAAGCGCCGCGCGTTTCCAAAGAGCTGGTGGGTGATTTGCGCTCTGATCAAGCTGGCGAGACGGGCGCCGTTTGGATTTATCACGGCTTGCTCGCCGTCTCGCGCGACGCAGGTGTGCGTGAATTTGCCAAGCGTCACTTGATCACTGAGCAAGGCCACTTGGACAAAATCAATGCCGTGCTGCCGTGGCTGCAGCGCAGCCGCTTGTTGCCAGGTTTGCGTGTGGCGGGTTTTGTGACGGGCGCGTTGCCCGCCCTTTTTGGGCCTCGCGCGGTGTACGCGACGATTGGCGCGGTGGAGACGTTTGTGGATCAGCATTACCAGCACCAAATTGACAAACTTCAGGGTCGGCCAGAGCATGCTCAGTTGCTTCGGTTGCTTAAAGAATGCCAAGAAGATGAATGCGAGCATCGCGACGAGTCGCTCAACCACAAGGCGCTTATTGCAAAGCCTGCGGGTGGGTTGCTGCGGGCTTGGTGCAAGATTGTCGGCACGGGTTCAAGCGCCGCAGTTGAGCTGGCGAAACGGATATAGCGGATACAACTGTCTTTTTATGCCAAAACGCACCGCACCCAACGCCATCAAAGAGATTGAAGATCTGAGCCAATTGGCCAGCATCGTGCAAGACAAGCGCAATGGACAGCGTTCCAATGCCAAGAAGGCTCGGCGCAATCGGCATTACGAGAAGCAATTGCTGCGCAACGCTATGACGACGGGTGTGCTGCGGGTGGATCAACTTGTCCTAGATGACGACTGAAACATGGCCGCTTTCTGCTGCCACTCTTTTAAAAAACCTCCCTTAAAAAATACCTCAGACCATGCTCACTCACATCAGCGATCTCATCACAGCAGCCAACGTGGGCATCATGCTGTTTTTCTCGGTGGCTGTCGCACCCACCATTTTTATGGTGTTGCCGGCTGAATGGTCTGCGGCTTATGTGCGCAAGTTTTTCCCGAAGTATTTTTTGTTTTTGGGCATCACGAGTGCGATTGCTGCTGGGCTGCATAGCGCGGCTTGGGTGCAGATCAGCCTCGGTATCTGCGCTGCGGTGTTCTTTTTCAGTGTGTTTTGGCTCACGCCGCGCATTAATTTGGCGAAAGATAACAAGCAGCACAAAGCGTTTAACGTGTTGCATTACACAAGCGTGGGGCTGAATTTGGCGCAATTGGCTCTGATGATCTGGATTTTGATCAAAAGCGCTATGGCTGCGTAAGCCTGCTTAGCCGGCGCCCAAGGCGCTGACCTTCAGCTTTCTGAAGGGAAATTGAATACAAGCTGGCTCCTTGCCGACCTAAAATGCGGGTATGCAACGAGAAATCAGCCGCGCCACACCCAAGCAACAACCAGAAGTTGTGCCGCTGCATGCACCGGTTTTAACTTCAGGAGCTTCCCCATGTCTGCACTTTTCTCATCGACCGCCTTGGTCGTACCGTTTGAAAACTTAAGAAACAGCGATGTTGAATCAGTTGGCGGGAAAAACGCCAGCCTAGGCGAGATGATCTCGCAACTTCCTGAGGGCGTAAAAGTGCCCACGGGTTTTGCTACGACGGCGCATGCATTCAGACAGTTTTTGCAGCATGGCGGGTTGGATAAAAAGATCAATGACAAGTTAACTGCGCTTGACACGGAAGACGTGCGGGCGCTGGCCACCATGGGTGCAGAGATTCGCGCTTTGGTCGAGGCGCAGCCTTTTCCAGCAGATTTAGAG
>JANMDU010000057.1:0-24637 GCA_031376455.1 Variovorax sp. | reverse complement strand
CACGGAAATTACACGGAAGACACAAAAAAGAAACTGATTTTTCTGTGTCTTCCGTGTAATTTCCGTGCCTTCCGTGTTCTTCTAATTTTTAAAAAACCAGTAACCAATGCAAGTTGACATCAAAATCTTAGACGAACGTATAAAAAGCAATCTCCCCGCCTACGCCACACAAGGCAGTGCAGGGCTAGACCTCAGAGCTTGTTTGGCTGAGCCATTAACCCTCCAGCCCAATGCCTGGCAGCTCATCCCCGTAGGCATTGCCATGTGGCTCAAACACCCCGGCTATGCGGCGCTGATTTTGCCGCGTTCGGGGATGGGGCATAAGCATGGCATCGTGCTCGGCAATTTAGTGGGCTTGATTGACAGCGATTACCAAGGACAGCTCATGGTCAGCTGCTGGAATCGCTCGCCCACGGCGTTCACCATTGAGCCGCTGGAGCGCATTGCGCAGCTCGTGATCGTGCCAGTGGCGCAGGCGCAGTTCAATGTGGTGCAGGAGTTTCCGCCTACGGAGCGGGGCGAGGGCGGGTATGGTTCTACTGGCAAAAAGTGATAGTAAGAAATAAAAGAGATCAGTTATGGCACGCGGTAAAAACAAAAGAGAAAAAGTCAAAGGCCCACAGCCTGATCCGAAGACTTATTTGATCGACTCTTTGGATATTGAAGCGCAGGGCGTGGCGCGCAGCGAAGAGGGCAAGGTCGTGTTTATTGATGGTGCTTTGCCGGGCGAACGCGTGAGCGCGATTACCAAGCGCAGCAAGGCCAATTGGGAAGGCGCAGATCTCGCTGCGATCCACAAAACGAGCAGCCTGCGCGTCAAGCCGGCTTGCCCGCATTTCGGCCTGCATGTGGGCGCATGCGGCGGCTGCAAGATGCAGCATTTAGAGCCCTCTGCGCAGGTGGCGATCAAGCAGCGCGCGCTAGAAGATCAACTCTGGCATTTGAGCAAAGTCAAGCCTGAGCTGGTGCTGCGGCCAATCCAAGGGCCCGACTGGGGCTATCGTTATCGAGCGCGGCTCTCAGTGCGCTATGTGCAGAAAAAGGAAGAAGTGCTGATCGGCTTTCATGAGCGCGCCAGCCGCTATCTGGCCGATATGCAAACCTGCGTTGTGCTGCCCGCGCATGTGAGCAAGATGCTGCTGCCGCTGCGCGCGCTCATCAAAGGCATGGATGCGCGCGAGACTTTGCCGCAGATTGAATTGGCCTGCGGCGATGAAGTCACGGCGCTGGTGCTGCGGCATTTGGAGCCACTAAGCGAGAGCGATGTAGTCAAGCTGAGAGCGTTTGCTACTGCGCATGGTGTGCAATGGTGGATGCAATCCAAAGGGCCTGAGACGGTCAAGCTGCTTGACGAAGGCGGGCCCGTGCTGGCATATGCGTTGCCAGAATTTGGCATCACCATGCCCTTCAAGCCCACCGATTTCACGCAGGTCAATCCGCATATCAACCGCGTTCTCGTCACTCGCGCGCTGCGCTTGCTCGATGTGCAAAAAACAGATCGGGTGATCGATTGGTTCTGCGGCTTGGGCAATTTCACCTTGCCGCTGGCCACGCTTGCTGGCGAAGTGCTGGGCGTTGAAGGCAGCGACACCCTGGTTGCCCGTGCAACCGAGAATTTAAAGCAAAATCGGCAGTTAGCCGGCAAAGAATCTGCGCTGAGTGCTGCTAAATTTGTAGCACGTAATTTGTTTGAGATGACGGGGCAGATGCTGGTGGATGACGGTCACGCCAACCGTTGGCTGATCGATCCCCCGCGCGAAGGCGCGTTTGCATTGGTGAAAGCTTTGGCGCAGATTCATCAACAGCGTTTGGGTAATGTGCCTGAGCTGGCTGAAGGTGAAGCAGCTCCAGCGGCAGTCAACATCGGAGATTGGCAACCCCCGCAGCGCATTGTCTATGTCAGTTGCAATCCATCAACTCTCGCGCGTGACGCAGGACTGCTCGTGCATCAAGCCGGCTACCGCTGCACAGCAGCAGGCGTGATCAATATGTTCCCACACACCGCGCATGTGGAGAGCATGGCGGTGTTTGAGCGGGAGGTGGATTGATGAAGTTGCATTTCGAAAAACCCTTTTTTGCGACTAGCCAACCGACAGGTTGCCCGAAGTGTTCGGCGTCAGTTTGGTGCGCTACGACTTAGACAATAACGTTGAAACAAGACTAAACGCATTTTTCATTTCCTCAGAACTTTGAGGTTGACTTTCTTCGCCGGGTACTCCACCTCTGAACTTAGCGTGCTTAGCTAGAAGATCTAAGGTTATCGATGCTTCTTTTGGAGACTCAGTACTGAGCGCCACACGAACTTTGTGTAGTGAATCTGAGTACGCGCGAAGCTTATGCAAGTCTGTCAAGTGCGATTTCGAGTGGCGAAGGAAGGTAACTGCAACAGTTATGGCGATAAAGCCAAAGCTTGTGCTTGAAAAAATGAAAGGCCATAGATGCTCTAACTTAGTCTTGGCGTTGACCTGAAAAAACGCGTACACCCAAGTTGAAAGCGGCATTCCAATAGAGAACACTGTAGCGAGCTGGCCTAGTAATTCGAAACGCTTCGCCTTGGAGGCCGCGAGTGAAACTTGACAATCAATAATTGATTTCATTGACTCAATTTGATCCTCTAGTCGACGAGAGGGTAACAGGTGAAACTCATTCGCTGCAGACGGCGTTGGCTTTGATGTTGAGGCTAGAGCAAACGATCGAATGAGTTGTACGACTGCCCAAACTGTGATGAATGGAGCGACGCCAAAAGCCGCCATGATTGGCCAGTGCTGAGCCTGTAGGTCATTCGTGTGGCGCAGCACATCAATAGCGATAAGCATAACCACCGAACACAGGATTGCAATGGTTGTATATCGATGGTTGAATAAACGGAACTGTCGCGAGACGAACTGCGCGACTTGTGCAATAGGTTTTGGGATGCGCATGTTTTCTAACTTGATGCCTTAGACACTACAAGACGCAAAGCCTGCGGTGCAAAATGGCACTGGGGTAAAGGTTGAAAGTCATATTTTTTCAAAATCTCTTTCTGAATCATTAGTTTAGATCGACTTAAACATTCCAAACATGGGTATGACAGGAACATGAAACACCAAAGTAATAAAGCCGATTTATACCGCAGTTTTCCGTCTAAACGAAGTTGCTTTCCAGCTATCTAACCAACCATCCAGCGGAAACCATTGGGCGGTTGAATCAGAAATTTTTTGGAAGGCGCGCGGGGAGAGGGTTGGATTGTGACGGCAGTAATCGCGTGTGTTTTCAAAAAATTTATGAGGCAACTGCCCGATGGTACGACGCAGGTACAAAAGGTCGAATGCGATCTAAACCATCTCGCCTCAACATTCCATCTTGCAATACCAGCCAGACTCACAGCAGAGCGCAACATGCAGCACAATCTTATTTTTCATGGAGACTTTGATGAATCGCAAACAATTCCTTTTCACCTTATCCGCTCTTGCCGCCAGCAGCGCTTTTGCCCAGAGCTTTCCGATCAAGCCGATCAAGATCGTCGTGCCGTTTGGCGCTGGCGGGGTGGCGGATTTGACTGCTCGGGCTGTGGCGCAGAAGCTCTCGGAGAGTTTGGGGCAGGCGGTGGTGGTGGACAACAAGCCGAGTGCGGGTGGGATTGTGGCGGGGGATTTGGTGGCGAAGGCCGACGCTGATGGCCACACTTTGCTGCTGATGAGCAATGGCACGGCGGTGAGCACGGGGTTGTTCAAGAGCTTGCCGTTTGATGCGCAAAAAGACTTTGCGCCGATCTCTACTTTGGCCACGTTTGACATTGCACTCGTGGCGGCTGAAGGCGGCAAATTCAAGACGATACAGGAGCTGATTGCGTTTGCGCGGGCTAACCCGGGCAAGCTGAATGTGGGTACGGTCAATATTGGCTCGACGCAAAACTTGGCGGCGCGGCTGATTGAATCGGCGGGCAATTTGGATTGGCAAGTCGTGCCGTTTCGCGGCACGCCGGATGTGATTGCGGCGCTGCGCGGCGGCACGGTGGATGTGGCGGTAGAGATTTTGGGGCCGATGATGGGGCAGATCAATGCCAAGGCGGTGCGGGCCCTCGCCGTGATGGGCGAGAAGCGCGCGGCTAAATTGCCTGATGTGCCGACGCTCGCGCAGGCAGGTATTGCGGGTGCAACGGCTTCGAGCTGGAATGCGCTGGCTGCGCCCGCCAAAACGCCGCGCGATGTGATTGCCAAGCTGAACAAAGCCGTGGCCGATGCACTGAATTCGCCTGATCTCAAGGCGAAGCTGGCTGACTTGAATGTCGATGCGCAGCCGAGCACGCCTGAGGCGCTTGGCGGTTTGCTCAGCAGCGAAACACGCCGTTGGAGCGATGTGATCACGCGCGCTAAGATCGAAAAACAATAAGGAATGCAAAGCGATGGAGATCAGTAAGCTAGGCGTGATTGGCTATGGCGAGGTCGGCAAAATATTTGCGGCAGGTTTTAAAGCCAAGCCATGCATAGGCAGCGTGGCTGCTTGGGATGTGAAATTCAAGCAGGAGGCCTGCGGCAGTGCAGAGATTGCGCATGCAGCGCGAGCCAGCGTGCAAGCTTGCGCGAGCATGCGCACCTTATGCGAGAGCAGCAGTTTGATCATCAGCGCTGTGACGGCTGCAAACACACGGGCTGTGGCGCAAGAGGCGGCTCAGTTCATTCGCCCGGGCACGGTGTATCTTGACCTGAACTCCGCCTCTCCGGGCACGAAGCAAGAATGCGCGGCGCTGATTGATGCAGCGGGTGGCCAATATGTGGAAGCGGGCGTGATGACGAGCGTGCCGCCGTATGGCATCAAAGCGCCGATGCTTTTGGGCGGATTGCTGGCGACAGAGCTTGCTAAGCGGCTATCGAAAATGGAGCTGAATGTTACGGCGGTGAGCGACAAAATTGGCGTGGCCAGCGCGATCAAAATGTGTCGCAGCGTGATGATCAAAGGGCTGGAGGCTTTGGTGATTGAGAGCTACAGCACGGCGCGCGCCTATGGCGTGGAGGATCAGATAATTGCGACGCTGCAAGAGACTTTCCCGAGCATTGATTGGACCAAACAAGGCGCGTATTTTTTCAGCCGCGTGGCGCAACACGGCCAGCGCCGCGCGGAGGAAATGCGCGAATCCGCGCGTACGGTGCAAGAGGCTGGCATTGAGCCGATGATGACGAGCGCGATTGCGGCCAAGCAACAATGGGTGGCGGATTTGGCGAAGGCGGGCGTGTTTAAAGATGTGCAACAAGAAGCGGTGGAGCAGGGCGATTGGCAGGCGTTTGCGGATGCTTTGCTCAACGTACGATCAAAAACGCGATCAAACGAATTGCCAAAAGCGAAGGCCACCTAAAATTTGGGTATGTCGCAACCCGCTGTTAACTTAGTTTGCACCCGCGCCACAGACGGCAACCACATCGCCCTGCGCCGCTGGTATGCAGACCATGTGCATCTGCTGCTCGCAGCCCCTGAGCTGCGCCAAGCCACTTTGTATCGCTGCAATGAGCCGCTTGCTGGCCAGCCGCCCGATTATTTTTGCATCTACGAATTTGCCAGCTACGATGATTTTTTAGGCTTTGAGCATGGGCAGCCCAAAGCGCGAGCCACTGAGCTGACGAATGCCGCAACCGGCCGCAGCAGCATTGAGATCGTGCAGCGCACGCAGTATTTGCGCTGGCTGCATCGGCAATGGCCGGTGCCTGCCAAAGAACGTGGCTCGCAACATAGCTCGCAATATGGCTTGCCTTGGCATCTGGCCGTTTGCTTGAGCAGCGAGGCAGGATGGACGCTAGACGCGCAGCGCTGGCTGGCGGATCATTTGCAGGCGTTGCAAAGCTGCTCGCCTTTGATCTCTGCGCAAGCATTCTGCGGCGCAAATGAGAAGAATCAAGCCTTTATCAAGCTCGAATTTGCTGGCGGCGAAGCGAAGGTGATTTGGCCATTGCTGCAAGATCAGCTCAGCCAGAGCGCTCTCTATGGCCAATTGCCGCAGCTTGAGACGGTTTGGGCGGCCCGCGCCGCAGTGCTTCAAGAATGGCTGAGATGAGCAAATTTCATCGCGCGCGTGGCCAAACCCTCACTGCAATCTCAGCGATGGCCGCACAATCACAGCACACTTGACGTCAACACCATGATTGCACCCAACCCTCAAACGCATCCGCGCGAATTTCTGCTGCACCTGTACCAAGCTGCTGTGCGCCGCGCCTTGCCAATCCACAATACCGCTGCTTACTTACCCGAGCCGCCCAAGCAGGGCCGCACGCTCGTGCTCGGCGCGGGCAAAGCTGGCGGCGCGATGGCGCAGGCTGTGGAGGCACTTTGGCCGCGTGATGCGCCGCTCTCCGGCTTGGTCGTCACGCGTTATGGGCATACGCCGCCGCGCACGGTAGATTTGCCCAGCCGCATCGAAGTCGTCGAGGCATCGCATCCAGTGCCTGATGAGGCTGGTCTTTCTGCGGCAAAACGCATTTTGGCGCTGACACAAGGCTTAACGAAAGACGATCTCGTGCTCTGCCTGATTTCTGGCGGCGGCTCGGCTTTGCTCACGTTGCCAGTGGATGGCTTGGCCTTTGCAGAGAAACAGCGCATCAACCAAGAGCTTTTGAACAGCGGTGCCAATATCATCGAGATGAATTGCGTGCGCAAGCATCTCAGCCAAATCAAAGGCGGCTGGTTGGCTGCAGCTTGCGCGTCAGCAAGAGTCGTCACGCTCACGATCAGCGATGTGCCCGGCGATGATGTCAGCGTGATTGCAAGCGGGCCGACTGTGCCTGATGCGACGACTTGCGCTGATGCTCTGGCAATTTTGCAGCGCTACAGCATCGCTGTACCCGCTGCAATCGAGTCTGCGCTGCAAAGTGGCGCGTTAGAGACCCCCAAGCCCGGTGACTCTCGCTTTTTTAGTCATGACTCAGGCCACGAAGTGCATCTGATCGCCACGCCCCAGCAATCTTTGGAAGCCGCAGCCGCCGCAGCCCGAGTAGCCGGCATCGAAGCGCACATTTTGAGCGACGAAATCGAAGGCGAATCGCGTGAAGTTGGCAAAGTCCATGCGGCGCTGGCACGCGGCGCATGGACTGGCAAGGGCGCATTCAAAAAGCCCTGCGTCATCCTCTCCGGCGGCGAGACGACGGTCACCATCCGCAAACAACCTGCAGGCACGCCCAAATCCCAGCGTGGAAGAGGCGGCCGAGCCGGCGAATTCTGCATGGGCCTGGCGCTTGGCCTGCAAGGCATGGATGGCATCTACGGCCTAGCCGCTGACACCGATGGTATCGACGGCGTAGAAGCCAACGCGGGCGCCTACGTCGCCCCCGACACGCTCGCTCGCGCCGCAGCATTGGGCATGAAGCTCGATCAATACCTCTACCGCAACGACGCTGTCGGCTACTTCGAGCCTTTGAATGATTTAGTCGTTACCGGCCCCACGCACACCAACGTGAACGATTTTCGGGCTTTGCTGATTTTGTAGAGGATTTGTAAGCCTTTTAGGCAGTTAGCCGGCGTATTTACTGCGCAGAGTGCTATTTAATTGATAGTGATTCAAACCGTTCGCCTTGAGCTCCGCCTGTCCAGAGCTTGTCGAAGGAACGAAGGGTCTTGGAGCGCTGTACATAGCTCGACCATTTGTACCTGCGGCCTAGCGCGACGTTATTGCCTCGGCAATATTTTTGAAAACACACGCGATGGAGAGCGCCACAATCCAACCCTCTCCCCGCGCGCCTTCCAAAATATTCCCGATTCAACAACATCACGCTCTCCGCTGGATGGAGCACGGAGCACTGAAAGCAGCTTGTAAATTGCTTAGAACTGCGGTACAGGTTGGGCGGTACATTTGGTAGTCGCAGACAAAGTATGGAGGTGTCATGTATTTGGGAAACTCAAGCTCTGGTGTCGAGTTCTACCAGCTGTTATTCAAAAGTGACGAATTTTGTTCTGAGCTGGGGCGCGTGACCTTAGCTGCGAGTCAGCTCGAAGGAGCGCTAACTCTGCTTCTTAGGCAAAAGAGAGTTTCACAAAAAATTGACAGCGTTCCGCTTGGAAGATTGATCAAGGCAGCGAAGGACAACAATCTACTAGACCATAATGAATTGTTCTGGCTCGATGAGCTATGCGCACAGCGAAACTACTTGACGCACAATATCTACGCTTTGTTCATCGGACTTATTGAAGAAACCCGCCTCGAGTGTAATAATCTTCTTGACTCAGACGTCCATACATATACTGAACGTGCTTGGCAGTTACGTGAGAATTTACTCAGCCTTGCAAGGATTGTCGATCAAGAGGTTGCAAAACTTCCATGCATGTAGGCGGCAGTCATTTGACGCTACGGCAGGCCCGTTAAAGTAGCGCACTTTATGGATAGATATAGCAAGCTCACTAATGAACTTGCCAGCGGAGAGCGTGATGTTGTTGAATCGGGAATACTTTTGGAGGGCGCGCGGGGCTAGGGTTGGATTGTGGTGTTGTGAATCGCGTGTGTTTTCAAAAATATTCCTGAGGCAATAACGTCGCGCTAGGCCGCAGGTACAAGAGGTGGCGCATAACCCCAAGGGAAGCAAAAATGCAAATTGAATAGCGCTTTGCGCAGTCAACACGATTACAACGCACCGATTCAATCTTTAAATCATACTGAGCCGATTGCGCCAGTAGCCTGGTCGGCGATGCGTGTTGGCAAATGCAACGATGATGATTTCATTTTTGACGACGGCGTAGATCACTACATAGGGAAAGCCTTTGACGACGCACTGCCTGAGCTTTTCGTCGATCGGTTTCCATCCCAACGGAAACCGCTCAATCCTTCTGATGCTGGCTTCAAACTCGTGGGCGAGGCGTTTGCTTAAGGTGGGATCGATGGCTTTGTAGTATTGGGCTGCTTCTGTTGCCTCGATATCTACAGGCGGCAAACGCCGCACTTTCATACAGCACGCATCTTGGCAAACAGCTCTTCAATAGGTGCCGCCTGCATGTCGCCGCTCTCAAAGGCGGCCAATCTGTCTTTTGCTTCAAGAGCCCAAGCAGAGCTCACTGCGGGATCGGGCTCATCCAGCATCTCGAAGAGCGAGTCAATGAGAAACAACTGTTCGTCAGGGCGAAGTGTCTTAGCTGTAGCGAGAATTTCTGTGGCGGTCATAAGTTAACTCTACACGAATGCGACGAATTGAGAAAGTTTCTGATGTGTGTTCGATAATTTTCCGATATGCTAAAACACGAAAAATCATTATTTAATAGCGCTCCTCGCAATAAGTACGCCGGCTACAGGCCATTTAGGCTTAAAAACTCACTTGGAATACTGAACCAAGATTTCATTCGGCTTGATCATGCTTAGCTCGCTGCGCGCAATGCCCTCGATCATTTCTAGGCCTTCTTTGAGATCGCGCACCTCGGAGGCCAGTTGCTCGTTGTCTGATTGAGCGGCTTTGTTTTTGGTGCTCAGATCTTGCAGCTTGGTTTGTAATTGATTGACATGCGAGACGCTGCCGCGCCCGAACCAGAGCTGCGCATGCAGGGCAACGAGGAGGGCGATCAGCAGAGCGGGGACGACGCGTTGAGACATCACAACTGTATTGTGCCCGTTTTCCTGCTCAATTTACAAGCTTTTTCGGTCTCTAGCCGGCGTGGATACTGCGCATGGCGCTACGGCTTTGGTAGCGCTCATGCACTCAATCAGCAGAGGTTGCCCGAAGACAAGTCAGCGGAGGTTGTAAAACGCCGCGCGGCCGGGATACTGCGCGACGTCGCCCAAATCTTCTTCAATGCGAAGCAGCTGGTTGTATTTGGCCATGCGGTCGGAGCGGGAGAGCGAGCCGGTTTTGATCTGGCCTGCGTTCGTGCCTACGGCGATGTCGGCGATTGTGGAATCTTCCGTCTCGCCCGAGCGATGGGAAATGACTGCGGTGTAGCCGGCGCGCTTAGCCATCTCGATGGCGGCGAAGGTCTCGGTCAGCGTGCCGATTTGGTTGATCTTGATGAGGATCGAATTGGCTATTGCCTTGTCGATGCCTTCTTTCAAAATTTTGGTGTTGGTGACGAATAAATCATCGCCCACGATTTGAACTTTTTTGCCCAAGCGGTCGGTCAGCAGTTTCCAGCCATCCCAATCGCCTTCGGCCATGCCATCTTCGATGGAGATGATGGGGTATTTGTCGCACCACGCGGCCATCATGTCGACCCACTCTTGCGGCGCTAGCGTGAGGCCTTCGCCTTCGAGGTGGTATTTGCCGTCTTTGTAAAACTCAGAGGCTGCGCAATCGAGCGCGAGCACGATGTCTTCGCCGGCTTTGTAGCCTGCAGCGTCAATCGCTTGCAAGACAAGCTCGATGGCGGCTTCGTGTACGCCTTTGCCGTCTTTGGCTTCTGTCGATGGGGCGAAGCCCCCTTCATCGCCGACTGCCGTGCTCATGCCTTTATCGTGAATGATTTTCTTAAGCGCATGGAACACTTCCGCGCCGTGGCGCAGCGCCTCGCGGAAGCTTCTTGCACCAATCGGAATGATCATGAATTCTTGCAAGTCAAGATTGTTATTGGCATGTTCGCCACCGTTGATGACGTTCATCATCGGCACGGGAAGCTGCACGGCATGCATCCCGCCAAAATAGCGATACAGCGGCAAGCCCGCCTCTTCAGCCGCAGCCCGCGCCACAGCCATGCTGACGGCCAGCATCGCATTCGCGCCGAGCTTGGATTTGTTGTCTGTGCCGTCCAGCTCAATCAAAGTTTTGTCGAGAAAGGCTTGCTCGGAAGCATCCAGGCCGAGCACGGCATTGGAGATTTCGACGTTGATGTGATTCGCAGCCTTGAGCACGCCTTTGCCGAGATAGCGGCTCTTGTCCCCATCGCGCAGCTCAATCGCTTCTCTTGAGCCTGTGGACGCGCCCGAAGGCACAGCCGCGCGGCCCATCACGCCGCTCTCCAGCAACACATCACATTCCACGGTGGGATTGCCACGGCTGTCCAAGATTTCACGGCCGACGATATCAACGATTGCACTCATTTCACATTTCCTAAAAAATTAGAGATTCAAAAATTGGGAACACGGAAGGCACAGAAATTACACGGAAGACACAGAAAACTCAAACGAGATTCTCTTATCGAATTTATTCAATTTCTCGAAAGAAAGCAGGTTGTATTTTTTCGTGCTTTCCGTGTAGTTTCTGTGACTTCCGTGTTCAATATTGATGCTTAAAAATTCAAACACCCTCAACCATCACCATCCGCATCACACCCGCATTTTTGCGCAGCGTAATCGCATGTTGATAAGTCTCACCCGCATACCATTTCTTAGCAACATCGCTGCTAGGAAACTGCAAGATCACCACCCGCGCAGGTCGCCAATCGCCTTCAAATACATGAATAGCGCCGCCGCGCACGATAAAGCTCGCGCCGAACTCTGCGGCGGCCTTGGTGCTCCACTCGCGGTATTTGGCCATTTGGTCGGCATCAGTGACAGTGATATCGGCAATAACGTAAGCGCTCATCAGGGGAGTGTCCTTCGGTTTAGTTGAAATCTAGTTCGAGAAGCGGGTTCTTTTTGGTTACGGAATCAAGCTCCACCAAGCTCTCCAGCAGAGCCTTCATGTGATGCAGGGGCACGGCGTTTGCGCCGTCAGACCAAGCTTCCGAGGGCTTGGGGTGCGTTTCCATGAACAAACCTGCAACGCCGACGGCCACGCCAGCCCGCGCTAGCACCGGCACCATCTCGCGCGCACCGCCCGAGCTGCTTCCCAGGCCACCAGGCTTTTGCACCGAATGCGTCACGTCAAACACCACAGGAGCACCGCTGTTGCGCATCTCGGCCAGACTCGTCATGTCGGCTACCAAATTGTTGTACCCAAAACTCACGCCACGCTCGCAGGCGAGGAAGTTGTCTGGGTTCAAACCCTTCTCCGCCGCCGCCGCTCGCGCTTTATCAATCACGTTTTTCATATCCCAAGGCGCAAGAAACTGGCCTTTCTTGATGTTCACCGGCTTGCCGCTTTGCGCCACGGCGCGGATGAAATCGGTTTGGCGACACAGAAATGCAGGCGTTTGCAACACATCTACCACGCTGGCCACTTCGTTGACCTGATCGGCTTCATGCACATCGGTCAGTATCGGCAAACCCAACTGTTTGCGCACCTCATCCAAAATCTTCAGCCCCGCATCCATGCCCACGCCGCGCTTGGTATTGCCCGAAGAGCGATTGGCCTTGTCAAACGACCCTTTGTAGATTAACGGAATGCCCAGCTTAGAGGTGATCTCCTTCAAGCGCCCCGCCACCTCCAAAGACATCTCCAGCCCCTCAATCGAGCAAGTGCCTGCGATGAGGAAAAAGGGTTTGTCGAGGCCGACTTCAAAGCTACAGAGTTTCATGGTGTATCTTTCAGTTGAGATGTGATCTCAACAGCAAATTGCTTCAAATCGACCAACTCTGAGCTAGCGATTGAAAAAACAATCGCCCAATCAATTTGATCGTAGCTGTGAACTGCCATGTTGCGAAAGCCTACAGCCTTGCGCATGTTCAAGTTGGTTGCCTCGGTGATCAAGCCCAAGGCAGCAAGTTGCTCAAATGCTTGCCTCATGGTTTGTGGCACAGGTTGCTCACGAGACGAGAGCAGGTGCAGGGCAATATCTGTGCAAAGGCTCACGGCTCTGCTGAGATTGAGTACCACGACATCTTGCGCATCAATATCTTTGCTAAGAAGCTCAGCAGTCGCAGGGCAACGTGATTGCACCCGCGCCAAGCAGCGCCGCAAAGAATCCAGCTTTTGCGCGATCAGGCTTGCATCCATGCACGCCTCCGCTCTGCCAAAGTGCGCTCAATCAGTGGCAAAAAATCAGCACGATCGAGCACATTGTGCAGCGCCAATTGCGCGAGCTGCTGGGGGCAGCCTTTGAGGCGCTTGCCCTGCAAGACTTGACCAAGCAAGGGTTGGCCTGCAGTGTGCAGATCAATCAAATCTACTGGGCGACCGCTGATGAGCGCAACTGAAGAGATCAATGCAGCTTTTCTTGCAGCAGTCAATGGCAAATCACATTGAACCGCTAGATCCACATCACTTTCTGGCCGCAAGCTGCCCGCCGCCGCTGAGCCAAACAAAATGGCTAGGCGGATATCGGGCTGTGAATCTAGAAATGCGGTCAATTCATTCAACATGATGTGTACCCGTTCGATGCTACACCCCTTGCTTCAAGCTGGCCTCAATGAAATCATCTAAATCCCCGTCCAGCACCTTTTGCGTCGCAGAAATCTCTACGCCGGTGCGCAAATCTTTGATGCGGCTGTTGTCCAAGACGTAAGAGCGGATTTGGTGACCCCAGCCCACATCGGTCTTCGTGTCTTCGAGCTTTTGCTGCTCTTCTTGGCGTTTGCGCATTTCAAAATCGTAGAGCCTCGAGCGCAGGCGTTTCCAAGCCACATCTTTGTTGCTGTGTTGGCTGCGGCCATCTTGGCAGGTGACGACGATGTTGGTGGGAATGTGCGTGAGGCGCACGGCGGAGTCCGTTTTGTTGATGTGCTGGCCGCCTGCGCCGGATGCACGATAGGTGTCGGTGCGCACGTCTGCTGGGTTGATGTTGATCTCAATCGTGTCGTCCACTTCGGGATAAACAAAGACGCTGGCAAAGCTGGTGTGGCGGCCGCCTGATGAGTCGAAAGGCGATTTGCGCACGAGGCGATGCACGCCAGTTTCCGTGCGCAGCAGGCCGAAGGCGTAATCGCCTTCGATCTTGATGCTGGCCGAGCGAATGCCGGCCACATCGCCGGGCGTCTCTTCATCAATCGTCGTTTTGAAGCCTTTGCGCTCGGCATAGCGCAGATATTGGCGCAGCAGCATGCTGGCCCAATCGCAAGCTTCCGTGCCGCCTGCGCCAGCTTGAATATCGAGGAAAGCGTGGTTCGGATCAGCGGGCTGGTTGAACATCCGCTTGAATTCTAGATCTTTGACAATCAGCTCTAAGCGCTCAGCGTCATCTGCAATCGTCTTCAGGCCATCGAGGTCGTTCTCCTCTTTGCTCATCTCGAATAGCTCGGCGTTGTCTGCCAAATCACGATCCAGCGTGGTCACGTTGTTGACGACGTTTTCTAGCTGGCGTTTTTCTTTGCCCAATTCTTGGGCTTTCTTCGGATCATTCCAAACGCTGGGATCTTCTAAAGCAGCGTTGACTTCATCTAGCCGATGACTTTTGCGCTCGTAGTCAAAGATACCCCCGAAGATCGAGGGTGCGGGCGGCCAAGTCGGTGAGTTTGCTGCCGATAGCGTTGATTTGTTCTGCGTCCATGATGTGTGTGCTTTGCTGGTGCGGTTTTGTTGCGGGGTAATCTAGTATTTTCGCATTGTTCGGAGATCTCGTTGTTGCACAGCGTTTCACTGAAACCGCTCGCCTGCCACACAACATGCCCGAAAAAGCCGAGGATGGCGCCTTTCTCTCGTGTAGTGTTCCCAAGCGTAAGCGGGGAGCTGTAAACCTCTGTGGTTTTGATAACGTGATTTGCCGCGCTCAACCCAAGAAAGGCTTCGTTTTTTCAGACCCATCACTTGGCGGGTTAAAACAGTTGAAGCGTCTGCTTCAAATACTTTCGCTATCGATTTAGTTCTTGTTCCTTGAGCCATGCAATCGTGGCTTGCGCAATTGCGTTGTCATAGCCTCGGAAGCTGTGGCTTGCTCCGCGAATCTGAGTCTGTTTATACCGGGCTCCAACTAAGGCTTTGCGATTCTCGGCACTTGATAAATCTAGTGGTGTCGCGTCTGCATAAAGATCGATCACAGGGACTGTCAATTTTTTGATGTTGATATTCGCGTCAAGCTGCTCGCCACCGCCTTCAAGCACACCAATACCAATGTACCCCTTCAGCTCTGGAACTGGGGTGCTTGCTAAAAATGCAGTTGTCATTCGTGCGCCCATGCTGTAGCCCAGCATGTAGATGCGTTTGATACCCTTTTCCTTAATCAAAAATGCTATCGCAGATTGAAGCGTCTTATATGCGTCAGGGTAGGTGGCTTCATAAGCGAGGTAGTCTGGTGTTGCCAAAATGGGCATTTGCAAGGAAAGCGTATGCATTCCTGCATCTTTAGCTACGGCAATGCGCAAAGCCCCCACCACTTGCCCATCGGGTCCTTGTGCCCGACCATGCGCCAAGATCACAGCTGCCGTTGCGCCCTTGATCTCAATGAACTCTCCCTTGGGCATCTGAGCAAAAACCGATGAAAGCCCGAATAGCAAATACAGGGTTAGCGATAAAAAGAGACGATTCATATTGTTCCTTTAGTTGAGCCAATGTACGCTGCTATCTCGGGCTTTGAATGTACTTTGCTTCGGGCACGTCGTGTGGCAGGCGAGCGGCTTGCGTGAAGGCGAAGCAGTTGTAAAGGTATTGGCGATCACAGAGCAAACAGCAAGAAAATGGCAATATTACTAAATTCATATAAAATGGCAGTAATTCAATTTATTGGGATTCACCATGAATTTAGCCTCAAACCTATCCAATGGCAGAGCAGTCATCCCAGTATCGTTGCGCACCCAGCTAGATCTGCATGATGGCGATCAGCTGATTTGGTCGGCTCGCAATGGCGAATTGGTGGCGACGACGCGGCGCGCGCAGCTTGAGAAAGCGCAGGCGATGTTTCAAAAGTTTGCTCCTCAAAACTCGCCTTCGCTGGCTGATGAGTTGATTGCGGAGCGTCGCAAGGAAGCGAAGAAAAAATGACCAAAGTCGTTGTGCTTGATGCGTCGGCAATCATTGCATTTCTGCAATCTGAGCCGGGCTCTGAGATCGTGGGGCAGGCGTTGTATTCGCAGCGTTGTTTGGTGAGCGTGGCCAACCAAGCTGAGGTGATCGCCAAATCTTTAGATCGCGGCGTTGAGCCTGACACCATCAAAACGATTTTGGCTGACTTAGCCTATTCTGTGGTGGACATGCCCGTGGGCGATGGTGAGCAGGCTGGCTGGATGCGTGGGCAGACGAAAAGCTTTGATCTGAGCTTGGGTGATCGCTTGTGTCTGGCCCTTGCTCAGCGTTTGAAAGCACGCGTCTTGACGGCTGATCGTGCTTGGCTGGGCGTTAGCCAGACTTTAGGGCTCGATATTCACTGCATTCGCCCACCTGCGCATTGATATTTGCCAGTAGCCAGCGTCTTTACTGCGCAGAGTGCTACTACTTTAATAGTGAGCGACGACGCGCAACCCAAGACAATCCGCTATGCGATGGGTCTGAAAAAACGAAGACTTTCATCAGTTGAGCGCGGCCAATCACATTATCAAAAGCGAGTTGTGCGAAGGCGAAGCAGTTGAAAAAGCACCAAGTGGCAAAAAACAATAAATCTCAAGCGTGTATCCTTAGTGCATGAAACAAATCTTGGATGCCTTCTGGCGAGCGGCGGCTTACTGTCTGCACCCGCGCGTGATTGCGCTTTCGCTCGTTCCTTTGCTGCTGATGGCTGCAATAGCGGGCATCTTTGGCTATTTCTTTTGGGAAAGTACCGTCGCTTCGGTGAATGCGTGGCTTTTGCAAAGCGATTGGCTCACGCGCGGTATTGGTTGGCTCGAAGGCATGGGTGTGGGCTCGTTGAAGGCGGCTATTGCGCCGCTTTTAGTGATTCTCGCCGCTACGCCACTGGTGGTTATCGGCTCGTTGCTGTTTGTGGCATTCCTCATGACCCCATCCATGGTCTCGCTGGTGGCAGAGCGACGCTTTGACAAACTAGAGCGCAAGAAAGGCGCGGGCATGTTTGCCAGCGTGATGTGGTCACTGGGGGCGGTGTTGATTGCCGCAATTGCCTTGCTCGCCTCCGTGCCGCTGTGGTTTATTCCACCGCTTATTTTGATTATTCCGCCACTGATTTGGGGCTGGCTCACGTATCGCGTGATGTCGTTTGATGCACTAGCTTTGCACGCCAGCAGTGATGAGCGACGCCAAGTGATGAAGCGGCATCGCATGCAGCTTTTAGGCATGGGTGTGGTGGCGGGCTATTTGGGCGCTGCACCTACGTTGCTGTGGGCGTCTGGCGTGATGTTTGTGGTGTTTGCGCCGATTTTTATTGTGGCGGCGATTTGGATTTACACGTTGGTGTTCGCCTTCTCATCCTTGTGGTTTGCGCATTTTTGCTTGGATGCGGTCAACAGGCTGCGCGCCGAAAGCTTGCTTGCTGATACAGAGATTTTTAAGCCAGAAGCCGAAGTAGCCGGCGTATCTCCTGCGTCAAGCGCTCCTGATTTGATAGCGCATCAAAAACCTTTGTTTAGTTCAGGCATCAGTGATGCCACACCCAAAAAAATCTTGTAACTTAACTTTCATGACAGCACAAGCTCCACGTTTTCATCTCATCATCGTCGGCGACGAAATCCTCTCTGGTAAGCGCCAAGACAAGCATCTGTCCAAAGCCACTGAATTGCTCGCAGCGCGCGGCCTGAGCCTAGAAGGCGCGGAGTATGTGGGCGATGATCCTGCGCGGATCACGACTGTTCTGCGGCGTGCTTTTGAAGCTTCAGCAGAGCAGGGCGACATTGTGTTTTCTACGGGCGGTATCGGTGCGACGCCAGATGACCACACGCGCCAATGTGCTGCCAAGGCGCTTGGCCGCGAGCTGGCGCTGCATCCTCGCGCTGCCGATTTGATCCGTGAGCGAATGCAAGATACGGCGAAAGAAAACGGCACGGCCTATGAGCCAGATCGGCCAGACAACATTCATCGCCTGAACATGGGCATCTTTCCAGTCGGTGCAGAAATCATCCCGAATCCGTACAACAAGATCGCAGGGTTTAGCTGCGGCCAGGTTCACTTCTTCCCCGGCTTTCCCGTCATGGCGTGGCCGATGATGGAATGGGTGCTCGATACGAAATACAAGCATTTGCATCGCACAGTAGGGAAACAAGAGAAATCTATCATCGTGATGGGCGCGATGGAAGCCACGCTTACGCCGCTGATGGAGCAGATTGAAGCGGCGCATCTGGGTATCAAAGTCTTTAGCCTGCCCAGCGTGGATCATCCGCAATACGGGCGGCATATTGAGCTGGGCGTGAAGGGTTCTTCCGATCTCGATGCCCCGTATGCGCAATTGTTGGCTGGGCTCAAAGCTTTTGGAGTCACCCTTGGCCCTGAGTTGACACGTTAGACCCGATACCATTGTGCTATGAACAACATTCAACGCCCCGCTGTTGAAGTCGCCGTCACGATGCGCAAAGAGCGCCTGACGGGCGCGGCCGCGCGCTGGCTCGATTGGCGCTGGAAATTGCATGATGTGGCGGTGGATGATGGCGGCTTTGGCACGGAGCCGCGCTGTTTACAAAGCGGCGACGATGGTGTTGGCGCGCATTGGCTCTTTCCAGCGATGCGCGTGGAGCTGTATCGCGACGATACCGAAGGCTATTATCTGAATGCGACGACCGAGCAGCCGTGTTGGTTTGTTATGTGGCGCATGGAGGAAGAGCTGGGTTTTTCTGACGAATTAATTGCTGTGCCGCAAGCTGTGAGCCTGTCATACAACGATGCAGGTCGCTGGCTCGACAGCCAAGAGACAGTCGAGCAATTGCCTTGCCCGCAAGATATAGCCGCATGGATGGCAGCGTTTGCGCAAGATAACTTTGCCACTGAGCCCAAAAAGCGCAAGCGGCCAGAGAGCTTTAAGCGCTTGGAAGATCGCTTTGGCAACCCGGCGGTGATCAGCGCAGGGCCAAAATATGGCGCAGGAGCGAATGATGGCGGCGGATAAATCGATGCCAGAAGAGGGCGGCTTTCTATCGCGCTGGTCGCAGCGTAAACAGGCTTTGAGTCGGGGTGTGGCGCTGGCTGAGCCCAGTTCGCTTGCCCAGCCTTTCACACTCGCAGTTCCACCTGAAGATTTAAAGCAAAAAGAGCATCTAGCCGGCGTATCACCTGCGCAGAGCGCTCCTAATTTAATAGTATCTTCTGAAGCAGTCAAAACTGCGCCAGAGCTGCCTCCGCCGCCAACGATGGAAGATGCCCATGCGCTCACGCCGCAATCCGATTTCAAGCCCTTCATGCGCGCTGATGTGTTGCCCGGCGTGAAAAACGCCGCCATGAAGCAGCTCTTCAAAGATCCGCATTTCAACGTGATGGATATGATGGACATCTATGTGGACGACTATTCCAAGCCCGATCCGCTGCCCCCTGAGATGCTGCGCAAAATGGCGGTGACGCAGTTTCTCGGCTTTTGGAAAGAAGAAGAGGAAGAAAAGGAGAAGGCTGATGCGAAAAAGGCAGCCGATGAGAACAAAGCTAGGGAAGATGCGCAAGCTTCGGATCAGCAAACCATGGCACAGTCAAGGGCTGCTGAGACACCACCGCAATTAACAGATGAAAGCCAAGCTGCCGCGCTAGAAGCTGCAGCCAGCCACGCCCCACATGACCACCCTGATTTGCAATTGCAACCAAACCATGCCGCTGGATGCGGCGGCATTGTCCAAAGCGCTGGATGAAGACTTAACGCTGCACACTGCGTTATGCCGCCGGCAAGCGAGCAGTTTCCAAAAAGCGATTAAAGCCAACGATGATGTAACCGTGGCCTGCACGCAGGAGCAAAGGCTATTTACGGCGCTGGCTGATGAGACCGAGGGAGCGCGAGCTGGCAAGACCTTCCCCATCAAATTCATCAACATCCGCGAGACGGGCGGTTGGAGCAAAGATGCCGCGCAAGCGATGCCAAAAATCGCAGCGTTATTGGCGCAAGCGCAGTTGGAGGGGCCTGAGCCTGTGCCCACAGTGACGTATAAAAGCCAAGGCCGTTTGCTCATCGTCGGAGATATATCGAAGGCCACGCCGCTAGCAGACATGCTCTCGGATACGCTGAGCATTACTATCTTTTCAATAGCAACTCACGCAGACGATACGCCGGCAAGCAGTGCTTTTTATTCACAAGAACGCAAATATCCTGTGCTTGCAGGCAAGATTGATCGCTTGGAAGGTTGGCTGGGCGCTTTCAAACTCAATTGGCAGAAAAATAATCCGATTGACTTGGATTTATGCACGCGTTGCAATGCCTGCGTCGTCGCCTGCCCGGAGCTTGCGATTGCTGAGGATTTTCAAGTTGACCTGAGCAAATGCAAAAGCTGTTCCTCTTGCGTGAGCGCTTGCGAGACGGCCGGGGCGATAGATTTTGAGCGCTCGGCCACTGACATGGAAGACGCGTTTGACGTCGTGCTCGATTTGTCTCATGCGCCATTGATCGACTGGCATGCCGCCCCGCAAGGCTACTTCCGCGATGCGAGTGCTGCTACGTTGATCAAACTGCGCGATTTGGTGGGCGAGTTTGAAAAACCTAAGTTCTTCACTTACAAACAGAAAATATGCGCGCATTCCCGCAACGAGACCGTGGGCTGCAATGCTTGCGTTGATATTTGCTCCGCGCATGCAATCACGAGCGAAAAATCACGCCAGCAAATCAAAGTTAATCCGAATCTCTGCGTTGGCTGCGGCGCATGCACCACCGTTTGCCCCACAGGCGCTTTGAGTTACGCCTATCCCAAGGCCAGCGAGCAGGGCGCGAAGATCAAATCTCTGCTCACGACTTACGCCGCAGCCGGTGGCAAAGAGCCGGTGCTTTTGCTGCACAGCCAAGGTGCGGGCTCGCAACTTATTGAGCAACTCGGCCGCGCCGCACAGCTGAAAAAAGCCCATGGCGTCCCGCATAACGTGATGCCACTGACGCTGTGGCATACGGCGAGTATGGGAATTGATGTTTGGTTGTCTGCGATTGCGATGGGTGCGAGCCAAATCGCCGTGCTCGCGACGCTTGAGGAAGCGCCAGACTATCTCAAAGGCTTGCGCGAGCAAATGGAAGTTGCGCAAACCTTGCTGCGCGGCTTGGGTTACGTAGGCACGCATTTGAAGCTGATCGAGGCAATAGATGCCCAGTCGCTCGACAGCGCCCTGCAAGCCGTGAAATCCACGAAGCAAACCGTCCCAGCCAAGCCGGCGCGCTTTGCTTTTCCTTCAGAAAAACGCAGCACGCTCGATCTGGCGCTAGACCACTTGATCACGCATGCTCCGCAAACGCCTTTGCCAGAGCAAATAGAGCTGCCAAAAGCAGGTTCGCCATTTGGCACACTATTGGTCAACAAAGACACCTGCACGCTTTGCCTCAGCTGCGTGAGCGCCTGCCCATCGGCAGCCTTGCAAGACAACCCGGAACGCCCGCAGCTTAAATTCATTGAGAAAAACTGCGTGCAATGCGGCCTGTGTGCCACTACTTGCCCAGAAGACGCGATTCAATTGCAATCGCGCATGCTGCTGACCAAAGAGCGCACGCAAAGCCGCGTCTTGAACGAGCAACCGCCCTATGCCTGCATCCGTTGCGCCAAACCCTTCGGTACGATTAAAGCGATTGAATCGATGCTGGGCAAGCTAGCTGGCCACAGCATGTTTCAAGGCGAGGCGCTTGCGAGATTGAAAATGTGTGGTGACTGCCGCGTGATCGATCTTCATTCGGCCACCAACGAAGCCAAAATTCAAGACATTCCCAGATAAACCCACGAACCCTCTATGAGTCAAATTTCTACTTTTGATGAAGAAACTGCGCGAGCGGAAGTCTACGGTTTGCTCGCGGCGCTTTTGTATGCGCCGCCGACCCCCGAACTGCTCGCGCAACTGCGCGTGGCCGTGACGCAAGCACCGCAAGCGGGTGGCTTCTTGGAGGAAAGTTGGAGCGAAGTGGTGGGCGCTGCACGTCAGTTGACGGATGCTCAAATTGCAGCGGAGCATACTCAGCTTTTTGGCGGTGTGGGCAAGCCTGAAGTCTATTTATTCGGGTCGCATTATTTGAGTGGTTTTTTGAATGAAAAGCCTGTCGTTCGATTGCGCACGGCTCTGGCCAAACTCGGTATTGAGCGCGATGAAGCCATGAGCGAGACCGAAGATCATTTTGCTTATTGCTGCGAGGTGATGCGCTTTTTGATCGCGGGCGATGATGTGAGTGTGTCTAATTTGACGCATCAAAAAGAATTTTTTGGCGAGCATGTGCAGCCATGGGCTTTGCAAATGTGTGATGCCTTGCTTACCCATCACCGAGCAGTTTTCTACGCCAAGCTTGCTGCATTCATGAGTGCTTTTGTGAACGTAGAAATGCAAGGCTTTGACATGATGGCTTAGGTGTTTTGTAAGCCTGTCGTAGGCCTTGCGTCAGTTCAGGTCAAGGATTAGTGAAATCCCTAGGTACAACCCGTTCAATTAATACCTGAGTGACTTGCTTACCCAAAACATTCGGTCTATAGTCTGCTATAGAAATCAAAGCAAATCCTTTTTGGAGACAGCCATGGAAAAAGAAGTCAACGCGCCATCAAGGCGTGGCATGTTGTTCGGTGCAGTCGCAGCGGGCACAGCAGTTGCAGCCGTCGTAGCGCTGCCCAAAGTTGCCCCTCAAGAATTAGCCGCAGAAGCCCTTAAAAGCATGCCAGAAAATGGCGGCGGCTACAGCCTCACTGATCACGTGAAGCACTACTACCGCACCGCTCAAATTTAAATTCCTTGTCTTAGGAGCAACTTATGTTGTTGACCAAAAAATCGTCCTCGGTTGGACAGAGCGCTGGGCGCTCGCCTTTCGTACGCAACTTGTCTCGCGGCTTGTCGCAAGCAATTCCTACGGTAGATCGCAGAGCCTTCTTGCGCCGCTCTGGCCTAGGCGTTGGTGTGGGCATTGCTGCATCGCAGCTTGTACTTGTGAAGAAAGCCAAAGCAGCGACTGGTCATTCAATCGATGGCAGTGGAAAAATCGAAGTTAAGCGCACGGTGTGTACGCATTGCTCAGTGGGCTGCGCTATTGATGCTGTGGTTGAGAATGGCGTGTGGACGCGTCAAGAGCCAGTATTTGATTCGCCGATTAACCTTGGCGCGCATTGTGCAAAAGGCGCGGCGATTCGCGAACACGGCCATGGTGAATTCCGTTTGCGGTATCCCATGAAATTGGTGAACGGAAAATACGAGCGTATCACTTGGGATACTGCGCTCAATGAGATCAGTGCCAAGATGCTTGGTCTGCGCAAAGCCAGTGGCCCTGATTCGCTTTTCTTCGTGGGTTCGTCTAAACATAGCAACGAGCAAGCCTATTTGCTGCGCAAATGGGTCAGCTTCTTCGGCACAAACAACTGCGATCACCAAGCCCGTATTTGCCACTCCACGACTGTTGCCGGCGTCGCCAATACATGGGGCTATGGCGCGATGACCAATTCGTACAACGACATGCAAAACAGCAAAGTCGCGATGTACATCGGCTCCAATGCTGCAGAAGCCCATCCCGTGAGCTTGCTGCACATGTTGCATGCCAAAGAAAATGGCTGCAAGATGATCGTGGTCGATCCACGTTTTACGCGCACTGCCGCCAAAGGCGATGAGTATGTCCGTATCCGCTCGGGCTCAGACATTGCCTTCCTTTTCGGCCTCTTGCATCACATCTTCAAGAATGGCTGGGAAGACACCAAATACATCAATGATCGCGTCTATGGCATGGACAAGATCAAAGAAGAGGAGAAGACGAACTGGACGCACGATAAGGTCGAAGAAGCCTGTGGCGTGCCAGAGGCACAAGTGTTTAAAGTGGCCAAGATGCTCAATGATCATCGCCCGGGCACGATTGTTTGGTGTATGGGGCAAACGCAGCACACGATTGGCAATGCCATCGTTCGCGCATCGTGTATTTTGCAGCTCGCTTTAGGCAACATCGGCGTGAGCGGCGGCGGTGCAAATATTTTCCGCGGCCATTGCAACGTGCAGGGCGCAACGGACGTGGGTCCAAACCCTGATTCACTGCCAGGCTACTACGGCTTGGTTGAAGGTTCGTGGAAGCATTTCGCATCGACTTGGGGTGTGGATTTTGAGTGGATCAAAAAGCAATTTGCTAACCCCGGCATGATGACCAAGTCAGGCACGACGGTTTCGCGCTGGATTGATGCGATCCTTGAGAAAAACGAGCTGATCGATCAAGACAGCAATGTGCGCGGCATGTTCTTTTGGGGGCATGCACCTAACTCACAAACGCGCGGTTTGGAGATGAAGCGCGCGATGGACAAACTCGATTTGATGGTGGTCGTTGATCCCTATCCGTCAGCCACAGCGGCCATGGCCGCGATGCCCGGCAAGCCGGAAGACCAAAACCCGAATCGTGCCGTTTATTTGCTGCCAGCGACCACGCAATTTGAGACCAGCGGCTCATGTACCGCATCAAACCGTTCGATTCAGTGGCGCGAAAAAGTGATCGAGCCACTGTGGGAAAGCCGCTCTGACCACATGATCATGTATCAGCTCGCTCAAAAACTCGGCTTTGACAAAGAGCTGGTCAAGAACTACAAGATGCAAAAGGTTAAAGGCATGGACGAGCCTGTGCCTGACGACATCTTGCGCGAGATCAACAAATCCGTCTGGACGATTGGCTACACCGGCCAAACGCCAGAGCGCATTCAAGCGCACATGCGCAATATGGATAAATTTGACGTGAAAACGCTCAAATCTAGAGGCGGCAAAGACGCGAAGACGGGCTATGACCTGAGCGGCGATTACTTTGGCCTGCCATGGCCTTGCTACGGCACAGCGGAGATCAAGCATCCTGGTTCGCCGAATTTGTATGACACCAGCAAACACGTGATGGAAGGCGGCGGTAATTTTCGTGCTAACTTTGGCGTGGAAAAAGATGGTGCAAACCTGCTTGCAGAAGACGGCTCGCATTCCAAAGGCTC
>JANMDU010000040.1:0-5848 GCA_031376455.1 Variovorax sp. | reverse complement strand
GATTCATGCCCGCAGCCCGCGCCGTGCGAAAAAACTCGTGCCGATCAATTGCGCGGCGATTCCCGCTGAGTTGATTGAGAGTGAATTGTTTGGCCATGCGAAAGGCGCGTTTACGGGCGCTGTCTCGGATCGCTTAGGTGCGTTCGCTGAAGCAGATAAAGGCACGTTGTTTCTCGATGAGATTGCTGAACTTGACATCAGCGTTCAGGCCAAACTATTGCGCGTATTGCAGACCGGCGAAGTTAAACGGCTTGGCGAAGACCGCACACGCTTAGTGGATGTGCGCGTGGTGTGCGCGAGTCATCGTGACTTACGCGAACAAGTGCGGCTGGGCACATTTCGAGAAGATTTGTTTTATCGCTTGTATGTCGTGCCGCTCGAATTGCCGCCGCTGCGAGAACGCGGAGATGACATGACGCTTATCGCACGAGATTTGCTTCAGCGTTATGCCAAAGAAGATGGCAAGCGCTTCAAAGATTTTTCATCTTCTGCGATGCAGCAGATGAAAGCATACAACTGGCCGGGCAATGTGCGGGAGTTAGTGAATGTGATCAGAGCAGTTGTAGCAATGCATGATGGTGAACAAGTGCAATTGAGTATGTTGCCTCCCGCATTAACGGCTGGCGCACATGAAAGTGCAACGGAGATACGCTCACCCGATACTTTGTGGTTTCAGGATGAACTTGCCCCCAGTGATGTCGCACCGCAATTGCAAGCACAGCGCGGTGAAGCAAGCACCATACGCTTCGATCCGCTGCGCGTGCGCCCGCTCGCCGTCGTGGAGAGAGAAGCCGTAGATCACGCGCTCGGCGCATTTGGAGGCAATGTGGCACATGCAGCGCGTGCATTGCAAGTCAACACCTCTACGCTGTATCGGAAAATTCAAGCATGGACAGCGCAAGAACACACCAAACAACCATGAGCAACGAGCGCGCACTGCTCGAACGCATTCGGCAGCTCGAGACTGTCAACGCCCAATTAAAGGCGCATGCGAGTGAAGAATCTCACAGCCGCTTGATGGCAGAAGAGACCTTGGGACTGACGGAAGATCGTCTGCAACTCGCGCTGGATGCGGCAGGGCTAGCATCTTGGGAGTGGGATATTCCAGCGGATTTGATCTATACATCAGCTCGTTTCGGGCAAATGCTTGAAGGCACGGCCGACGAAGCAGACACGCAAAATCTACATTGGCTGCCGCGCGAGCTGTTAACGCTTGTGTTCCCAGAGGATGCACCTGCATTGCGCGATTCAGTCATTCGCGCCTTAAAAAAGCAAGACAACATCTTAGAGGCAGAATTCAGGCTGCAGGCCCCCTCTGGCGTGCTTTGGATCGAATGCACCGGCAAAGTTGTGACGCGAAGTATGCTTGGGCGAGCCGAGCGCATGATCGGCATCAATCGCGATATTACGCACCGCAAGAGAGCTGATCAGGCGATGCGGCAGGCGCAGGAAGAAGCCATTGCGGCTAATCGCGCTAAGGATGAGTTCCTTGCCCACATCAGCCACGAAATTCGCACGCCTCTCAATGGCGTGATCGGCATGAATAATTTATTGGCGCAAACCACTCTCGTTGCTGAGCAACGCCAGTATGTCGATTTGGTCGCAAGCTCGGGGCGGGCATTGCTCGCATTGGTCAATGATGTGCTAGATTTTTCGCGCAATGCAGCAGGCGGCATTGTGCTGGAGCAAGTGCGCTTCCCGCTCAAGCGTTGGCTACGGGAAGCTGTCGTGCCCATGCAGGTGAGTGCGCAATCCAAAGGCCTTGAGCTGTTGATTCACGCCGCGCCTGATTTGCCCAAAGAGATGGTGGGCGACCCAGGGCGCATGCGCCAAATCGTGACCAATTTAGTCAGCAATGCCATTAAATTTACGGAGTCTGGCTGCGTCACTGTGAGGATGAGCGTCAAAGAGGGACAGCTGCTTATTAGCGTCCAAGACACAGGCATCGGTATTGCGCCAGATATGCAAGAAGCGATTTTCGAGGCTTTCGTGCAGGCCGACAGCTCGACTTCACGCCGATACGGCGGCACCGGCTTGGGGCTAGCGATCAGCATGCAGCTCGTGCGGGCGATGGGCGGGCAGATGACTTTAGAAAGCACAAGCGGCAGAGGCAGCCTCTTCTGCGTATCGATACCGCCGGGCGATATGGCTGTTGATCAGCAAGACTTTATCAACACGAATTTGGGCGGCGCAGTAGCCGAGACACAAACCTTCGAGTTAAACAGCGTACCGCCTGCACATTCGTATCATCCATCCAGCACCACTCTGCCCTACGCTGGCAAACACGCTTTGGTGGCAGACGACCACGAGGTCAATCGCCTGCTGGCCGGCAAACTGCTCGAACAATTGGGATTTAAAGTTAGCTTGGTTGAAGACGGGCATCAAGCGATTGATGCCGTGCTGGTGCAAAACTTCGATGTCGTCTTCATGGACATTCAAATGCCGCAAATGAACGGTTGGCAAGCTGCGCATGAGCTGCGCCAATGGGAGCATCAAGCCAAGCGTGCGCGGGTGCCTATCATCGCTTTAACAGCGCATGCATCGGCCGCAGATCGCATGCAAGCGTTTGCGATGGGTATGGATGGTTACCTCACAAAACCGCTGACTCCAGAGGCCCTGGCTGCTGCCTTGCGCTCCACGCGCGGCGGGCAGAAAAGCGCCGTACAGCTTCGCGCGACTGCCACCTCGAAATCTCCCCTTGATGCATCAAGGCCATCTCAACCAACCGCTCCGAGCCATGTCAAAGCCGCGCAGACCAGCCCACTGCAGCGTGATCGGTTGCTTGCGCGCGTCGCCGGTGATCAGGCCGCCGTGCATGACATGGCGCGTGCCATGCGACGTGATTTACGCGAGCGCATGGGCGCGGCTTATGAAGCCATGCAAGCCAAGAATTGGCCAGCGCTGCATGCACAAGCGCATGCACTCAAGGGCGGCCTGAGTAGTATCACAGCCGAAGATGCAGCAGCTCTGGCAGGAAGGCTGGAGCTTTGCAACGATGCAGCTGCAGCACAGATTGCTTTCGCTGAGCTTTCGCTGCAGGCCAAGATCGTTTTTGATGCGTTAAAAGATTGGTAGCTTAGCCGAGCAGACTGGCATGCCGCTATAGACGTGCTACCTACCCACTAGATCATTGAGCTTTTTAGCGTCTAGCTTTTCCGAAGGATTGTCTGCTGGCATGCAATCAGGCACAGATTGCGCTTCGGATAGTTTTTCGATGGCTTGCCACAGCAGTGCGATCTGATCTTCTTGCGAGGATGCGTTGTCAATCAAGCCGCGCATCGCCAGACTCAAAGGATCATCATCTTGCGTGATGCCATACGCTGAGAATATTGGATCTTCACGGGTCAATGAGGCAGCGCCTGTCGTCACATCTGCGCTCACACCGTCTTTACTTGGGATGATCCGCGCCGGTATGCCCACCGCAGTTGCTCCCGCTGGCACGGGCTTGATCACCACAGCATTGCTGCCGATCTTCGCGCCATCGCCCACCACAAAACCACCAAGCACTTTCGCGCCCGCACTCACCACCACATTTTTACCCAACGTCGGGTGACGCTTTGCGCCTTTGTAGAGTGATGTGCCACCTAAGGTCACGCCTTGATAAATGGTGCAACCATCTCCAATCTCTGCGGTCTCTCCCACCACCACACCCATGGCATGGTCGAAAAAGACACGGTCTCCGATCACCGCGCCTGGATGAATCTCAATGCCTGTAAACCAACGAGAGAGCTGAGAGATGAATCGTCCAAGCCACTTTAAGCCGCTGCTCCAGCATGCATGCGATAGACGATGCAAGATCACAGCATGCAAGCCGGGATAACAAGTGAGCACTTCAAAGCGGCTACGTGCGGCAGGATCGCGTTCAAGGATGCATTCAATGTCGGCTTTAATTCTGGAAAACATAAGACAAGTTTACAGAATTAAGGCGAGGCCTGCTTTGAGGGCGTCGCCTCTAGCATTGCCTTCGCAATACCGCGCAGGATATGTATTTCTTCTTCGCGCAATTCGGCTCGATTGAAAAGATCATTCAAGCGCGGCATGAGTTTCTTAGGCGCTTGCGGGTCGAGGAATTTCAGATGAATCAGCGCCTGTTCCCAGTGGAATAGCGCGCCTGAGACAGCAGCAGCATCGGCTCTCGTGCTTTCACGTGAGGCCGCGATCTCATAACCGCCCAAGGCATTTCGCCAATCATAGGCAATCAGCTGCACGGCACTCGCGAGATTAAGCGAGCCATATTTTGGATTGGTGGGAATACTCAAGGCCGCGTTGCAGCGATAGACATCCTCGTTCTTCATGCCGAAGCGCTCTGTGCCAAAGAGAAAAGCGATTTTTGTGTCGTTTTTAATGGTCAAACCGCCTTCTAGCCGGCATACATCCTGCGCAGAGTGCTCATCTTTTAATAGCAAATCGAAATACGCACGCGGTGCATATGTCGCAGGCCCGAAATCTCGCGCCGTCATCGCTGTAGCGCAAAGATGATTCACGCCATGCAAAGCTTCGTCGAGCGTGGCCACGATTTGCGTCTTGGCAAGCACATCGGTTGCACCGCTGGCGCGCTGAATCGTCTCATCGCGGTTCAGCACTTTTGGATCGCGCGGCGCGATCAGCCACAGCTCATCAAAGCCCATCGTCTTCATCGCCCGCGCAGCGGCGCCCACATTGCCGTTGTGAGAAGGCTCAATCAGAATAAATCGCGCCATCGCCCGCTACGCTCTTCCAGCGAGCCGCTTCAACCCAAGCCACTGCTGCTGCCAAAAGCCTTGGCCGTAATCACGCCCTAGCTCAACTTGATCGCGCACGCCGGTAGCATCGAAACGCTTTTCAAAATTCCCAGTGCGAAACAAAATATCCCACCAAGGAAGCAGCACGCCAAAGTTGTGGCCACCCAAGGTTCGAGAAGGCGATTCATGGCCAATACCCACAGCGTGATGCAGTCGATGAAAGCGCGGGCTGACCCACAGCCTTTCGCCCAAGCTTCCAAACCATACCTTCACATTCGCATGCTGAAAGCTCTCAGAGAGCTGCGTGAGGGCCACCAATGCCACAAACTGAGCTGGCGCGATGCCTACGGCGACTCCCACGGCGACAAAGATGGTGTCTCGCAGTAGATCATCAAGTAAGTGGTTGCGGTTGTCGCTCCACATCGTCATCTGCCGCTGTGCGTGATGCAGACTGTGCAATTGCCACCACCAGTTCAATTGATGTTGGCCGCGATGAATCCAATAATCGACGAAATCAAACACCACCAAATAAACCAAGAAACCGAGGATCGCACTCTCCCAGCCGATCCAGCCCAATACCCATTGGTCTAAATGAAATGTACCCATGCCTTGCGCACGCAAGCTGCCGAAAAAATCATCAAGCAACGGATCCAGCGTGAGAAACAAGCCAAGACGAAACACGCCTAAGCGATGAATGAGTGTGTAGGCAATATCCGTGCGAATCGTGGCGCGGTCCGTGATGCTCTCAAACGGCATTAAACGCTGCAATGGCCCGATCACCAGCAACAAAACTAACAACTGCAGAACACCCACTAAAAACCACATCGTGCCTTCAAAACCGACCTCCAATACACCGCCCATGCCTAGCGCAAACATGACGGGTTGCATGGCAGATTCAAACAACCACTGCTGTGCTTGCGCGAAAGCGTCTGTGAGGATATTGATCAAGGCTTCCATACGCTAAATTATAAGGCTTTTGGGCATATTGCCGGCGTACTTACTGCGCAGAGTGCTATTGAAATCGTAGTAATTGGAAGATGCAGTTGGGAGTACAACGGCTGCGGTTTTGAGTTATTTGCCCGCCTTCATGGTGGAATACCACAAATCAGTCGGGCAAATAACTCAAA
>JANMDU010000013.1:0-33815 GCA_031376455.1 Variovorax sp. | reverse complement strand
CAGCGAGCCTTTGTAGGGCACGACTTGCAGCCATTTTTGCTCATCTGCACTCAAGCCGAAAATCTTACCCACGGCTTTGGCCAGCTCAGGTGTCGCCGTCATTTGGCCCAAACAAAGCGCCGTTGTCCACTCTTTGCTCTGCCCTACTTTTTTGGCAACAGATTCCCAAGTCAAGCCTTTGCTAACTTTGACAGTGATGATTTTTTCGGTAACGTCGTTGCGGTTCATGTAGTGTTCCAAGATTTAAAGTTGAGGGTGAAGTGAAAAATCAATGATCAGCGCCTGCTTTGGCGCGGCTCACGAGAAAATCGACAATGTGATTGCGCATCTCGTAGTAGCCCGGCAAGTGATGCAGTTGCGCTCGTGTGCGCTTACGAGGCAATTCATTGCGTACTTCTTCTGCAATGCCACCGGCCACATAGCCTGAAGTGGTCTCTGAGCCGTTGCTCATTAGCAAAATACGGTCGGCCAACAAAATGGCTTCATCCACATCATGCGTGATCATGAATACCGTTTGCTGCGTCTCGCGCACGATGCTCATGAGCTCATCTTGAATCGTGCCACGCGTGAGCGCATCAAGCGCGCCGAAAGGCTCATCCAGCAAGAGCATCTTGGGTTGAATCGCAAAGGCGCGAGCGATACCGACGCGCTGCTTCATGCCGCCAGACAGTTGCGAAGGCTTTTTGTCAATCGCGGGCATCAATCCCACCATGCCCACATATCGCTCCACTTGCGCCTTCACTTGGCTGGCGCTCCAATCAGGCCAGCGCGATTTCACTGCAAAAGAAATATTGCCACGCACAGACAACCAAGGCATCAGCGCATGGCTTTGAAACACCACGCCGCGCTCCAAGCTCGGCCCACTCACCTCGCGATTGTCCATAAACACGTGACCACCGCTCGCTGTGTCTAAGCCAGCCAAGACATTCAAAATCGTCGTCTTGCCGCAGCCAGAATGCCCGATGATGCAAACAAATTCGCCTTTGTCGATGCTGAAATTGACCTTATCAAACACGGGCTTAGCGGGCACAAAGCTCTTGCTCAAACCCTCGACTTTGAGGAAACCTTGCATAGCGCGATCTTTCTGAGGAATGTTGTTTGGCGTTGCGCTGAGGGTAGGAGTAAGTGCGGATCGCTGCGATGCATCACTCCACATAAGTCACCCATTTTTGGAATTGCGCAAACGTGAGATCGAGCAACATACCGACCACGCCAATCATGATGATGGCGAAGATCACATTAGTGAGCGAGAGGTTGTTCCACTCATTCCAAACGAAATAACCAATCCCGGTGCCGCCCACGAGCATTTCAGCCGCCACGATCACCAGCCAAGCAATGCCCATCGAGATGCGCATACCCGTCAAAATAGTAGGTGCAGCAGCGGGCAAGATCACTTGAAAAGCTTTGCGCAGTGGGTTCACTTCTAAGGTGCTCGCCACATTAAGCCATTCGCGCTTGACTGCCGACACACCAAACGCGGTATTGATCAACATCGGCCACACCGAGCAAATGAAGATCACGAAGATGCCGCTGATGGACGAATCTTTGATCGTGTAAAGCGCCAGCGGCATCCAAGCCAAAGGCGAAATAGGTTTAAGCACTTGAATAAAGGGATCAAACGCCTTTCTGAGCAGCTGGCTCATGCCAATTAAAAAGCCAAGCGGAATCGCCACCAAACAAGCCAGCCCAAAGCCCAAGGCAACCCTGCCCAAGGAATGCGCTAACTGAATCGCAAAGCCTTTATCATTCGGCCCGTTGTCGTAAAACGGATTAGAAAAATGGCCCCAGAAGGTGCCGCCCATTTGAGTTAACGTCGGAAAGCCGCTAGCTTTTAAAGCTCCCGGATCTTTGCCCATCATCTTGGCGTATTCGATTTGCTCAGCCGTCATGCCGCTAGATGCGCCACCCACCGAAGGCGCTGTGGTAGCGAGAGACCATATGCCCAAAAAGACCAACAGGATAACGACTGAGAGCAAACTTGCCCTGAACTGAAGCGTACGATGAAAGGCCATGATCAAGCCGCCTTGCTAATTGCAAAACTCTTGCGATATTCAGCCGCCTTGTCTGCATCGAATTCCTTACCCATGATCCGGAACTTTGGATAAGCGCCATCGGGCACTTTTTGCCCGAGATCTTTCATGTGTTTCTTCGCATCGGTGATCAGGAAGACGCGCTCGGCGATTTGTTTGTAATTCACATCGCCCTTGATGTAGCCCCAGCGTTGCATTTGCGTGAGCATCCAAACAGCCATGCTTTGCCAAGGCATAGGATCAAAATCAGCCCGATCCGGCACAGTCTTGATATTGCCCAAACCATCAGCGAATCTGCCAGTTAACACCTGATTGAGCACAGCTTCAGGTTGATTGAGGTGTTGCGCTGGCGCGATCACTTTAGCAATCAGCTCGCGATTTTTCGGATCGCGCGCCATGGCGGCAGAGGTGAGCACTGCGCGATACAAAGCCGCAAACGTATTGGGATTCTTTTGGATGAATTCAGTGCTGGTGCCGAAGGCGCAGCAGGGATGGCCATTCCACAAATCTTTGGTGAGCGTGTGGATGAATCCGACTTCTTCAAACACAGCGCGCTGGTTGAATGGATCGGGGCCGAGGAAGCCATCGATGTTGCCAGCACGTAAGTTCGCCACCATTTCTGCCGGTGGCACCACGCGTAACTGCACATCGGTATCAGGATTCAAGCCCGCTTCGGCCAAGTAATATCGCAGGAGAAAGTTATGAATGCTGTACTCAAAAGGAATCGCAAACTTAAAACCTTTCCAGTTTTTTGGATCACGGTTGTCTTTGTGTCGCAAGCTCATGGTGATCGCTTGACCGTTGATGTTTTGAATGGTCGCCACATTCATCGGCGTAGCGTTAGACCCCAGCCCCAAGCTGATGGCCAGCGGCATCGGGCTCAAGAAATGCGTGGCATCATATTCCTTGTTGATCATCTTGTCGCGGATCAAGGCCCAGCCTGCGGTTTTGGTCACTTCAACATTCAGGCCTTGCTTGTTGTAGAAGCCCAGCGGGTGCGCCATGATGAGGGGTGTGGCACAGGTGATGGGAATAAAACCAATCTTGAGGTCTTTTTTCTCCAGCGCATTCTTATCCTGCGCCATGGCTTGCATCGCACCAATTGGCAACACGCTGGCAATGGCTGCCATCGCGGTTTTCTTGCCCACGGCGCGTAAAAATTTGCGGCGCACATCGTCTTGCGGGAACAAGGCTTTCACCAAAGTCGCTTCAATGAATTCATTGCTGTAGGCGATAAAACTGCTCTCTTCGCTGCGCGCACGCAGCTTGGCCGCTGCCGATTCTGCGGCCAGCTCGGCTTGATGATCAGCGGCCGTGTGGTCGCGCCCGCAACTGCACTTGAGCATAAGCGGACGGTCTGCATCGTAGGGAGAGAAAAACTCGGACATGGTGTACCTCGCAAGAATGTGATGCGAGATACTCAGCAAGCCCTAGGCCAGTTTGATGTGTTCGCCGCGTTTTCTGCAAGATCGCAGAGGTCTGCGCAGTGGCATGTAGGGGCAGCCCTACAAATCAGGCATGTTTCCCTGCCTTTGCGCATAAAGCGCCAGCTCTACATCGTTTTTCGTGCCGGTTTTTTCGAGAATGCGGGCGCGATAGGTACTCACGGTGTTGGGCGCTATTTGCAACTGCGCACCAATTTCGCTCACGCTACGCCCCAAAATAAGCAAACGATACACCTGATGCTCGCGATGCGAAAGCGCTTCCGTGCCTTGCTTGCCTGCAGCCGCATACGCCAAGGCTTCAGCGGTAGCAGGCGTCACCACCAAGCCCCCTGCGCAAGCCTTGCGCACGGCGGCGATCATGTCATCAGGATCGGCGCTTTTGTTCAGGTAGCCCGCCGCACCCAGCTTGATGCAGCGCACAGCATATTGACTCTCAGGATAGGTGCTCAGCATCAGCACCGGCAAGGCAGGCCAAGTTTGGCGCAGCAGTTGCAGCACATCCAAGCCATCACGCTCTGGCATGGCGATGTCAAGCAACACCAGATCCAGCGTCATGCCGGGCGATGACATCAGTATTCGCGCTTGCTCAATCGCTTGGCTGCCCGTCGTCGCTTCTGCCACCACGTGTATATCCGGTGCTTCGGCCAATACTTGTTTGATGCCTTCGCGCACGATGCGGTGGTCGTCACAGAGCAGAAGGCGAATAGCGCTGTTCATGAAGAGAGCACTGCACGAAATTCCATCGTGCATCCCTGGCCGATTTGGCTCTCAATATGTATGCTGCCGTTGAGCCGCATCGCCCGCTCGCGCATGCCCATGATGCCGTAAGCGTTAGAAGCTTCAAAAG
Source organism: Variovorax sp. (assembly GCA_031376455.1). Classification (GTDB taxonomy): domain Bacteria; phylum Pseudomonadota; class Gammaproteobacteria; order Burkholderiales; family Burkholderiaceae_C; genus JANMDU01. The sequence continues at coordinate 29,493 of JANMDU010000013.1, read as the reverse complement.
CTTGCCTGCCAGCGCCTCGGCCATTGTCTTGCACGCGAATGCGCAGCACTTGCGCATCGGCCTGGATTTGTACCTTCATGCGGCTGGCCTGCGCATGCCTCCCTACATTGCTGAGCATCTCCTGAAAAATGCGAAATACTTCAATGGCGGCTTGCGCAGGCAGCTCCTTGGCTTGCGACACCTCCATCTGCCATTCCAAAGCCATCTCGGCTGACTGCACAAACTCGTGCGCCTGCCAATCGAGCGCAGCCCACAGGCCTTGGTGATCCAAAATGCTGGGGCGCAAATCCGTGATGATGCGGCCCACATTGTCTACCGCAGTTTCAATTTGCTCGCTCATGTGGCGGCATTTGCTGCGCATACGCTCTTTGAGCGATTCGTCATCTTGCTCAGTCTGTGCCTCAATGTCGGTCAAGCGTTTGTGCAACCAATTGACATCCATCTTTAGCGCCACCAACAAGCTGCCCAGCTCATCATGCACCTCGCGCGCAATCCGCGTGCGCTCCTCCTCGCGCACACGCTCCGCATGCGCAGACAGCTCGCGCAATTGCTCCAGCGCAGCGGAGAGCTCCTGCGTGCGCGCCTCGACGCGCGATTCAAGGTCATGCTTGGCTTGCAACAACGCATCGGCTGAACGTTTGCGCTCAGTGATGTCCACAAACGTGATCACCGCGCCTAAAACCGTGCTGCCTTCCATGATCGGATAGCTGGAATACTCAACAGGAAATGCGACACGATCTTTGCTCCAAAAGACCTCTGAATCAATCCGGCAAGGCAAGCCTTGGCGAAATGCATTGAAGATCGGACAATCGTTATCGGCATAGTGCGAGCCATCGGCATGCGAATGATGCGTGAGCCAATGCATGTTTTTCCCCAACACTTCAGATGCGGTATAGCCCAACTGTTTGGCAGCAGCTTGGTTGATGAAGGTGCAGTTTCCCTCTAAATCAATACCAAAAATCCCCTCGCCGGTGGATTCCAACAACAGGCCTAGCTGATGCTGCCACAACGGCCCGGGCGTGGGCTGTGCGAGTTCAGGCAGTTGGAGGCTGTGCGTGTGCATGGAGCAATATAGCAAACCTCGTGCCTTGTTATGTGTCTTAGCGATCTACTGGTTTCGCTCCACCTGATGCACCTGCGTCGTACCATCGTGCATTTGCCTCATAAAGTTTTTTGAAAACACACGCGATGTAGGCAACGGTGAATTAGAGATGGTCTCCACGCGCCTTCCAAAAAATTTCTGATTCAAACCCCAAATGGTTTCCGCGGGTTGGGTGTTAGGATTATTCAAGTTCGCCGCTTACATTTAAGCAAATAATCGACTTTAGTCATATAAACCCTGACATTCAAAATCTGCATATGAGCGCTCCAAAACTTTTTGTATCTTACTCCTGGTCGACTCCAGATCACGAGCAATGGGTGATAGACCTTGCAACCGAGTTGCAACAGTCAGGGGTTGAAGTTATTCTGGACAAGTGGGATCTGCGTGAAGGCCAAGACGCAATAGCATTCATGGAAAAAATGGTCACTGATCCTGCAATAAGCAAGGTCATGATAGTTTCAGACAAAACATATGCCTCAAAAGCTGACGACAGAAAAGGCGGCGTAGGTACAGAGACATAAATTATTTCACACGAAGTCTACGGCAAAGCGTCGCAGGAAAAATTTGTATTGGTGGTCGCTGAGCGTGATTCAGACGGCCAGCCTTACATACCAACTTACTACAAGTCACGCATTCATATTGATCTCAGCGAATCCGATAAATACTCTACAAATTTCGAAACGCTCCTTCGCTGGATCTTCAATAAACCACTACATGTCAAGCCGCCATTAGGTGCAGCGCCCACATTCTTGATGGAAAGCACTGCTATTACGCTTGGCACTTCTGCTCTAGCCAAACGAACACTTGATGCAATCAAAAGCGATAAAAGCTATTCCAAAGGAGTGCTAGCTGAGTACCTTGAAACTTACGCCCAGAATCTAAATAGGTTTCGAGTTTCAGAAAAAAAGGGGGAGCTAGATGATCAAATAGTTGCAGCCATAGAAGCTTTTATGCCTTCGCGTAATGAATTTATCCAAATCATTAGCGCTTTGATCCAATACGATTCGCGCGATTCCGCTCATACGTTACATCGCTTTATTGAATCTTTACTACCTTACTACGAACGGCCAGAGCAACAAACATCTTGGGATCAGCGTGAGTTCGATCATTTCAAGTACATTGTTCATGAGCTTTTTCTCTATATTTTAGCAATCTACTTGCGACAAGAAGACTACAGTTCAGCGAACTATCTTCTAAGCACGCCGTACTATTTGGCAAACAATGCTGCCCGGCATCAAGAGTCTGCCGTTTCATACACCGAAATTCACGAACATATTGAGACACTCGATCATCGCAACAAACGTTTGAGTTTACGCAGACTATCTCTTCGGGCAGATTTTCTTGAGAAGAATTCTAAAAGCTCCGGTTTACAGTTTCGCTATTTAATGCAGGCTGATTTCATCTGCTTCATGCGATCAGAACTTACTAAGGCAAGCATCTATGGTGGATGGTGGCCTGAGACATTGATCTATGCAAATCGTTCATATGGTGCTTTTGAAATATTCGCAAGGGCAGCATCAAAAACGTATCTAGCCAAGGTGTTGCCAGTTTTAGGCATAACGGAGATCAATTCAGTAAAAACTCAGCTTACGACCTATGCAAATGATCGGCAATCATTACCGCGGTGGCAACACGAGTCATTTAGCCCAGCAACACTTCTGGGCATAGACCAACTTGGTACGAAGGCGTGACTATTCAAGCTGTAAATCTGCTGATACTTCACGATCAGGTATCTTGCGGAAACCATTGGGCGGTTGAATTGGAAATTTTTAGGCAACTGCGCGCGGGGAGAGGGTTTGAGGGCGATCATCTCAATCGCGTGTGTTTTCAAAAAGATTTATGAGGCAAATGCCCGATGGTACGACGCAGGTGAGCGGGTGGAGTGCGACTGCTGCGAACAAACTTGGCTAGCTAAAAGAAGATACTTGGCGAGCGCCGCAAAAACTGAGGCAGAGCACAATTTCGTCTGTGTTTGAATTCGCTCCGGGAAATTGAACGTCTTGAATTGTGATCCGACCCCAGTTTTAGCTTCATCTCAAATGCTACTTATTTCATAGCACACCGCGCAGTAAATACGCCGGCTATATGCTCATTTTCGTCATGAAACTGTACGAAGCTAAGCTCTCAGTTCCACGATTCCCAAACCGTCTTTTTCTAGCGCTTGGATCATATGCTCGCGGTAATCGAGCAGGAGTTTCAAGGTCACGGCTTTGCTAGGATTGTCGGTTTTGAGCCAGATCACAGATGGCGGGTGGCCGTGAACCAAGGCGATTTCTTGGAAGTCTGCGTCTCTGGTGACGATCACATAGTTTTCTTGTTTGGCGTATTGCCAAAGCGCCATGTCGCTGGCTTGCTCCATGCCGAGCAAAGAGACTTGGCTTGTATCGGGATAGTCGTGAACCAAGAAGGGCACAAGCCTGCGCGACAAGTTTTCATCGAGCAAGAGCTTCATTGCGCTTGCAAGGTGAGTGTGGTGTGTTCCCGGCTGGCGGCGTAGGCCAACACTGCCTGAATATCAGAAGCTAACAGTTCGGGGAAATCATCAAGAATTTCTTCCTGCGACATACCAGAGGCCATCATGGAAAGCACGTCATACACAGAAATGCGCAAACCGCGAATGCATGGCCTGCCGCCGCGTTTGCTTGGATCTAAGGTGATGATGCTCATGGCTGAATCCTAACATTTGCGAAGTCAGAGCGCAAACGTGAGCCAACAGCTTCAGAAGCGGAAACCATTGGGCGTTTGAATCAGAAATTTTTTGGAAGACGCGTGGAGACCATCGTTAAATCACCGAGGCCTACATCGCGTGTGTTTTCAAAAAGATTTATGAGGCAAATGCCCGATGGTACGACGCAGGTGAGCGGGTGGAGTGCGACTGCTGCGAACAAACTTGGCTGGCTAAAAGAAGATACTTGGCGAACGCCGCGAAAACTGGGGTCGGAGCACAATTTCGTCTGTGTTTGAATTCGCTCCGGGAAATTGAATGTCTTGATTTGCGATCCGATCCCAGTTTTCGCTCCATCTCAGGCGCTACTTATTTCATAGCATTCTGCGCAATATATACGCCGGCTACATGCTCAAAAGGCTTTAAAAAAACCGAATTAATTGGGTTCTAGCCCCAATCAATTCACTAAGCTAACTCTTCCTTGCGAATCCGCACAATCGGCGCGAGCACGGTGGGCAATGCTTGAAGTTTGGCCAGCGCTGCGTTCATCGTGCCCTCGGTGGTGTCATGCGTCAAGATGATGAGGTCGGTTTGACCGCCCTGCTCACCGACAATTTCGTCTGCTTCGCGCTGCAGCACGGCATCGATACTGATGCCAGCGCCGGCCACGATGCCGGTGACTTGGGCGAGCACGCCTGCTTCGTCGGCGATGCGCAGGCGCAGGTAGTAGGCGGTGATGGTGTCGTTCATGGGGAGCACAGCAAGTGCGCTCATGCTGCCGGGCTGGAAGGCGAGCGCGGGCACGCGCTGGATGGCGCTGGCGCTGTGCATGCGGGTGATGTCCACTAAATCGGCAATCACGGCGCTGGCGGTGGGCTCAGAGCCTGCGCCTTTGCCGTAATACAAGGTGGTGCCTACCGCGTCACCATTGACGACCACGGCGTTCATCGCGCCTTCAACGTTGGCGATCAAGCGCTTCGTTGGAATGAGTGTGGGGTGCACGCGAAGTTCGATGCCCTCGCTACCGGAGGGCGATTTCGATGCCTCACGACGCTTGGTGATACCCAAAAGCTTGATGCGATAGCCCAATTGCTCGGCGTATTTAATATCCGTGGCGGTGAGCGCAGTAATGCCTTCCACATGCGCTTTGTCAAACTGCACGGGAATGCCAAAGCCAATCGAAGCCATGATGGTGGCTTTGTGGGCTGCGTCCACGCCTTCGATGTCGAAGGTCGGGTCTGCCTCGGCATAGCCCAAGCGCTGCGCTTCTTTCAGCACTACGCTGAAGTCCAAGCCCTTGTCGCGCATCTCGCTCAATATGAAATTGGTTGTGCCGTTGATGATGCCTGCGATCCACTGGATGCGATTGGCCGTCAAGCCTTCGCGTAACGCCTTGATGATCGGGATGCCGCCAGCCACCGCCGCTTCAAACATCACCATCACGCCCTTGGCCTGCGCCGCTGCAAAAATCTCACTGCCATGCACGGCGAGCAAGGCTTTGTTGGCCGTGACCACATGCTTGCCCGCAGCAATCGCCTCCATCACCAACGCTTTGGCAATGCCATAGCCACCAATTAGTTCGATCACTATATCGATCTCAGGATTGGCAATCACAGCGCGCGCATCGCTCACAACTTGTACCTTGTCGCCGACCGCAGCTTTGGCGCGCGCAGTGTCCAAATCCGCCACCATCGTAATCTCAATCCCGCGCCCTGCTCTGCGCTGAATCTCATCAAAATTGCGCTGCAACACGGCGAACACGCCGCTGCCAACTGTGCCAATACCGAGAAGACCTACTTGGATGTTTTTCATATTATTTTTAAGAGAAATGCGCCGTTAGCCGGCGTATATTAAGCGCGAGCTGCTACTAATTTAATAGTAGATGCTTTGACTGCGGAAGCCGCACCATCCGTGCCATGCTTCTTGCGATAGCTCTCAAAGAACTTCGCCAGCCGCGAAACGGCTTCGCGCAAATCATCCTCATGCGGGAGAAAGACGATGCGGAAATGATCGGGCGCGCCCCAGTTAAAGCCTGTGCCTTGCACGAGCATCACGCGGGTTTCCTTGAGCACTTCAAGGAAGAATTGCCTGTCATCTTCAATCGGGTAAATCGCGGGATCTAATTTTGGAAACATATACAGCGCCGCCTCGGGCTTCACGCAGCTCACACCCGGAATTGCAGTAATCAGCTCGTAGGCCAAGTCGCGCTGGCGGCGCAATCTGCCGCCTTCTTTGGTGAGATCGTGAATGCTTTGGTAGCCGCCGAGCGCAGTTTGAATCGCGTATTGGCCGGGCACGTTCGAGCCTAACTTCAAATTGGCCAGCATATTCAGGCCTTCGATGAAGTCACCTGCGATGTGCTTGGGGCCAGAGAGAATCATCCAGCCTGCGCGGTAGCCACACGACCGATAGGCTTTGGAGAGGGAGTTGAAGGTGAGCGTGAGCACGTCGGTTGACAATGATGCAACGGCGGTGTGCTTTGCGCCTTCGTACAACACTTTGTCATACACCTCATCGGCCATCAACACCAGCTCATGCTCTCTGGCAATTGCGATGATGCCCTTCAGTAATTCGTCGCTATACAGAGCACCCGTTGGGTTATTCGGGTTGATCACCACAATACCTTTGGTGCGCGGCGTGATCTTGGCGCGAATATCCGCTAAATTGGGCATCCAGCTATTTGTCTCATCGCACTGGTAATGCACCGGGCTACCACCTGAGAGCGAGGTGGCCGCCGTCCACAGCGGGTAATCGGGCGAAGGCACGAGCAGCTCGTCGCCGTTATCCAGTAGCGCATTGGCCGCCATCACGATCAGCTCGCTAGCGCCATTGCCCAAATAAATATCATCCAACGTCACACCGCTAATCGCCTGCTGTTGCGAATAATGCATCACCGCTTTGCGCGCCGCAAAAATGCCTTTGCTGTCCGAGTAGCCCGCCGACTGAGGCAGGTTGCGAATCATGTCTTGCTGAATTTCCTCGGGCGCATCAAAGCCGAAGGGCGCGAGGTTGCCAATATTGAGCTTGATGATCTTCTGACCATCCTCCTCCATGCGCTTGGCCGCGTCCACGATGGGCCCGCGAACGTCGTACAGCACATTGGCTAATTTGGCAGATTTATTGATGGTTTTCATGGCGAATCCCTCAGGCAGCGTTGTGAAAGCGAGAAAACTATAATTTGACCACATTCCCTAGGCGTTTTTGTGCATTGCAATAAGGTCATTGATGAAACTTCAACCTGATAAATCCGACACCCAAGTCATCACTAGTTATGGCCCGGGCTGGGTCTGTGTTGGATTCTTTGTCGAGGGCAAGCCGCAGCAGGACAAACTGACCCATTCTTTCGTCATCGGCTCGCATGGCGAACGCCTCGATTGGCCTAGCATGTCATTTGAGCAGCTGAGCGCCACCCATTTTGATCAAATAGCTGCTTTCAAGCCAGAACTCATCATCTTCGGCAGCGGCAGCAAGCTCCGCTTCCCCTCCCCCGCGCATCAGCGCTCGCTTATGGAGCAGCGCATTGGCTTGGAGACGATGGACACGCTCGCCGCCTGCCGCACTTACAACATCTTGGCTGGCGAAGGGCGGCATGTGTTGGCGGTTTTGTTAGCCGATTGAGTGCCCCATCCATCGCAGTCGCTTAAGGCTTTTTCTCTTCTTTCTTTTCTGCGTCAGGCTCAACTTTCTTCGGCAATTGTCCCGAAGCACCCACGCTAACCGAGCCACCACCTGCGCCCACGCCGACTGAGCCGGAGACTGTCCCGCCTGAGCCAATGCTGACACCCACACCACCGAAGCCGCCAATCGGCACGCTGATGCCAATGCTTGTCCCCACGCCAGCGCAGGCAGTGAGAATAGCAACAACGCCCGCCACACCTAAAAATTTAAAGATAAAACGGCATAATACCGTCATAGAATATGCGCGGAGTGCTATTGAATTCATAGTGATGTCCTTTTTTGATCAATCACGATATGCAACGACCATGATCATCTTAGCGAGATCATGCACCTGAGTTTCACACGATTCCGGGGTTGCCAGTTAGGCCAAGTAGTTTCGGATTGTTCACACGCACGGGACTCAGCACTTTTTTGCTTTTCAGATACGTCTCCACCACATCCCAGATCGGCGGGCCAGCGTTTTTGCTGGCTTCTTGAACGGGCGCCCAGCCGGCGACTTTGTAGGTTTTATTCGGGTCAATCACTTGCCCCTTGAGGCGCATATCCGAGATGCGCTCTCCCGTTTTCGCGCCTGGCTCGCAGGTGTAGCTCATGCCCGCGACGCGCACCATGTCTCCGCCTTGCTGGTAATACGGATCAGGATTGAAGAGGTTGTCGCAGACATCTTCCAAAATCACTTTAAGCATGTCGCCTTTGATGTCAGTCACGGTTGTCCACGGATACGTGATCGCGGTTTGATCCATCACATGCTCGCGCGTGATCGCTTGGCCGGGCAAGAGCGATGTGCCCCAGCGGAAGCCGGGCGAAAAAGCAATCTCTGCGCCGCGCACCTGCATCAACGCATCCATGATCACTTGATCCACGCTGCCAGCGAAATTGCCGCGCCTGTAAAGCATGCCTTCAGTCACGGCCAGTGGCTCTTCCAGCTTTGCCTTGAACGGCGCACGCACCTTCTCAATATAAGCCTGCATCTCGCGGTCCGCAGGCAGCATGTTCGCAAAGATCGGGAGCAGGCGGTAGTTCACGGCTTTCACTTTTCCTTGGCTCACATCCATATCAAGCACGCCGAGAAATTTGCCATTGCTGCCGGCATTGGTCACCAGCGTTTGCCCATCCGTGCGCGTGATCATCGTGGGTTTGGGTACACCATCATGTGTATGCCCACCCAGAATCGCGTCGATTCCCGTCACGCGCGAGGCCAGCTTCAAATCCACATCCATGCCGTTGTGACTGAGCAGCACCACGGCTTGCGCGCCCTGCGCTTTGGCCTCGTTGACCTGCTTTTGCAGCTCGGCCTCTTGAATGCCGAAAGTCCAACTGGGCACGAGCCAACTCGGGTTGGCAATTGGCGTGTAAGGGAAAGCTTGGCCAATGATGGCGACTTTTGCGCCGTTCATTTCCTTGATCACAAAAGGTTTGAAAACAGGATCTTCAAAATCTTTCGTTTTGACGTTTTGCGCGACTAAGTCAATCTTGCCTTTGAAGTCACCTTCAATAATCTGCTTGACGCGCTCCTCGCCAAAAGTGAATTCCCAATGCGCCGTCATCACATCGACGCCAAGCAACAACGAGGCATCCACCATATCCTGCGCGTTCGTCCAAAGCGCCGTCGCACTGCCCTGCCAAGTGTCACCCCCATCAAGCAGCAAACAACCCGGACGGCTTGCCTTAAGGCGCTTAACAAGCGTAGCTAAATGCGCAAACCCGCCCACCTTGCCATACTGCTGCGCCGCCCGCTCGAAATCGAGATATGTGTGCGCATGCGCCTCAGCGCTGCCAGCTTTCAAGCCCGCATATTTGAGCAAATGCTCGCCCACCAAATGCGGCACATTGCCCCACATGCTGGCAATGCCAACATTCGCATCCGGTTCGCGGAAGTAAATCGGCAAGAGCTGCGCATGGCAATCCGTCATATGCAGCAGATGCACATTGCCCGTGCGCGGCACGTCATACAGTCGCTGAGATTCTTGTGCGGTGGCTTCTTTTCCTAGGGGGAAGCCAGCGACTGCGGCAGCGGTTAGAACGGAGCTGAATTCGCGGCGAGTGAGATTCATGTTGTCTAGCGCTTTAAGAACACGGTAGGCACTGAAGTCACACGGAAATCACAGAAAATGCTGAAGATGATTTCCTCGCATCGGTCTAGGATTTTTTCGTGTATTTCGTGAAACCTCTGTGCCTTCCGTGTTCCATTATCAAGTTAAAGATTACTTATTCACTGGAGAATCGGGCGAGAGCAGCAACGCCATCACATGTTTGATCTGCAGCTCGGTCAAGATACCTGCATCGCCGAAGCGGGGCATGTTGCTGCAGAGGTTGACGCTGTGGGTGTTCCAGATTCGGGCCCACGTGTATTTCACAATAGCCTCCGATTCTTTGGAGTTGGCGTCTTTGACTTGGCGGATTGCACCGTATTTCAAGAGACTCGGGCCTTGATTGCCGTAGCTGATCTCTGCTGGGCTGATTTGATGGCAAGCGTAGCAATTTGCACCGTTTGCCACACCCACTGCATCGCTGAACTGCATGCCGCGACCGTTTTGCGCGATACGCTCACCTTCGCGCCAATCGCCGATGAAGCCGTCTTTCGGGTACGGGATTTTGTCGAAGAGTGCGGCTTGCACTTTTTCGGCGACTTTCTTATCGACATCTTTGCCGCTCATGTTGGCTTGCGAGCAGAGCCTCTGGATCTCGGTTTGATCGAGGCGGTCGAGCTTGGCGATACCGCGCTCATTGAAACTGCTCTTGATGGCGGCCAACGATTCTTCTTGGCTGGGCGTGCTCGCGCAGCTGGTGAGTAGCAATATAGACGCTGCAGAAATAATAGCAATTTGCGCGTGATTCAAAATGGGAAATAACGGTTTATTCATTACATTCTCTTTGATTGAAGTGATTTGAATTCACAAACTAGAAACACGAAAGTCACGAAAATTTCACGGAAGACACAGAATTTTTCGTGACTTCCGTACAACTTCCGTGGTTTCCGTGTTCTTAAAACTTAGGTTTAAAAAGCTATGAAATATCAACGCTTAATGGCAGGTGCTGCCATCTTGCCGCCATTGGCGTTCACGCCCATGAAAGTGATGAGATCGACTGAGGTTTGCGAGAGGTATTGCATCTCAGGAAAGCGCTGCTGACGAAAGCAATCGTACATGCGCCACTGCATCGTGCGCACCGCGCCTTGGCTCACGCGATACGCGGGCCATTGGCTAAACGCAGCTTGCGCAGGGGCAGGCTTGGTGAGGTTGGGCAGATCTTGCAAACGGATGCGCTTGGCATCTTCGCTGTGGCAACTGGCACATGAAAAGTCATATGGGCCGCCTTTGAAATAAAAGGCTTGCTTGCCGCGCTCGTAAGCGGCTTTCTCGGTCGCGTGGCCTTGCGGCACTTTGATCGCTTCACCGCGCGATTCGTCATATACAAAAGCCACGATATCTTCGATCAAAGTGGCACGCTGGCCTTCGCCGCTGAAAGCTGTGCGCGCTGAAAAGTCTTCACGCTTTGCGCCTTGGAAAGTAACCATGCAATGCACCAGGCGGCTTTCAATATCCATCACCTTCTTGACATCGTCAAAGTATTTGGGCAGCACGGCAACTGCGCCTTTGACTTTACCCACACCTAGGCCGATATCGCAACTCTCAGCCAATGATTTGCCGCCGCGCTTGGCGTTCCATAAGCCCTCACCTCGCGCCGCATTCAAATCGGCAGGGTTGCCATCTTGCAAAGATTGGCGGTATTCATTGATTGCGTCTTGCGCGGATTTTTGCTGCGCTTGGGCTGCCGGCGCTACAAAAAACGTAGCACTTAGCGCAATAAGTAAGACGGGGAACACGTTATTGTTCTTCAATTTTATCTCCTCGATTTACATTCAGAAGAACACGGAAGGCACGGAAATAACACGGAGACCACAGAAAATTAACTGTGAATTTTTCGTGAATTCCGTGTAGTTTCTGTGGCTTCCGTGTTCTTATCTTTTAGTAATCCAAAAAATCCTCAAGCAATCGCCGCTTCGTCCGAGCGTGTGCCGCCTTGGTTATCCACCCACGTGACTTTCACTTTATCGCCCACTTTGCCGCCTTTGAAAGTGAACTGCGTGAACGGATTTTTTGACACGGCCGGCCCCCATTGGGCACTGAAAACTGGTTTGCCAGCATATTCAGCTTTGATGGTTTGGATGAAGTGCGCAGGAACGGTTTTACCATCGGCGGCACGGCGCTGGCCGGTTTCCATTTCGTGGCTCACGAGCACGCGAACAGTAGTTTTGTCGCCCGCTAACTGGGCACGAATTCTCATTGGATCAGACATGTTATTTCTCCTTCAGTTCTTAACTTAACCACCGCAACCGCCAAGAGTGACCTTGACTTCCTTTTGAGCGTACAAGAATTTATCTCCAGCTTTCGCCACGGCGTACACGTTGCTGCTTTGCCCCATCTTGATGTTGGTCGCAAAGCTTGCATCGGTGCCAGCAATCACATCAAACACGGCGCTCACTGCGCTTGGATTTTTCTCCACCAGCAAGGCGATTTGCGTCACGGCAGGGTTGGTTGAGGCCACACCGATGCGCACGACATTGCCATTCTCAGCAATCTCCGGCGCGGTCAGCTGCACATCAGCGCTCAGCGTAGCGGCGCTGGTGCCGCCCATGGCTTTGACGGCATCGGCCAGACTCTTGGTGTCAAAAGCGGCTTTGTTCCAGCCCACTGCTTGTGTATTTGCCTGAGCAAAGCTTGCAGCAGGTAGCCAGCCTGCGCCGGCAGCCAAGGCGATGACTGCAGCGCTTTTTTGATTTAGATCACGACGTTTCATATAACACTCCAAAGGAAGAAGAAATTGTAGATGCCTTGCGCGTTTCTTGTATCGGAATCATCCCTAGTTCAGCAACGCAGAGCGAATTCATTTAGAGGACAGGCAGAGAATTCAGTTTCAACGCATTTGCAAAAAGCCTTATTTCTGCCCACCCTGCACCAACCATTGCGCCACCCGAGCGGCATCAAGCTCGCTGATACTCTGCACAGGCATGGGGATTTGTCCATACACGCCCTGCCCACCCACTTTGATTTTCCCGCTTAAATAGGCCTGAAGATCCGCGCGTTTGCCCTGCTTGGCCACGATCTCTTTAAAGCTCGGGCCGACCAGCTTGTTGTCTATCCCATGGCAAGCGATGCAGGCGTACTTTTGCAAGATAGGCATCACGTCTGTGGACTTCAGCGCAGCGATAGGAGCAGGCGACACAGGCGTTGGACTGGATGTTGCGGACACTGGCGCCATAGGTGCTGTAGGTGCTGTAGGCGCTGCAACTGTAGAAACTCCTGAAATCATAGCAACCAGTGCAGATTCTTTGCCGGTGAGCGCTTGATTTGGCTTAAAAATCAACGCTGCAGATGGAGCGGCAGGTTGGGTCGTATCTGCCCCGCGCGAGCCACCGAATTCACGCGATTGCTCGGCCAAATTGCCGTGCGCATCACGGGCATGCGCTGGCAGGAAGCTGGCCACTTTAGGCTCTGCCTTGCAATCCTTCATGCAAGCCGAGCCTTGCACATCAGGTTTGGCTGTGCCGCCCAGCTCGGTATTCGTCCACATCGCATGCGCCGTGGTTTTGCCATGGCGATTGGGCAAGCGGTTTTGCACCTCGCGGATATTTTTGTCGCTCAGCATGAAGTCTGCCGGCACGATGTTGCCCAAGTTGAGCATGTAAGCCGTTACCGCATACACCTCATCAGTCGTCATGGATTTGGGAGCCGTCCAAGGCATGGCGCGGTTCACATAATCCCAGAGCGTGGAGAGGCTAGAGAGCTTCATCAATGTCGTGCGCTGTGGGGTGTTGGCGCCCGGCAAAAGCGAGGCCACGCGGCCTGTTTCAATATCTTTTGCCGTGGTGTTGCCCGCAATCGGTGTAAATACTTCATTGCTCTCGCCAAAGCTGCCGTGGCAGCCAGCGCATTGCGCCTCCCAAATCTTCTCGCCTTGAACGACCGAGCCTTTGCCAGTGGGTAAGCCTTTGAAATCGGGGCGAACATCGATATCCCAGGCTTTGACTTCTGCCACGGTTGCTGGGCGGCCTATGCCTTCAAACTTAGTTTGCGCTGTAGTTGTTGCTGCGAATAAACTTGTGAAGGCAAAAATAGAACACGGAAGCCAGGAAAGTTGCACGGAAGTCACGAAATAAGACCGTGGGAAGAAAAAATCAAAAACTGTATTCACTTCCGTGTCTTCTGTGTAGTTTTCGTGCCTTCCGTGTTCTTCTTTTTTGAAGATTAAAGGTTTAAGAAAGCTGAACATTTTTCACCTCGCCGCTTTCTTCGATCAACCAGGTCTGAATCGCATTGTTGTGATACACGCTGCGCGAGCCGCGCACTTTTCGCAGCTCTGAGTACGTCGGCTGAATATGCCCCGTCTCGTCCACAGCACGGCTCATGATGAGCGCTGGTTTGCCATCCCAGCGCCAAGGCAAGGTGAAGCGCGTGAGGCATTTTGAGAGCACCGGCGTTTGCATACGCGCAGGCATCCAGTTGCGCCCGCCATCCATGCTCACATCGACTTTGCGCACTTTGCCGCGCCCGCTCCAAGCCAAGCCCGTGATTTGATGCGTGCCTTTGTCAAGAAGCACTTGCCCGCCGCTGGGCGAGGTGATCACACTTTTGATCTCTTGAATGCTCGAGTACTGCCGATGCGTGCCATCAGGCAGCAAATCGATATAGTGCAACACCTCATCTTTTGCCCCATAAGGCTGATCGCCCAGCTCAATACGCCGCAGGTATTTCACCCAACTCACGCCCTGCACGCCGGGCACGATGAGGCGCAGTGGGTAGCCGTTCTCAGGGCGCAGCATTTCGCCGTTTTGCCCATACGCCACCAGCACTTCATCATTCATCACAGCTTCAAGAGGAATCGTGCGCGTCATGCCTGAGCCATCTGCGCCTTCTGCCAAGATGAATTTGCCACGCTTGAAATCAGCGCCGCACATCTCTAGCAATAGGCGCAGCGGCACACCCGTGAACTCGCTGCAAGAGATCATGCCGTGCGTGTATTGCACCGTGGGCACAGCCACATTTCCCCATTCCATGCCGGTATTTGCACCGCATTCAATGAAGTGAATGCGGCTCACCGATGGAAGGCGCATCAAATCATCCATCGTGAACACCATCGGCGTTTTCAGCATCTGCTCATCTGAGCCATTGACCATGAAGCGGTGCTTGTCTGGCTCAATATCCCACCAGCCTTGGTGATGCCGCTCAAAATGCAAGCCGTTTGGTGTGATGATGCCAAACAAGCCTTGCAGCGGCGTAAAGCTCACGCTGGCTTGGGAGACGCGCGTGAGCCCCGGGCTTTCGCGGCGCTGGAGGTTTTTCTCAAACGCACTGGGGATGCCATAGCCACGCGCCGCCACAGCTTGGCCTAGCGCTTTGCTGTGCGGCGGCAATTCCAGGATGTTCGGATCGCCTGCATTTTTTAAGTCATTTTGGGCTCTAGCCGGCATAGATGCTGCGCTAGATGCTATCAAAGCTGTAGTAAATGCTGAGGAAATAAATCCTCTGCGCCCCGCTTTCAACTCTTGCCGAACGAGAGGGATCTGCTCCCGCGAGAGAAAGTTCTCAGGCGCTTTTTGAAGAAATCGTTGGTTCATTATTTTTAGATCCGCGCTAAAAGCCGCTCAGAGGCCGGCAACTGCATCGGCTCATCCAACTCAATAGCCACCTGCGTACACACACTGCGACACAGCTGCACGGCCTTCTCGCTCTGCACACGGTAAAAAACAGTCGTTCCTTCTTTGCGCTTGGCCAACACACCTGCTTGAGTGAGCAGTGCCAGATGCTGCGAAAGATTGGGTTGCGTTGTTTCAATGCGCTCCAGCAGTTGTGACACGCTCAGCTCTTTATCACACAACGCGCTCAGCATGCGCAACCGCATCGGCGAGCTCATGAGTGCAAAGAGCTCCGCCGCTTTACTGAATACTTCGCTGGCTTCGTCTTGGGGTGGGGTTTGTTTTGAGTTCATGGGAATTCAAATATTGCTAGTCGCTTATATTATTAGTTGCTTATATTTCCAGTGCGATTAGGCTTAACCCTTGATAACTGGTCGTGTGTATTGGGCGATTCGTTGCAGGATCGTGTTGCCTGCACGCTTTGCTCCGTGTCCCCCGGCGCGTTCGTAGAAAGAAGACACGGCAGAGTTGAGCAGGCCTTTTATCTGATAGCACATCACAATGCTCGCAAGAGCACGCTACGTGTGCGCTTTGCGGAGGTAAAGGAGGAGGCGGCGAAACGCTAATACCGAAGAAAAAAATAAAACCAGAACGCCGCCGGGGAACACGCAGCAAAGCGTACGCGTAGCGTGATCCACTCAGAAATCCCAAGCGCAAAAAAATCAATGCGCCTGATCCCAATTCGATCCCACGCCGACTTCTGCTACCAACGGCACTTTGAGTTGTGCAACACTTGCCATGAGGCGTGGAATTTCACTTTTCAGCCACTCCAACTCTGAGGTGGGCACTTCAAACACCAATTCATCATGTACCTGCATGATCATCTTGGTCTTCAAGCCTTTGGCATCCAGCTCGCGCTGCACCGCATTCATACTGAGCTTGATCAGATCCGCCGCTGTGCCCTGCATCGGCGCGTTGATCGCGGCGCGCTCAGCGCCAGATCGGCGCGGGCCGTTAGGGCTGTTGATCTCAGGAAGATACAAACGACGGCCCATCACGGTTTCTACATAGCCTTTGCTTTTCGCTGACAGCCGCGTCTCGTCCATGTAAGTTTTCACGCCAGAAAAGCGGGCAAAGTAGCGCTCAATGTAGTTTTTGGCGGCGGTGTTGTCGATGCTGAGTGCTTTGGCCAAACCAAAGGCGCTCATGCCGTAGATCAGGCCAAAGTTAATCACCTTAGCGTAGCGGCGCTGCTCAGAAGTCACGTCTTCTGCCTTCTGGCCAAACACTTCGGCAGCAGTTGCGCGATGGACATCAATCCCATGGGTAAATGCATTGATAAGCGCCTCATCGCCGCTGATGTGCGCCATGATGCGCAGCTCGATTTGCGAGTAATCGGCGCTCGCAATCAACGAGTCGGGCGGCGCAACAAAAGCTTCGCGTACGCGGCGGCCTTCTGCTGTCTTCACAGGAATGTTTTGCAAATTCGGATCATTGCTCGATAAGCGACCTGTCACAGCAACAGCCTGTGCGTAATGCGTATGTACGCGACCTGTGCGCGGGTGGGCCAATGCCCCAAGTTTGTCGGTGTAAGTGCCTTTGAGCTTGGAGATGCCCCGATGCTCCAGAATTTTGGCGGGCAGCGGGTAATCTTCCGCGAGTTTTTCTAGAACCTCTTCATCTGTGCTCGGCGCGCCTGTCGCCGTTTTCTTCACCACAGGCAAACCCAATTTGGTAAAGAAAATATCGCCGATTTGCTTGGGTGATGCGAGATTAAATGGCTGACCGGCCAGCTCATGTGCTTGGCGTTCTAGCTCCATGATGCGCCCGCCCAGCTCATGGCTTTGCGTGGCGAGCAGCGCTGCATCAATCATCACGCCATTGCGCTCAATGCGATACAGGCTCTCTGAGCTTTCGATTTCTAGCTCATAAATGCCACGCAGTTTTTCATCCGCCAGAAGCTTCGGCCACAACGCCAAATGCACATCCAGCGTTTGATCTGAATCTTCGCAAGAGTATTCAGCCGCCTTGGCCACATCGACTTGCGCAAACGAGATTTGATGCGCGCCCTTGCCGCATAAATCTTCATACGTGATGCCGTTGCGGCCGACGTGCCTTTGCGCAAGGCTCGTCAAGTTATGGGGCTTATGCACTTCGAGCACATAGCTTTGCAGCATCGTGTCATGCACATAACCTTGCACTTCTATGCCGTGATTCGCAAACACATGGCGATCGTATTTCACGTGTTGGCCGAGCTTCTTATATTTCGCGTCTTCTAGCCAAGGTCTCAGCTTGGCTAGCACTGCATCAAAAGGCAATTGCTCAGGCGCATCGGGGCCGCTATGAGCTAAAGGAATGTAGGCCGCTTCGCCGCGCTGCACGCTGAAGCTAATGCCGACGATCTGCGCCTGCATCTCGTGGATCGAAGTCGTTTCAGTATCCACAGCTGTGAGTTCGGCTGCTTTGATCTTTTCAAGCCATGTATCCAATGCAGTCCAGTCCAATATCGTGTCGTATTTTTTATCGCTGATCATTGAGACCACAGGAGCTTCGTCCGCAAACAAATCATCCATCGCTGAGGTTGGCGCTGCGACTACCGAAGATGATTTTTTACCCACACCAGCTGCCAGCCCTTTGAAGCCGTATTTCAAATAGAAATCAGAGAGTTTTGATGTGTTTGCCGGCGTATGATCAGCGCGGAGCGCTACTGAATCCATAGCAGGCAAGCCTGCGATATGCCCCGTCAAATCGCAATCGGTTTTGATCTTGAGCAGCTCGCGCCCTTTGGGCAGCCACTCACGCGCCTTGCGCAAATTCTCCCCAGCCACACCTTTGATCTCATCGGCGCGCGCCATCAAATTCTCCAGCGAGCCATATTCCGTGAGCCATTTTGCTGCCGTTTTCGGACCTACTTTTTCCACGCCCGGCACGTTGTCCACGGTATCGCCCACGAGGTTTTGATAATCCAGCATGAGTGATGGAGGCACGCCAAATTCAGCGGTCACGCCAGCGATATCGCGCTTCTTGCCATTCATCGTGTCGATGATGGTGATGTGCTCATTCACAAGCTGCGAGAGATCTTTATCGCCGCTAGAGATGATCACTTCCATGCCCTGCTCTGCGCCAATGCGGGCCATCGTGCCAATCACATCATCCGCCTCCACGCCCGGCACGGCCACCACCGGCCAGCCTTGCAGTTTCATCACTTCATGAATCGGCTCAATCTGGCTGCGCAAATCATCGGGCATGGCGGAGCGATTGGCTTTGTAGTCGGGATAAAGTTCATCGCGAAACGTCGGCCCGCTCGCATCAAAAATGCACACTGCATACTGCGATGGAAACTGTGCTCTAAGGGAGGCCATCATATTGATCATGCCGCGAATCGCGCCTGTGGCCGGGCTCGAAGGATCGCCTGGCACAGCACGCAAATCAGGCATCGCGTGAAAAGCGCGATACAGGTAGCTGGAGCCATCGACGAGCAGAAGGCGGTTATAGGGCGACGATAGGGGCGTTTTTTCTGAGGTGGTGTTGTCGAGCATTTGTGTATTGTCCACCCTCTACAATCGGCTCTCCATCTCACCGTATAAAAAATGGCTGTATACACCGAAGTCTCTGTCTCTGAGGCGCAATCTCTTTTTACGCAGCTCAGTTTAGGAGAAGTGACTGAACTCAAAGGCTGCGAAGGCGGTATTGAAAACACCAACTATTTTGTCGATTGCAATGCGGATGGCGTTCAAAGCCGGTATGTGCTCACGCTGTTTGAGCGGCTCACGCACGCTCAGCTTCCTTTTTATTTGTACTTGATGAAGCATTTGGCTTTAAAAGGCATTCCTGTGCCCGATCCACAGGCTGATCAAAGCGGCGATATTTTGCTCACCGTGCTGGGCAAACCGGCTTGCGTGGTGAACTGTTTACGTGGACGTAGCGAACTTGCCCCCAGCGCAGCGCATGCTGCCACCGTGGGCGCGATGCTCGCTCGCATGCATACCGCTGGCAAAGACTATTCGCGCATGCAGCCGAATTTGCGCAGCTTGCCATGGTGGAATGAGACTGTGCCTGTGGTATTGCCGTATCTCTCGCCCGAGCAATCTCAGCTTATCAAAAGCGAGTTGGCTTACCAAAATCACATCAGCTCCAGCAGCGCCTACAAAGCACTGCCGCGCGGCCCGATTCACGCCGACTTATTTCGTGACAACGTGATGTTCGAAAACGGCGCGCTGACCGGCTTTTTTGATTTTTACTTTGCAGGCGTTGATAGCTTTCTGTTCGATATCGCCGTCTGCCTCAACGATTGGTGCATCGATCTGGCCACTGGCGAGCCCGATGCCGTGCGTCAAGCCGCCTTCCTGCAAGCCTACCAATCCGAGCGCGCTCTACAAGCCTCAGAGCGAGCGCTGTTGCCCGCGATGCTGCGCGCAGCCGCCTTGCGCTTTTGGACATCGCGCCTTTGGGATTTTCATCTTCCCCGCGAGGCCAGTATGCTTAAAGCGCATGATCCCACGCACTTCGAGCGCGTGCTTCGCTCTCGTTTAGAACACAGCGCAGATTGAACCGAATGCAGCGCTTGGCCTCCAAATCTTAAACCTCATGAAACTTCAAATCCTTCCCGCGAATACCGGCGTCACTTGGGTCAAGCTTGGCATTCAAACTTTTTTCAAACAACCGCTCGCTCTCGGCGGCTTGTTTTTTATGTTTTTGGCCTGCGTCTCTATCGTCTCCATCATTCCGGTGCTGGGCTCGCCGCTCTCTTTGATTTTGATACCGGGCGCAACGCTCGGCCTGATGGTGGCCACTTTGGATGCTTTGCGTGGCAAATTTCCTATGCCCTCCACATTGGCTGCTGGCTTTCGCGCTGGCGCAAGCCGCCGCAAATCGATGCTGATCTTGGGCATCATCTATGCCGCCTCTTTCACGCTGATGATGTGGATCGCGGTAACTTTAGGCGGCGACAGCTTGGCGCAACTCGATTTATCCAGCCCTGAGAAGACGCGTATTGCGATGGACAGCGCAGATTTTCATACCGCCTTACTTTCTGGAGCTGCCATGTATTTGGTGCTCTCACTATTTTTCTGGCATGCGCCGGGCTTGGTGCATTGGTATGACATACCGCCCACCAAAGCCTTGTTTTTCAGCATGGTGGCTTGCTTGCGTAATTTCAAAGCGTATCTCATGTATGGCCTGACTTGGATGGCCGTGTTGCTCGGCGCATCCACTGTGCTGGGCGTTGTGATGGGGTTGCTTGGGCTGCAAGCCTTTGGTCGGCCCATCATCACGGCCTTTGCGCTCAGCATGGCCGCCATGACCTTCACCTCCGTTTACTTCACTTTTCGCGACACCTTTAGCCATACCGCAGAGACACCTGCGGAGATGCAGCCGCCCACCCCTTAGACTTAGAGTCATACTTGCACACCCTTTTTGGAGACACCATGACGCAACACACGCTACAAGGCCGCACAGACGACGAATTGCTCTGGTATCAGCGCCGCAGCTTTCTGAGCGCTGCCGCTGCATGGAGCGCTATGGGCGGCTTTAGCGCGGCGCAGGCGCAGCAGCGCAGCAATGTGGTGGAAGTGCAAGGCGATGTCTTGGTCAATGGCATGCGCTTATCGCCGCAGCTCACCATTCAAACTGGAGACCGTGTTGAAACGGGCCCCGGCTCGAATTTGATTTTTGTCATCGGCAATGCTTCTTTCCAAGTACGGCAAAACTCTCGCCTCGCCGTAGAGCGCGGTGAATCGCTCAACGCGGTCAGCCTGCTGCGCTTGCTCACGGGTGGGGTCGCAAGCGTGTTCGGCAAGGGGGGGAGTCGCCAGATCGTCACGCCCACACTCACAGCAGGCATTCGCGGCACGGGGGTGTATACCGAAGTGCGCCCAGATCAAAATTTCCGCAGCTATTTCTGCAATTGCTATGGCACGGTAGAACTGAATGCTGGCAACGATCAAGTGCTCTCAACCGCTGACTACCATCAGTCCTTCTGGGCAGAAGCAACGCCGGTCGGCGGCAAACTGCTCACGCCCGCTAGAGCGATCAACCACACCGATGAAGAAATTGAAGTGCTTGCCCGCCTGATTGATCAGCGCACCAACTGGCAGATCATGGGAAAAAAGGGCACGAAGGACGGTAAAGGCAGTGCCGAGTATGGCCCGACGCAATGAAGCACAGTCTGCGTAAGGGTTAGCCTTTGCCGCGAAGCCCGCTGGATGAGCTCGGGCGGACTTTTTTGTTTAGACTGCAAACTGGCAAAAAACTTTGGAGCATCGCATGAGCCTCATCCGCCGCAGTTTCACCCTCTCCACACTGGCCAGCGCCGCCCTCCTTGCAGCCTGCGTCACAGCTCCAACCAACTTTAGCTACCAACCTTACCAGCAGCCCGAAGGCGCATCAGGCATCACAGAAAAGCCGGGCTGGGCCACCCAAAAGTTCGCTGTCGCTGCGGCCAATCCATTGGCCGCAGATGCAGGTTACCAAGTGCTCAAAGCCGGTGGCAGCGCAGTCGATGCCGCAATTGCCGTGCAGCTCGTGCTTGGCCTCGTTGAGCCGCAATCAAGCGGCATTGCCGGCGGCGCATTCCTCTTGCATCACGACGGCAAAAAGACAGAAGCCTTCGATGGCCGCGAGACAGCGCCTGCTGGCGTGGATGAGAACTTGTTCATGAAAGATGGCAAACCGCTGGCTTTCTACGATGGCGTGGTGGGCGGCCGCTCAGTGGGTGTGCCGGGCACGATGCGTATGCTCGAGATGGCGCACAAGCAGCATGGGAAATTGCCGTGGGCGAAATTGTTTGAGCCTGCGATTGCGCTGGCTGAAGGCGGCTTCAAAGTCAGCCCGCGCTTGAATACTCTGATCAAGGCTGACGCACATTTAGCGAAAGACCCGACTGCCAAATCTTACTTTTACAAGCCCGATGGCGATCCGCGCGATGTGGGCTTTAACATTCGTAATCAACCCTATGCTGATGTACTGAAAGCCATCGCCGCACAAGGCAGCAAAGCCATGCATGAAGGCGCGATTGCGCAAGCTATTGTGAACAAAGTGCAAGGTCACAAAGACAATCCCGGCAAGCTCACCATGGCCGATATGGCCGCATATCAGCCTAAAAAACGCAATCCGATTTGCACCGATTACAAAGCCACGACCGGCAAGAATTACATGATCTGTGGCATGCCACCACCCTCATCAGGCATGATCGCTGTGGGCCAAATCTTGGGCACACTGGCGCAAACCAACGCGGGCAACATCCAGCTCGAACCTGATGGCCTGCCGAGCCCCGGATGGCTGCATCTCTACCTAGAGGCCTCACGCCTCACATTTGCTGACCGCGCTCTGTATTTGGGCGATCCCGATTTCGTGCCCGCACCCGACGGCAAAATTGGCGGCAATTGGAGCGCCATGCTCGCACCAGCTTATCTCGCCCAGCGTGCTAGCCTGATCAAATCTACCAGTATGAAAGGCGATGCCAAGCCCGGAGAGCCTGCCGCTTTGAAGTCAGCTTTTGGCAAGGGAGGCGATCAGCCCGAATACGGCACCAGCCACATCAGCATCATCGATGGCTACGGCAACGCGCTCTCAATGACGACCACGATTGAAGACGCTTTCGGCGCGCGTCAAATGGTCAACCCCAGCAATTCCAATGCGCCAGGCGGCTTTTTGCTCAACAATGAGCTCACCGATTTCAACTACAACCCAAACGATGCAACAGGCAAACCAACCGCCAACCGCGTGCAACCCGGCAAGCGCCCGCGTAGTTCGATGAGCCCAACGATTGTGTTCGATAAGGCGGATGGAAAAGTAGCCATGCTAGCTGGCAGCATGGGCGGCGCAATGATCATCCACTACACAGCCAAAACAATCTACGGCATGCTCAATTGGGGGTTGAATGCTCAACAAGCGATCAACCTAGCCAACTTCGGCGCAACTGGCGCACCAACATTGCTCGAAGAAAAACGCTTTCCCGCGGGCGCAATTGAAAGCCTTAAAGCTCGTGGCCACGAAATCCGCGAGCAAAACCTCACTAGCGGTATTGAAGCCATAGGTCGAGCAAATCTAAATGCAGCATCAGGTGGCGGCTCAGGCTGGTTTGGCGGCGCCGATCCACGGCGTGAAGGTGTGGTGCGCGGGGATTAATGGGTTCAGCGTCGCAGTCGCGCAATCAACCACGCGCCTGCAAGCACGCCGATCAGGATCATCAGATTGGAGATCAGCCCAGCCAGGATCGCGTCTTTGAGATTCACCGAGCTACTAGGCATCGTCGTGGGCAGCATCACTGCGACGAACACGACTCCCAACACCAGCGGAATAACGCGCCCTGTGACGGCAGCAGTGCGCTGCATCGTGACGACCAAGCCGATGAGCAAGCCGATTCGGAAAGGATCGGTTAATTGGGAAATGGCGAGATCAATCAATCTGAATTCCAATACGTGTAAACCAAAAGGTAGTGAGCTAGCACTGTAGCCCATCGCAAAGTGTTTGAGGCGGATAGCCTACACACGCAAACGAAAAAAAACCGGCATCCTGTAGCAAGACGCCGGCTCAATCTGATTCGCAGGATTATTTCGTATCGCCAGCGAAGATGTCTTTCTTATGCGTACCGTTCGGGACGAAGATCGTGCCGATGATGACGGTCATCACTGCAATCACAATCGCATACCACAAGCCAGAGTAAATGTTACCCGTCTGCGCAGAGATGGCAAACGCTGTTGCAGGCATCAAGCCACCGAACCAGCCGTTGCCGATGTGATACGGCAGTGACAAGCCAGAGTAACGAATACGCGTTGGGAACATTTCCACCAGCATCGCCGCAATCGGGCCATACACCATCGTGACCAACAACACCAAATACGTCAAGATCAAGATGATCGTGAGCTTTTGCGCGTTGAAGATATCGAAGAAGTGCTGAGCTTTGGCAATCGTCGTGTTATCAGCAGCAACCATCGGATAGCCGGCTTTCTTGAGCGCTGCATTCAAGCTGCCATCAAAAGTCGCTTTGGCCTTTTTCAAATCGTCGCCCGTCAGTTTGCCAGCGTCATACGATTGGATTTCCGTCTCGCCAACTTTCACCACAGCCAGCGTGCCCACAGGCGCGCCTTCAATCGTGGAATAGTTCACCGAAGTGCGAGCCAATTGCGCTTTGGCGATATCGCAAGACGAGCTGAATTTCACCGTGCCGGTTGGGTTGAACTGGAACGAGCAGTCTTCTGCGTACACTTTCACGGAGACCGGGGTTTGGTGTGCTGCATAGATCGCTGGGTTAGCGGTCTTGGTAAGCAAATTAAACACAGGCAGGAAAGTGATCGCTGCGAGCAAGCAGCCTACCAAGATGATCGGCTTACGGCCAATACGGTCTGACAGCGAGCCAAAGAACAGGAAGCCACCGGTGCCAAGAATCAGCGACCAAGCCACCATCACGTTAGCGGTGAAGCTGTCGATCTTGATCACGTTTTGCATGAAGAAGAGCGCATAGAACTGGCCGGTGTACCAAACCACCGCTTGGCCAGCCACGAGGCCAAGCAATGCAATCAGGGCAATCTTGCCGTTTTTCCAGTTGCCGAAAGCTTCAGACAGCGGCGCTTTGGAGGTGCGGCCTTCTTCTTTCATTTTCTTGAAAGCCGGGCTCTCGTTCATCTGCAAACGGATGTAGAGCGAAATCGCGAGCAAGAAGATCGAGCCAATGAATGGAACGCGCCAGCCCCAAGCGTTAAACGCTTTGACCATGCTCGGCTTGCCATCTGCGAGCAACACGGCAACGCCGTCCTTCATGAGCGGAACATCTGGATAGTTGCCGTTCACATAACCTTGCACAGACAAAATCACAATCAGCGAGAGCAGCAAACCCAAGGTGGCTGTCGTTTGAATGAAGGCCGTGAAGTAACCGCGCTGATTGGCTGGGGCGTGCTCTGCCACATAAATCGCCGCACCACCATATTCACCACCAAGCGCCAAGCCTTGCGCCATGCGCAGCAAGATCAAGATGATGGGAGCCGCCGTGCCCCAGCTTTCATAGTTGGGCAAAACGCCGACCAAGAAAGTTGAAATGCCCATGATGACAATCGTCATCAAGAAGGTGTATTTTCGGCCAATCATGTCGCCCAGCATGCCGAAGACGAGTGCGCCAAACGGGCGCACGATGAAGCCGGCAGCGAACGCGAGCAGCGCAAACACGTTTCGTGTGTTTTCCGGGAAGGCCGTGAAAAACTGTGCGCCGATGATGGCAGCGAGCGCGCCATAGAGGTAGAAGTCGTACCACTCAAAAATCGTACCCGCAGAAGAGGCAGCAATTACCTTTTTCTCTTCTTGCGTCATCGGGCGGGATCGCTCCCGCACGTTATTCGTCATGTCAGCAGCCATGTCTGTTATCTCCGTTATGTGTTGGCCCAAAATTAAGCGCAAGTGCATTGTGCAAAACGGCTCTTGGTTTGCGCTGACGTGAAACCAACGGGAGCTTGCGCGTGACTGAATGGTCGCTTACGGCGGTTTTGTTTTTGGCGCTATGTTGTTTTGGCGCTCCATGGCCTGCGCTCGGCGTATGCGGCATGGCCTCATGGTTTACCTCGGGAGCTAGGCGACACTCGTCGCCTGTCCTAACCCTGCGTCCAACAAATCGGCCATGCCGCATACGCCGTTCACAGGCCGTTGGTTGGCGAGGGAAGTTCCAATCTCAGCGCTTCACCACCTAAGAAGTAGCAATCGTGGGCGAACGAAGCTCTCTGGCGCGCTATCAGGCCTCGGCTGTGGTTGGGTTGTTCACCGCAGCGAAATAAAGGGGGAGACGGCGAAGCCGGCGGAGGACATTCGCGGAGGGGAATAACCCAAGCGCAGCCGAGACCGACGCATCAAAACGCAATGCAACGAACGCTACAAATTAGATAGCAATCCACGCAATAAATACGCCGGCCAACCACTCAAAAGGCCATAAAAATCACTTCATCTGCACCGCGCCAGACACATTCACCACGACTGTGCTGCGCCCTGCCTCGACGGGCACGGATGCATCCGCAGATGACATCTTGGCTTCCATCGCCATCACACGGCCACGCGGCTGCTGGAAGCCTTGATCGTTCGCTTGTACGTTCACTTCGCGCACCGTGTAGCCGCTAAAGCCAAAGCCTTTGCTGATCTCTTGGGCTTTGGCCTTGAAGCGATCAATGGCTTGCGCTGTGACTTCTGCCTCCACACGCGCTCTGGCTTCGCGCGAGAGCCCGAAGCTCACATTGCCAAGCGTGAGCGTGTTGATCTTGCCAGCCACCGTACTGATTCGGGCGAAATCTCGACCTTCCAAGACGAGCTCCGTTGTGCCTTGCCAGCCGTTGATCTTGCCATCGCGGCCATAGCGTGGATACAGCGAGAGTGCGCCGGTGCGCACGTCGAGCTGGCCGGGTTGCGCGACTTTTTTGGCTTCGGTCAGTGCGGCATCGAGCGCGGCTTTAAGCTGAGTCTGCACCGCAGCTGCGTCCGTTCCATCTTTCGTGCTGCTCATCTGAATCGTGAGCAAATCTTGCTGCACTTCTAGGCTGCCCTGCGCTTGGAGGGAGACGACGTTTTGGGGTGTTTCCATACGAATATTTTGAGAAAAAGTGGATGTAGCCGGCATCAAACCTGCGCAGAGTGCTATATAAATAATAGCGTTTTTCATGGGAGCAGATTGGAGAGCGAATAGCGATATGGGTAAATTCATGATGGCATCCTAACTGGGCTCATTGGTTTTGTCTCAAAAAAGCTCGCAGCAATGTTGCGAATCGGACAGAACGTTTTGCAGCCGATGTGAATTGAACGCAGCGACATCGCTTTTGGGGTTAAATTAGCTAAAAACCAACTAAATTGTCTTTTCGACGGCATTTAAGTTGTGTTGCAGGCGCAATTTCTGTAACAAAACAGGCTTTTCGGACATTTTTCACAACTTTTCTTTGAAAAATATGGGTATATTCCAACCTTGTTACACATTTATAGGAGTTACGCATGAGCCAAGATCCCAAATCTCCAGACCGCATCATGGTCGTTGATGACGATGCTCGCATCCGCGATCTGCTGCGCCGCTATCTCACCCAAGAGGGTTTTGAAGTGATCGTGGCAGAAGATGGCAAAGCGCTCTCCCGCGCCATGATTCGCGAGCCAATCAATTTGATCGTGCTTGATCTCATGCTTCCGGGCGAAGATGGCCTGTCGATTTGCCGCCGCTTGCGCGCCTCTGGCGACCGTACGCCGATCATCATGCTGACCGCCAAAGGCGAAGACGTGGATCGCATCGTGGGCCTTGAAGTCGGGGCTGATGATTATTTGGGCAAGCCTTTTAATCCCCGCGAGCTGCTCGCTCGGGTACACGCAGTGCTCCGCCGCCGCCCGGCCACAGAAGCGCCGGGTGCGCCATCCACAGAGAGCGAAAACGTGAATTTTGGGCCTTTTGACTTCGATCTCGGCCAAAGGACATTGAGAAAAAGCGGTGAAGAGATCGCGCTCACCACGGGTGAATTCGCGATGCTCAAAGCGCTCGTTCGTCACCCCCGCCAGCCTTTGTCGCGCGAAAAACTCGCTCAGCTCGCGCGTGGCCGCGAATTCGAGCCATTTGATCGCAGCCTCGATGTGCAAATCTCGCGCCTGCGCAAGATGATTGAAAACGATGTTGCTCAGCCGCGTTATATCCAAACCGTGTGGGGCGTGGGCTACGTCTTTGTGCCGGATGGCAAAAGCTAATCCGTTAAACTGAGTAGGTAGACCGGGTCACACAACACTGCATCTGCAAAAGGAGGCTGTGTAGGGCGAAGCTTCAACCCACACAGCCATTCCGGTTTTTTCTAGCCATCCATCTCTGCCCTGCGCCCGATATGAACTCCACCCACAGTAGTATCCCCGGTGGGCGGCGCTCAGAAGATCCGGCTTTGCAATCGCATCTTCCCTCCGGCATGGCAGGCAGCGCGATGCCCACAGGCCCCAGTTTGCTCGAGACGATGCCAGCGCCGCTCACTGGTCTGCCTAACGGCACGATGACCAAAGTTCGCTTCAGCCTGTTCTGGCGGACTTTCTTTTTACTGGCCATCCTGCTCGTGGGCTCAGTGCTGGCTTGGCTGCAAACCTTTCGCGTGCTCGAATCTGAGCCGCGCGCTTCGCAAACTGCGCAGCAAATTGCCTCCATCGTGAATCTCTCACGCGCCGCGCTGGTGCATTCGGATGCGATTGCCCGTGTCTCGCTGATCAAGCAGCTTGCCGAGCTCGAGGGCGTGAAGGTGGTGGCGCGTACGCCAGTAGATACCGTACAAGGCTTTGAGGGCGATACGCAGATGCAGCGTGTCTTGGTTGATCTGCGCGTGCGGCTAGGCGAGAAGGCGACGCTTGCTCGCCGGGTCAATGGCGATGAAGGCTTGTGGGTCGGCTTTGGAATTGACAATGAAAAATTCTGGCTGCAAACCGATCTGGCCCGGTTTAGCCCTGTTCCAGGCCGTGCATGGCTGATCTGGCTCAGCATTGCCGCCCTGCTCTCGCTGGCCGGCGCGGCCATGATCGCTCGCTTGATCAACAAGCCACTGAAAGCTTTGTCGTTCGCTGCAGGCCGCGTGAAAGATGGCGATTTTGATGCGAGCCGCTTGAATGAGGATGCCGTCACCAGCGAGATACGTGAGGTCAATGCCGGCTTTAACCGCATGGCCGAACAGCTGGCCAAGATTGAGCAAGACAGAGCGGTGATGCTAGCCGGTATCTCGCATGATCTGCGCACACCGCTGGCTAGGCTCAGGCTGGAGACGGAGATGAGCGTCGCTGATGATGTGGCGCGCAATCATATGGTCTCTGATTTGGAGCAGCTCGATGGCATCATTGATAAATTCTTAGATTACGCGAGGCCGACGGATCAGCAGCATCTGCGCCCGATTGCGCTCAACGATGTCATTGAAGCCTGCGTGCTGGCTGTGCAGCAGACGGATGATTTCAAGGTGCGGCTGGATTTACCCGCTGATTTTCATGTGATGGGCGATGAAGTGGAGCTCACACGCGTGATGGCTAATTTGGTAGAAAACGCTCGCAAATACGGCAAATCAGTGATCACCGGCATCACCCAACTCGACATCGCCGTGCGCGAGCGCGAAGGCTGGGTCATGCTCAAAGTGCGCGACCATGGCGCAGGAGTGCCAGAAGACACGTTGAAACACATCACCAAGCCCTTCTTCCGAGGCGATATCGCCCGCACAGCGGCCACAGGCGCAGGCCTCGGCTTGGCCATTGTCGAAAAAACCATCCAACGCTTAGGCGGCAGCTTTACCTTGCATAACTCATCGACCGGCGGGCTGGCCGCAAATATCCGCTTGCCCTCAGCGAAGCGCTGATTGTTTTCTTACAAATCATTCAATCGTCATGCCCGCCGTGGCGATATCCCTGCGCATAACCATATTTATAGCCATGCTTGTGCCATTTCTTCAGATGGCCGGG
>JANMDU010000129.1:0-2702 GCA_031376455.1 Variovorax sp. | reverse complement strand
GTGCATTGCTTGTGCGGCATGGCTGCGCAATATGTTGGCAACGTGGCTCTTGCTAATTTTCTGAATCGAGCAATTGGAAGTCTGTGGCTTGTTTTGCTGAATCCGGTTGAACAAGGCAGCGATTTGGCGCACGCCGCTGCCTGCTGGCAGCAAGGCTTTAAGTTGCAGAATGTCTCGCTGCACCCAAGCGGGTTTGCTGAGATGGCGAACTGGTTGGATGCTTTGCGCTGATTTTTTGCGAACTAGTGGGACTCGCTTAGCGCGCTGCATCGTTTTGCGACTTGTCCAGCCATGTAAAAGGCAGAGCCAAGTGAGCACCGCGCAAATGGTCAGCATCGCATCATTTGACATAGCTTTCCCCGGCTTTGCGATACCCCAGACGCTTGGCGAAGCGAGCAAGGCGCTGAATTTCTATTTCATCTTCTATGCTATTGATACCAAAGCTGATTTCATGAATTTGACGGTTTTTGCACCAAGCTTCAAAAGCTTTGATAAGACGCAGCGCATAGCCTGCATTGCGCTTTTCAGGGAGCACATCAAAATGCATAATGCTGGCCGTGATTTGTGGGCTAAAGATATGGCGCTCCAGCGTGGCCAACAAGCCGCCCGCCACCTGATTGTGCGCATCGGTGGCTACGAAGCAAACATAGCGCCCCGTGGGCTCAGCAAACGCTGCTTGCAGCGCTTGAGCCACACGCTGCGAGTCATAAGGCATGGTGCGAAAGCGGCTGAGTGCATGCACGCGCTGACCTAGGCTGACGAGCGCGGGAATGTCTTGCGCAGTGGCGAAACGGATGCTCATGGCACACACGATCAATTGTTGCGTTTGAGGCCTTTAAGGTCTGCCAGCCCACTTTCTTGAGAGCGCGAGCCAACATCAGACAACATGCCCCATCCCAGCAAGAGGCCTTTTGATGCATCGTATTCAACGAAATAGTTTTTGCCCGCTTCGACTTGGACATCAAAGCCTCTGGGAGTACCAAATCCCTCAGAAACGCTGAATGTATATTTGCCGGGTTTCAGCGGCAACACCACATAGCTGCCGCTGACTAGGCCAGCGACGACTTTCTTATTGGCATCTATCACGTCGTAAGTGGCGCCTACGGCATAAATCGCTGGTTTGCGATAGACGTAAAGATTGCCCTCGCTGCTGGTGTTGGGTTGAAGCTGGCTGAATTCTGGGCCGGAGGCTGTTGCGCATCCAGCGAGGACGGCGACCAATGAA
This sequence comes from Variovorax sp., assembly GCA_031376455.1. Lineage (GTDB taxonomy): Bacteria > Pseudomonadota > Gammaproteobacteria > Burkholderiales > Burkholderiaceae_C > JANMDU01. The sequence goes on along the minus strand of JANMDU010000129.1, from coordinate 1,477 downwards.
GTCATGAGAGCGATTCGACGAAGCATGGTTTTCCTTTGAGTTGAGGTTAAGGTTGAGGTTGAAGTGAAAATATCAGCGATCGTGGGAGAGACTTGAGGATGTAAATGAAGCGTTAGCGTTTGAGACGTAGAGCTTTGAGTAGGCACTGTTGAACGCAAACGTCTGGACACTGACCAAATTGGTTGCGTTGTTTCTAAACGAAAAGACATCCGCCACACCGCTGGCACTTGCATTTGAGCTTGCAACCGTCGTCGTTCCGAGATAAGTCATCGTGAAATTGATGGCTTGTGGCGGGACGGAGGAGCCACCTGAGCACGCGAACAGGCCTGCCGGCGAGAAGTTATAAAAGCCGGACACAAAGGCTGTCGTGGCAGTTCCGAAATTAAAGGTGGCGTAGCCTGAGTAAGGCGTTGTTCCGATAAACCCGGAGCCGCAACCCGAGCGAAATATAGTATTGGTGTATTTTGATAAATCACCAGCACTAGCTTGGAGGACAAGTGGTGGAATGGGTGTGGGTGTAAGCGTTGGTGTGCTGCTATCTCCGCCGCCTCCGCATGCTGCCAGTAAGCCAGTAGTGATCGCAATGATCCCTAAGCTTAATGAACGGATTGATTTCATGAATACTCCTTGGTTAAAGTCATGGGTTGTTGAATTGAAATATTGAGCACCCCATCCACCTGCAACCCTTTAGGCATCGCATGCGTGATAAACAGCATCGTCACCTTGCCTTTGAGTTGATTGATCGTCTTGGCAAAGGCTTCTGCGTTTTGTGCATCCAGCGCGCTGGTGGCTTCATCGAAGATGAGAATTTTGGGGCGCTTGATGATGGCTCTGGCAATCGCTAATCTTTGCTTTTGCCCGCCAGACAGGCCCACGCCGCGCTCGCCGACTTCCGTCTCATAACCCTGCGGCAGCTTCTCCACTGTTTCATGAATGCCTGCCAGCTTGGCCGCTTGCGTAACTTGCTCGAATGTCGCGCCGGGGTTGCCGGCTTGCAAGTTAGCCAGGATCGTGCCGCTGAAGAGGATGGTTTCTTGCGGGACGACGCCGAAATATGCGCGTAGCTCATTGGCGCTTAAGTTGCGAATGTCAATGCCATCAATCTGGATGCTGCCTTCTGTGGGTTGATAGAAACCCAGCAGCAGCTTGGCCAGCGTGCTTTTACCGCTGCCGCTTGGCCCCATGATGGCGAGCGTCTGCCCTGGGCGCAGACTCAAGTGCATGTTGCGGTAAAGCAGCGGATGCTGCTCGCTGTATCGAAAGCCCAAGCCTTCGATTTCTATCTTGCCCTGACCATCATGGGCGCGGCTGGGCGTGAGGCTGTAGGGCTCTGCGGGGGCGTTCATCACATCGCCCAATCTTTGGACGCTTAACGAGGCTTGCTGAAACTGCGTCCACAAACCCACGATGCGCAGCACGGGCTGGCTCAATTTGCCGGCAAACATTTGAAAGGCGACCAGCATGCCGACGGTGAAGA
>JANMDU010000094.1:0-21306 GCA_031376455.1 Variovorax sp. | reverse complement strand
CTTCTCTCCGCGTAAAACATCATGTATGAAGGCAGCAGTGGTGGGCGCGTCGCAGGTTTTGGGCAGATCGGGAAGAATAGCCAGTGAGCCTTCTTGGGTGTCGCACAACGCCACGGGTTGACCATGCACAAAACCGTCCATGCGTGGGCGGCGGCGGGCATCGGCCACACTTTCACCTTCTGTGCCGCGTAAGAGCATGGCATGGCTACCAGTGAGCTGCAAAGTCTCGGTCATGCTTTGTAAATATTCGGGGTGCGTGTAGCTGGAGATGATGAGCGCATTGGCGCGATTCGTGGGGTTCATCAGCTTCACGAGACTGTGCGCCGGATTACGCAAGCCAATTGTGCGGCGCACTTGGAGCAGGCGGTGCAGCGCGGGGCAGAGCAGCTCAGTGCTTACAAATGTAGGGACAGCAGATTCAATGCGCCCTGCATTTGCTATAGAAATAATAGCGTCTTGCGCAGATTCTATGCCGGCTACATGCTGTTTTTGCTTAAAAAATGAGCTAAAGACTGACTCAAACACCTCTTGCGTGGGTACGCGCGTCGCCTCGCTGGTGCAGCCATGCACGAGAACTGTAAAACCGCCTTTCTCGCCTACCTTTGCTCCCTCGCGTGCGAGAAGCGCAGCCAATAGCGTCGTCAAGCCGGGTAATTTGCGCGCCCCGTTGTAGGTGGGAATCACGACGACGGGCTGCTCAGACTGCACCCGTTGCATTCGCGCACGCACTGCATCTAAAAATCCCGCCATCTCCTGCGGCGACTCGCCTTTGATACGCATGGCAATGCAAAACGCACCGATCTCCAAATCAGAGACGACACCATCCAACACCTGACCGAGCAAATCTGCCGCCTGCTCACGAGCGAGCGAGCGAGCGCCTTCCTTGCCACGGCCAATTTCCTTGATGTATTTTGCGATGCTCATGAGGTGTGTATTTTCGCCCAAGCCTCATCACTTTGGGTGATAAGCATTCTCCAAAATGGCTTGCGCGGCAAGAGCGCAGCCTCTACGATGCGCGCTGGAGGGTATTTATGACTTCATTGACCCAGCCCGGCGCATTGCCCGGCATCGAAGGCCAATTGGATTTTTTGCTGGATTCCTCTGCACCCAAACCTCAGGACGGTTTGGATATTGAGCTGCTACATTTGCCCGCCAGCGCAGCTTCCCCGCTGTTGAAGAAGCCTGTTGATATCGAGCAAGTTGAACAGGCACTGGCAGCTGTATCTGCTCCCCCATCGGTTGTATCGACCAGTCGCTCGCGCTTCGCGACATTGAGCGATGTGTTCGATGGCGTCGTCAGCAGCATTCCGATTGGCTTGGCAGGCGTGTCGCTGGCCTATGCCAGCTTGCCAGCGCAGTATTTGGGGATGGGCGTGCTCGCTACCTTGCTTTCTCTGGCTTTGGTACATATGAGCAGCGCTTTAACAGGGCGACCGATGGCCTACAGCGCTCGCCTCTTTGAAGCCACCACGCTCTCGGCTATTTTGACCCACGCCGCCCAATTGATGCCTGGCTGGGGCTTAGCTGCCACACCGCAGCAAGTGCTGGCCTTTTTGTGCATGGTGAGCAGCTTGGCAGGCATCGTTTGTGCGCTGCTGTATCTGCTGGGCGCAGATCGCTTTACCCGCTTGATCCCTGCGCCGGTGTATTCGGGCTTTGCCATCAGCATTTCCATTTTGCTGTTGATGTCGCAATCGAAAATTCTTTATCGCCTCTGGCAGCAGGGCTCGCCATGGTTGGTGTTGCTCAGCATCAGCTTGGTGAGCATCGCAGTGGCTCTGCTGGTGCGCAAGCTGCGCCCGCGCTGGCCATCCACAGCGCTTTCGATCACTGCTGGTGCGTTGGTGGGTTTGGCGTGGCTTGCTACGGGCAGCCCGATGGCGATGGTGATGCCGGCTGGGCAAGCTTGGGTCCTGCCTTGGCAGGTTGCTGATTTTGCAGCGTTTTTCGCGCCCGATACGAACCATATGGCTTGGGCGACCAGCGCGTTTTACAACGGTGCATTGTTGGGTGTGATGGTGTTCATCAACATGACCGTAGCCAACGAAAGCCTGTCTCAGCTTGATGACCGCTATGCTAGCCGCTTGCAGCAGGCCGGTGTCTCATTTGTGGTTGCCTTGGGCGGCATGGCGGGAAGTGCGCCCGTGGCTTCTTCTCAGCAAGCTGCGATGGCCGCTGTGCGCAATGGTCCTTTGACGGCCAGTAAATCTTTCTTCATCGGCGTGATCTGCATCTTGATCGCTTTGCTGGGGCTGCTCAATTGGGTCGCGCTCGCCGCAGTCGCCGCTACCATGTTGGTGGACGCATATTTCATGGCTGATCGCTTGGCCATTCGGCAGGGCTGGGCTTGGTTGCGCGGCGCAAATTTGCAAACCAGTCAGAAGGAGGATTTGGCATTGGTAGCGATTGTGACTTTCACCGCCGTGGTCTTCAATGTTGTCTCAGCAGTTTTCATTGGCTTACTTTTTGGCCTGATTTTGTTTGCAATGCGCAATGCAAAAAAACCTGTGCGCTACATGTGGACGGGCGCTCAGCTTCATTCCAACTGCGCTCGTGGGCGAGGAGAGATTGCTATTCTTGTCGGGCATGGCGAGCGCATTCGCGTGGTGGAGCTGGAAGGTGAGCTGTTTTTCGGCAGCGTGGCCAGCTTGGATAAGCATTTACTCGCTTCACTAGACGGCGCGCACAGTGTGATTTTGGATTGGTCTCGTGTGCGCCATGTGGACAGCTCGATTGCTTTGTCGCTTGCTCGTTGGTTGCGCATGGCGAGTAGCGCCGGTGTGCGCATTTTGCATGCCGGCGTGGGTTTGCAGCTAGGCAATGCCGTCGCGTTTATGCAGCAGCATTTTTCTAAAGCGCTGTTGTTCCCAGATTTGGATCGCGCCTTGGAGGCGGCTGAATCGGCGGTGATCGCCAGCTTTGGCGTGGCTGATGATCATCACACCACGCAGCTCAATGATGCGTTGCATATCTTTCGCGGCCTCTCGGATAGCCAGCGCAGCAAGCTCGAATCTTGCATGCCGCAGCGCCTGTTTAAAGCGGGTGACAGTATTTTCAACGCAGGTGATGCCAGCGATTACATGTTGATTGTGTTGCAAGGCAGCGCAGGCGTGATCGTGCATGGCGAAGGCGGGCGCGAGATTCGCATCACGAGTGTGCGCCGAGGCGGGGTGTTGGGTGAGATTGGCTTTCTCGATGAAGCGCCTCGCTCCGCTCAGGTGAAAGCTCAAGAAGATGTGTTGGCCGCTGTGCTCACGCGCGAGGACTTTAATCGGCTGCGCAGCCAAGAGCCGCAAATCGTGACGCAACTGCTGACCAATCTCACGCTCGATTTATCAACCCGCTTGCGGCATACCAATAAGCTGGCGGTGGCGCGCGGTGTGTCAGCCTGAGTTTTTTAAGTAAAAAGTGCTGATTACCGGCGTAAATGCTGCGCAGGACGCTATCAAATGATGACTAATTGGCGATACTGGGCTCAGCAGAAGTATGCTGCAATCGAATGATTTTCTTGAGCTGAGGCACGCAGCTGCCGCAATTCGTGCCGCATTTGAGCTGAGTTTGCAATGCGCCTAATTGCTCAGCGTCATCGCCTTCGCAGGTTTTGAGGAAGTCTGTGATCTCTGATTCGCTCACATTGAAGCATGAGCAGACTTGGTAGCCTTTGGCTTGAATCGCTATCGGCGCTTTTGCACCGGGCGAGAGCAACAGACGGCCATAGGATTGTGCATCGAGCTGGTCTTGCAGCAAGGTCTTGATCCAAGCCTCCGCGCTCGCGTCGCCTGCGAGCACGAAGCCCTGGAGCCGTACTTTCCCATTGGCTAGGCGCACGAGGCGAGCTGTGCGGCGCTGGCCGCGTTTTTTGTCTTCGTAGCGCAATGTGTCTGCGCTGCTTAGGCCCAGAAGTGCTTCAATCCGAGTGATCAATTCGCTCTCTGCGGCATACGTGCCCGCTGCGCGAAAGAGAATTCCGCGTTGAGCGGTAATTCCATCAGCAGTATCTTCTCTGCCAAAAGGCACGCAGCTGGCGTATTCAAACTGCGCCATCAAGTCTTGCAACTGCGCGCGCACCGTATGAACACTGCTCTCAGGCAGCCAAGCCACGGCTAGCAAGTTCCAAGGTAGCTCGGCTTTGAGAATTTTCACAGCGGCGTGTTTGAGCTCGGGTTGTTTGGAGATCGGGCAATAGCTGCTGGTGGTGATCGCGTTTACACCGCCAAGCTGTTGCCCTGTGCTGCTGCGCCCACTCAAATATTCGCTGCCCCAATGCATGGCAATGAAGGCTTGGGTGACGCCCACTTCGCTGCTGGCTTGCACGGGCAGGAGCAGCGAGCCGCGTTTGCTGGTGACGTGAACTAAATCACCTTCTTTCAAAAGGCGGCGACTCATGTCTTGTGCATTCATTTGCACCACCGGCTCGGGCACGTGGCCGAAGAGCCTGCCCAAGGTGCCCGTGCGGCTCATGCCGTGCCATTGGTCTCTCAGCCTTCCAGTGGTGAGGCTGAACGGATAACGCGATTCGCGTGGCTCAGCAACGGGTTTGTAGGCATGGGCTTTGAAGTTTGCTTTGCCGTCGGGTGTGGGGTAGATGCCATCTTCGTAGAGGCGCTGCTTGCCTTGTGTGTCGCCGGGCAGATAAGGCCACTGCTGAGGCGCTTGATCGAGCAGGGCGTAACTCAATCCAGTGATGTCTAAATCTCGGCCAGCGGTGGAGGCTTTGTGTTCTTCCCAGATTTGTTCGGGGTTGCGGTAGTTAAGAAAAGGTTTCTTCGCGCCGGAGGCAGCAGAAATTGGCTGCGAGAAAATTGGGGTCAGAGCAGAATTTCGTATTGGCGTTTCAGTCTCCGGGGAGGTTATTGTCCTGAATTCTGATCTGACCCCAATTTTCTCGCCTCCAATTTCTGCTTTCGCGCTCATCAAAACTTCAAGCCGTTGCGCGAAGTCTTGCGTGATTTGCCAATCAGCTCTGGCTTGCCCGGGGGCGGGGACTGCAGCTCTGACTCGGGTGATGCGGCGCTCGCTGTTGGTGACAGTGCCTTCTTTCTCGCCCCAGGTAGTGGCAGGCAGGAGGAGGTCGGCGTAGCGGGCGGTCTCGGTGGTGGCAAAGGCTTCTTGCAGCACGACGATTTCTGCGCGCTCTAAGGCGCGGCGCACAGTCGCTTGATCGGGCATGCTCTGCGCGGGGTTGGTGCAGGCGATCCACAGGGCTTTAATTTCTCCGTCCGCAGCGGCTTGGAACATTTCTACGGCGGTTTTGCCGGGTGTGCTTGGCACATCTTTCACGCCCCACAATGAGGCGACTTCAGCGCGATGCACGGGGTTGGCCATGTCTCGATGGGCGCTGATGAGATTTGCCAAACCGCCGACTTCGCGGCCGCCCATGGCGTTGGGCTGCCCAGTCAGTGAGAAAGGGCCTGCTCCCGGTTTGCCGATGTGTGCGGTGGCTAGGTGCAAATTGATGAGGGATGCGTTTTTGGCAGTGCCGCTGCTCGATTGATTCAAACCTTGGCAGTACAAACTCAAGGTTGCAGAGCTTGAGGCGAAGAGTTTGGCAGCAGCGAATAAATCCTCTTTTTTAATCCCGCAAATTTGCGCCACATGCTCGGGCGTGTAGTCGCGAGCCAAGGTTTTGAGCTCGTCAAAGCCATTCGTGTGCGCGGCGATATATGCAGTATCAATCCAGCCTTCCCAAAGCATGATGTGAAGCATGCCGTTGAATAGCGCCACATCTGTGCCCGGTAAAAGCGGCAAATACAAATCAGCAATCTCTGCCGTGTCCGTCTTCCTCGGGTCAGCAAAAATGATTTTGAGCGCAGGATTTTTTTGCTTGGCTTCTTCAATGCGGCGAAACAAAATCGGATGCGCATAGGCCGTGTTGCTGCCCACGATGAAGATGCAGCTCGCATGATTGACATCGTCATAGCAGGTGGGCGGCGCATCCGCACCAAGAGTTTGCTTGTAGCCCGCCACAGCGCTGCTCATGCACAAGCGAGAATTGGTATCGATATTGTTCGTGCCGATTTGACCTTTGACGAGCTTGTTGAAAACGTAATAGTCTTCAGTGAGCAATTGCCCTGATATATAAAAACCCACTGCATCCGGCCCGTGCTCTTGGATGATTTGCGCAAACGAAGTAGCCGCGAAATCCAAAGCATTGTCCCAATTCACGTGCTTTGGCTTCTCACTGCGATGCTCGCGTCGCATCGGTTGCAAAAGCCGGGTTTGCTGCGTGATCGCGCTGCTTGCCGTGAGCGCCAGTGTCGAGCCCTTGGTGCAGAGCTTGCCAAAATTCGCCGGATGGTCTGGATCGCCCCTCACGCCTGTGATTTGCGTGCCTTGGCTTTCAATGATTACGCCGCAGCCTACACCGCAGTAGGGGCAGGTGCTCTTCGTCTCTTTAGTGTGCATGTTTCCTCCGTTCGCCCTGAGCTAATCGAAGGATGTGCGAGGCTTCGACTAGCTCAGCCCGAACGGGTATTTTGATCATCATGCAGAAACGGTACGACGTGCAGGGCCTGCTATCGGGCGGGTTTCGTAAATCGCATGACCGGCTAGTTCCGCGGTGTCTAAATACACTTCGCCATCTTTTACTTTCACGGCAAACTTTGGCGTGCAGCCTTCATCGGGCGCTTTGGCACAACCGTCAGCCAAGGCAATGTTCCAATTATGCAAAGGGCAAGCCACCGATGTGCCGTGCACGATACCTTGACTTAAAGGCCCGCCTTTGTGGGGGCAGCGATCAAGCAGGGCGAAGATTTGATCCTCGCTGTTGCGAAACACCGCAACATCCATGCCCTGCGCGCGCTGCACACGGCGTGAGCCAAGCACGGGGATGTCAGTGACGAGGCAGATTTTTTTCCAAGTGGTCATGAGTTGTGTGTTGAAATAAAAATGAGAGCACGGAAGTCACGGAGGATGCACGGAAGACACAGAAAAAACCAATTTGATTTTTACGGTTTCTTTCGTGTCTTCCGTGAAGTTTCCGTGACTTCCGTGCTCAAAAAATAATTGATCCGAAATTATGCGGCCAAAGCCTCAAACTGCCGCGTATCCACAGCCGCCTTGTCAAACTCAAACCAAGGATCAGGTTCGCCATCGAGTGCAAATTGCAGGCGCTCCCACAAAGCCTTGCGCCCTTCGTGGTCATCCAAGATTTTCTTCTTCACGTAATCCAAACCCACGCGCGAGACGTAGTGCACCGTGCGCTCCAGATACCAGCCTTCTTGGCGATACAGCTCACAAAATGCGCCGGTGTATTCCAAGACTTCCTCTGGCGTTTTGAGTTTGGTGAAAAAATGCGCCACTTCGGTTTTGATACCGCCATTGCCCGCTACATACATCTCCCAGCCGCTATCGACACCGATGATGCCCACATCTTTGATGCCGGCTTCAGCGCAGTTGCGTGGGCAGCCGCTCACAGCAAATTTCACTTTATGCGGGGCATACATGCGCCACATCGCACGCTCTAAATCTTTGCCCATTTGCGTGGAATCTTGCGTGCCCATGCGACACCATTCGCTGCCCACGCAGGTTTTTACCGTGCGCAGGGCTTTGGCGTAAGCGTGGCCGGAAGGCATGCCGATGTCTTTCCAGACATTCACCAAATCTTCTTTTTTCACGCCGAGCAAATCAATACGTTGCCCGCCTGTGACTTTCACCGTGGGGATGTTGTATTTGTCCACCGCGTTGGCAATTCGGCGCAGCTCATCAGCCGTCGTCTCGCCGCCCCACATGCGCGGGATGACGGAATACGTGCCATCTTTTTGAATGTTGGCATGCGAGCGCTCGTTGATGTAGCGGTTTTGCGGATCGTCTTTGGCTTCTTTGGGCCAAGAGCTGGTCACGTAATAGTTCAGCGCTGGGCGGCATGAGCTGCAGCCATTGGGCGTTTTCCATTCCATGAATTTCATGGTGTCGCCGACTGTGAGAAGTTTGTTGTCGCGTATCGCGTCCCGCACGGCCTGATGCCCATGATCTGTGCAGCCGCACATGGCTTTGTTTTTTGGCGTGGCGGAATAATCGCCGCCTGCGGTGAACATCAAAATCTGCTCCACCAAGCCGGTGCATGAGCCGCATGATGCGCTGGCCTTGGTGTGCTTTTTCACTTCATCGAGTGTGAACAAACCTTTCTCACGAATCGCTTTGCAAATCGTGCCCTTAGTCACGCCATTGCAGCCACAAACTTCATCCGTGTCGGCCATGCTCGCCGCTTTGGTGTGGCCTTGGTGACCCACATCGCCAATGCCATTGTTGAGGGCGGCCTCGCCAAACATGAGCTTGTCACGAATCTCACTCACGTTTTTGCCATCGCGCAGCAGCTTGAAATAGTAGCTGCCATCGACCGTGTCGCCATACAGGCATGCGCCTACCAACACATCGTCTTTGATCACCAGCTTCTTGTACACGCCGCCAAATGGGTCGCTCATCACGATCTCTTCATACCCTTCGCCGCCTGTGAAATTGCCTGCGCTGAATAAATCAATCCCTGTAACTTTCAGCTTGGTAGAGGTAAGCGAGCCCTGATAACGCCCAATGCCAAACTGCGCGAGATGATTGGCCGCTACTTTGGCTTGCTCAAACAGCGGTGCGACCAAACCATAAGCAATGCCGCGATGCGCGGCGCATTCGCCCACGCTGTAAATGCGCGCATCGGTGACGGTTTGCATCGTGTCGTTCACCACAATGCCTTTGTCGCAATGCAGGCGCATGCTTTGAGCCAGCTCCACATTCGGGCGAATGCCCACAGCCATCACCACCAAATCTGCCGGAATTTCTTTGCCGTCTTTGAACTTGAGTGCCATCACGCGACCATCTTTATCGGGAATCAGCTCCTGCGTTTGCGCACCCATCATGAACGACAGGCCGCGATCTTCCAGCGATTTGCGCAGCAGGCCACCCGCCACATCATCAAGCTGACGCTCCATCAGCCAAGGCATCACATGAATCACCGTCACGTCCATGCCGCGCAGCATAAGGCCGTTGGCAGCCTCCAAGCCGAGCAAGCCGCCACCAATCACCACGGCTTTTTTATACTTTATGGCGGCTTCAATCATCGCGTTGGTATCAGCGATATCGCGGTAGGCAATCACGCCTTTCAAATCTTTGCCGGGCACAGGCAAGATGAATGGGTTGGAGCCGGTACACATCAGCAAGCGGTCGTATTCCACTTCTGTGCCATCTTCAGAGCGCACGATGCGTTTGACACGATCAACTTCCACCACTTTTTTGCCAGCATGCAGCGTGATGTTGTTTTCCTTGTACCAATCCCATGAGTTGAGCACGATCTCATCGAGCGTTTGCTCGCCCGCGAGCACGGGGCTGAGCAAAATGCGGTTGTAATTAGGATGCGGCTCTGCGCCAAAAACAGTCACGTCATACAACTCTGGGGCAATTTTGAGCAGCTCTTCAATCGTGCGCACGCCCGCCATGCCATTGCCCACCATCACTAATTTCGATTTTTTCACGCAGCAAACCTCCGAGTTCTCCTTAGTGAGTGCAAATGCTGTGCCAAAGTTAATTCACGACTGCGCACCATATCAGTGCTCCTCGCCTTGTGTTGCACGATGGACAGTTAAACTCAGAGTCATGCAGAAACACCACGCACCATGAGTGAGCCCATTCGATTAGCCAAACGTCTTGCAGAGCAGTTGAATATCTCGCGCAGCCAAGCCGAGCAATACATCGAGGGCGGTTGGGTGCGCGTCGATGGTGTCGTGCAAGAGAGCCCGCAGCATCGCGTGACGGATGAGCACATTGAGGTCGATAAAAATGCCTCGCTGCTCGATAGCTTACCCATGACGATCTTGCTGCACAAGCCGCCGGGCTACACTTGGGAAAATAAGGAGCAAAGGGGCCGTCAAAGCGCTGTTCAACTGCTCGATGCCGCGCATCGCTACAAGGCCGATGCTTCAGGCGTGCGCTTGCTGCAGCGGCATTTAAAGGCGCAAGCCTGCATCACGCCGCTGGAGAGTGGGGCAAGCGGATTGCTTGTCTTCAGCCAAGATTTTCGGATTCAACGCAAGCTGGTGGATGACGCCAACACCACAGAGAATGAAATGATTGTGGATATGCAGGGCGAAGTCAGCGAGGAAGCTTTAATTGCCCTCAATCGTCCCTTCATTCGCAGGGATCGCCTAATCATCCACGCCAAAGTGGCCTTGAGCAAAGCCAATGATCAGATCACTGGCTTGCGCTTTGCCGCCAAAGGCGCAGAGCCGGGGCGCATCGCGCAACTCTGCGAGCATCATGGCTTGCAGATCACGGCGATGAAGCGCATCAGAGTGGGGCGCGTGCCATTGGCCAATCTCCCGCTGGGACAGTGGCGATTTTTGCAAAGCCACGAGAGATTTTAAGTTGTTGCATTCAAGCGCATCACAACGGGGCACGGAGATTGCTTAAACTGGTGCATGGCTTTCGAACTTGACATTGGTTTTACTTCGCTCACTGGTAAAAAATTGGTGAACGAAGACTTCTGCGCCGCCATGCTGCCCGAAGCAGGCAAAGAAGGCTTCGGTGCCATTTGCGCCATTGCAGATGGCGTGAGCACAGGCGGCAAAGGCAAAGAGGCCGCGCAAACCACCGTGATGAGCTTGGTGCAAGATTATTTCTGCACGCGTGAGACTTGGGACACGACCGTCGCGCTGGATCGCGTGATTAGCGCGCATAACAATTGGCTCGCTGGCGTCAACCACAGAAGAGCGGCCAGCGACGAATGCGGCCTCACCACGCTGACAGCACTCGTGCTGCGAGGGCAGACCTACACGCTGGCGCATGTGGGCGACACACGCGCTTATTTGTTGCGCTCTGGGCAATTGGAATTGCTCACGACAGATCATGTCGCAAGCCACCCTGATTTCAAGCATCAGCTGATTCGCTCCATTGGTGCAGATGAACGCTTGGTGGTCGATTACAGCCAAGGCGATTTGCAGGTGGGTGATGTTTTTATTTTGGCGAGCGACGGCGTGCATGGCAGCATCCCGGAGAAGCGCTTGAAAGGTTTTGCAAGCCAAGGCGATTCGCAATCGATAGCGGCTGCGTTGGCTGCAGCCGCGCTAGATCAAGGCAGCCACGATAATGCCAGCGCCCTTGTGGTGCGCATTTTGGGTTTGCAAGAATCGCATCTTCGCGATGAAGAGCTGATCGCGCAAAGCTTGCCTGTTCCACAAAAATTCAAACTCGGCGATGAGATCGATGGCGTTGTTGTGACCTCGATCGTTGCCGACAGTGGCGTTAATTTGCTCTATCAAGTGCGCGATGTGCAAACGCAAAAGCTCTATGCGCTTAAGACTTTGCATCCAGCGCGAGAAAAAGATCCCGTGGAGCGCTTCATGCTGGCGCATGAAGCGTGGCTGGCTAAACGCATGCAAACCAGCAGCGCTGCTGATCATTTGGTGCATTTGCATCCACATTCGCAGCTGCCCAACGGGCGCAGAGCCAGCTATTTCTATCTGCTGTATGACTGGCACAGTGGTGAGACCTTGAGCCAAGCGCTCGATGCGCGCGGGCCTTTTGGCATACCGCAGGCCACGCAAGCAGCCATGCATGTGCTCAAGGCGCTGGGCGCGATGCACCGTCAAGGCGTGATTCATCGCGACATCAAGCCTAGCAATTTGCATTTGGGAGGCGGCGGTGTGCTGCGTGTGCTGGATTTAGGCGTGGCGATTAGTGGCCATGAGAGCGACGCACAACGCCTCTTGCACGCAGGCACGCCAAGCTATATCAACCCTGAGCAATTTGGCTATTCGCTGCGTGGAGATGGCGAAAACCAAAGTGCCAACGCAGGAAGTGATTTGTATGCGCTTGGCGTGACGCTGTATCAGCTGCTCACTGGCAAACTGCCCTATGGCGACGTATTGCCGTATCAAACAGGGCGCTATTTCCGTGACCCTACGCCGCCCAGCCGTGTCAACGCACAAGTGCCTGTATGGCTTGATCACATCGTGCTCAAAGCCGTGGCGCGCGATCAAAAGCTGCGCTTTGAAACGGCAGAAGAGTTTTTGCTGGCGCTTGAGCGCGGTGCATCTCGCCCGCTCGATGCGCCGAGGGCAACACCGCTCATGCAACGCGATCAGGCCGGTTTGTGGAAAATTGCTTTGGCGGTCAGCGTGTTGTTTAACCTGCTGCTGATCATTTGGCTGTTGTTCCTACCCAAAGCTTAAATATTTTCACTATTAAAGTTATAGCGCCTTGCGCAGGTTCTATGCCGGCTACACGCCGATTTTTCTTAAAAATAGAATGCTGATCACGCTGTACGTGCCCGGCCACCCTTCTCCGCCCAAGTGCGCGTCCAGCGGATTTGCATGATACGAAGCATGAAGAGCATCACCAAGGACAGCGCGGCAAAGAGCGCGAAGCCCCAGAAATAGGTGCCTAGGTATTGTTTGGAGAGACCCATCGCAGCAGGCACTAAACCGCCGCCCAATGCACCGATCTCGCCGATCATGCTGCCCGCAACAGCTGTTGTTGTCGGCCAGCGCAGGGGAACCAGTTGAAAGAGCGCACCGTTGCCTGCGCCGAGTGCCGTAAAGCACAGCATAAAGAGCAGGGTAGAGAGCACAAGAGAGCCGCCTGCTATGCCGCAGAGCAGCAAAGTGATCGAAGTCAAGATGAGCACGACGGTGAGTGTATGAATGCCTCCTAATCGATCCGAAATGTAGCCGCCCACGACGCGCAATGCCGCGCCCATGAAGGCTGCCAACATGGTGAGCTGACCCGCTTGGCTCTTGGTCACGCCGAATTGATCGTAAAAATAACTGGGCAAAAAAGTGGTCAGGCCAATGAATCCGCCGAATGTGACGGCATAGATCAAGCTAAATGCCCAGCCATCTTTTTCAAACAAGCAAGCGATATGCTCGCGAAAGCTGGCGTGTTTATCCACATCATCCGGCTCTTTGGCGAAAAACACAATCGCCGCAATCGGCAGCACCATAAAGAGCGCTGCCATGCCGTAGACACTTTGCCAACCGAAGGAGAGCGCCAGCGGTGGCGCAACTAAGACGGAGACCGCCGTGCCCACATTGCCCGCACCTACCAAGCCCATCGCTAGGCCTTTGTGCTTTGGCGGAAATGAGCCTGAGCCTAAGCTCAGTGCCACGCCAAAGCTCGCACCCGCTACGCCGAGCAACACACAAAACCCGAGCAAACTATTGAAACTACTCACATAAAAGTAGCCGTAAATCAGCGCGACAACGATCAATCCCATCTCAATCAAGGTTGCGCTTTTTCGCCCGACATATTGCGCCAGAATCCCCAGTGGAAAGCGCATCAAAGCGCCCGCAAAAATCGGAATAGCCAGCATCAAGCCTTTTTGCGCGGGGCTTAAGCCATATTGCTCACTGATAAAGGGTGCGAGCGCACCATTAATCACCCAAACTGCACATGAGCATGCGAAATAAAAGAAGGCGCTGTACAAAGTTGGTGCGTGACCACTGTTTAAAAAGCTGCGAAACCCGGCCATTGTTATTTTTCCGTACTGTGTGAATAGAAAGTCACAACAGTAGTGCGAAAAGCGTGCCAGCTTGCACGCTTGCAGTGCTACGCTTGATGCGGCGGCTTTTCTATGCTGCTAGCTTCTCAACGTGCGACTGGCGGTTGTACAGGAAATCCAGCACGGTGCGGCGGTACTGAACGTAATCGGCGTTTTGCGCGAGCTCTACGCGGTTGCGCGGGCGCGGCAGATCCACGGGCAAGATGTCGCCAATGGTGGCCTCTGGCCCATTGGTCATCATCACAATGCGGTCTGAGAGCAAGACGGCCTCATCCACATCATGCGTCACCATCACCACTGTACTTTGTGTTTTCTGCACGATCTCCAGCAACTCATCTTGCAGCTTGGCGCGAGTCAGCGCATCCAGCGCTCCAAAGGGCTCATCCATCAGCAACACTTGCGGTGCCATCGACAGAGCGCGAGCAATGCCCACCCGCTGCTTCATGCCGCCAGAGATCTCGCCGGGGCGCTTTTGCGATGCGCTCGTGAGCCCGACCATTTCAAGCGCGGCTTCGGTGCGCAGCTTGAGTTGCGCTTTGCTCTCACCCGCGCGATTTGTCGTGGTGCTGCCGAAAACACGCTCGACGGCGAGATACACGTTCTCAAAGCAGGTGAGCCATGGCAGAAGCGAATGGTTTTGAAACACCATCGCCCGCTCAGGCCCTGGGCCTTTAATCTCACGATTAGCGCAAAGCAAAGTGCCTTCGGTGGGCGTGGTGAGGCCTGCAATCAAATTGAGCAGGGTGGATTTACCGCAGCCTGAGTGGCCAATCAAGGTGACGAATTCGCCTTTGTTGACGCTTAAGTCGATGTCTTTCAAAGCAGGGAACAAGCCCTTGGTGGTTTTGAAAGTCTGGGCGACGTTGGTGATTTCGATGAATTTTTGCATGATGAATCCTCGGTGTGGAAAGAGGTGAGAACGGAAGTCACAAAAGTTTCACGGAAGCCACGGAAAAATCCAAAGGCTGTTTTTCGTGTCTTCCGTGTAGTT
Source organism: Variovorax sp. (assembly GCA_031376455.1). Lineage (GTDB taxonomy): Bacteria > Pseudomonadota > Gammaproteobacteria > Burkholderiales > Burkholderiaceae_C > JANMDU01. The sequence goes on along the minus strand of JANMDU010000094.1, from coordinate 6,832 downwards.
TCCGTGCCTTCCGTGTTCAAAAGGAATGAGTCGAATTAAGATTTCACTTCTTTGTATGTAAAAGCCCCTGCCAGCTTGATGAGAGCAGCCTCCAAGATCAAGCCCACAATCCCGATCACGAAGATCGCGATGATGATGTTTTTCACGTTTAGGTTGTTCCACTCATCCCAGACCCAGAAGCCAATGCCGACGCCACCAGTGAGCATTTCAGCGGCCACGATCACCAACCATGCTGTGCCAACGGCTAGCCGCACACCTGTGAGCATGTAAGGCAACACGGCAGGAAACAAAATCTTCGTAATGATCTTCCACTCAGACAGGTTAAGCACACGCGCCACGTTCATGTAATCCTGCGGCACGCGCTGCACACCGACTGCCGTGTTGATGATCATCGGCCAAATCGAGCAGATAAAAATCGTCCAGATCGCAGCTGGATGCGCACCTTTGAAGACAAGCAGGCCGATTGGCAACCAAGCCAGCGGCGAGACAGGGCGTAGAAGGCTGATCAGCGGCCCAAACATGCGATTCAAAAACGTGAAGCGCCCAATCATGAAGCCTAGCGGAATGCCAACAAGCGCTGCTAAGCCAAAGCCCACGGCGACGCGTTTGAGCGAGCTCCAAATATTCCAGCCAATGCCTTGATCGTTCGGGCCATTGCTGTAAAACGGTTTGGAGAAAATATCCACCGCTTGCAAGCCCGTATCCCAAGGTGTAGGAAACGTCCCTTTGCTGCCCATGGCAATCAGCTGCCAAATCGCTACGAGCAAGGCCATGCCGAAAATCGGCGGCACGATTTTGAGCCACATTCCGCGCCAGTCGAAGGGCAGCCTCAAAGTCTCATTTTTTAAGATTTTTGGGGCAGTAGCCGGCATAGAATATGCGCTGAGTGCTACTGAATTGATAGTGTTTGGATTGGATGCTGAAGTGCGCTCTGGTGCGCGCTCCGTAGCTCGCTTGAGGGGCGGGCTGGTTTCCGTTAATGGTGAGTGAAAGACTGCTGCGACCATGATGATCTCCCTGTAGTTCGTCTCGTTAAGCTTTGATCTTGAAGCCGTCGGCATACTTGGCAGGACTCGTTCCATCCCACGTCACGCCATCAATCATCTTGGCTGTCCGCATATCTGATTTTGGAATGCTCACCTTGGCAGCAACAGCAGCTTGTTTGTAAATATCCGTGCGGTTCACGGCCTTGGCCACAGCCATGTAATCAGGGTGATCCTTGAGCAAGCCCCAGCGCTTGTGCTGCGTGAGAAACCACATGCCGTCAGACAAATACGGATAGTTCACCATGCCATCGTTGAAGAATTTCATGTGGTTCGGGTCATCCCATGTCTTGCCGAGACCATTTTGGTAGCGTCCCAAAATGCGTTGGTTGATCACATCCACGCTGGTGTTGACGTAGGATTTATCAGCAATCGTCTCAGCCATCTTGGTTTTGTTTTGCAAGCCAGCGTCAATCCATTTACCCGCTTCAATGATCGCCGCAGTCACTGCGCGGCAAGTGTTGGGATGCTTTGTGGCGAAATCCTTGGTGATGCCGAGCACTTTCTCGGGGTGATCTTTCCACACATCCTGCGTGGTGGCGGGCGAGATGCCAATGCCATCTGCAATGGCGCGATGGTTCCACGGTTCGCCTACACAATAGCCATCCATGTTGCCTACACGCATGTTCGCCACCATCTGCGGCGGCGGCACAGTGATCACTTTGGCATCTTTGATCGGATCAATGCCGCCCGAGGCCAGCCAATAATTGAGCCACATGGCATGCGTGCCGGTGGGGAAGGTTTGAGCAAACGTATATTCGCGTTTTTCCGTTTGCATCAGTTTTACCAAACCCGCCAAATCCGTTGCGCCTTTGTCGGCAAGCTTTTTAGAGAGCGTGAAGCCTTGGCCATTGTGATTAAGCGTCATGAGCACATTCATATCGCGCTTAGGCCCACCAATGCCCATTTGAATACCAAATGCTTGGCCATAGAGCATATGTGTCATGTCGTTTTCGCCCGAGAGCAGCTTATCCCGAATGCTCGCCCAGCTAGCTTCCTTGCTAGGAATGATCTTCACGCCATGCTTGACATCCAGCCCGAGCACCGAAGCCATCACGATACTCGCGCAATCGGTGAGCGGAATGAAACCAATCTTCACCTCTTTCTTCTCAGGCGCATCCGAGCCTTGCGCATACACCGTAGCGCGCAGTGCAGGTGACAAACCTACTGCTCCCACTGCACCCATTTGCAGAGCTTTGCGGCGGCTCAAACTATTTTTCAACATGTCATTCATGGCAAGACTCCTCAATACAAAAAGAAAAACAAAAAAGGCGTTCTTGCTTGCAGCCGCACACAAATCGTGCACAGTGCATCAAGAACGCCTTCGTTCTGGTTGATTCATCGCTGCACGCCTTTGCGCAGTTTGGAATCAGTGGATCAACTTTGATCCTTGGAAAGTTATATGCGAGAAGCGTGCCAGCTTACTTTTTTGCGCTGAGCCAGCGCGAGAGCAAGTCATGCACCAAGCCAATATCGACCGGTTTGCGCAGTACCAAATAGCCTTCTTCTTCGGCTTGCACCAAAGCGGGTGCATTGAATTCGCCACTCACCATCGCGCCGCGCGCATCGGGCAAGCGCGCCAAGAGCGCTTTGAGCAATTCAAAGCCGCTCTCGCCAGCGCGTAAACGTTCGTCGCAAAGAATGGCTTGGGGAGTGAAGCCAGATTTCAAGCAAGCGAAGGCTTCGTTCGAGTTGCTGGCGATTTGCAACTCGATGCCCCACGATTGCAGCAATGCCTGCCATGCGCGGCTGACCTGCGGATCGTCTTCCACAATCAGGCAGCGCCCCGTGTTGATCGGCAAGAGCGAATTATTATTGGCATATGAGCCTGAATCATCACTTGCATTGCCCGGTAATTCTGTGGCGGCAACACTAGGCACGCGTATCCAAAACCGCGAGCCACGCCCCAGCCGCGAATCCATATCGAGTGGCGATTTCAGCAAATGCGCACATCGCGCGACCACTGATAAGCCCAAGCCATGCCCCTCTGAATCAATGTCCCAAGCATGCTGATCTCGAAAATAGGGCAGGTAAATATTAGACTGCTCATCCTTGGCCACACCAATACCGGTATCACACACCTCAATTTGCCAAGTTGCCCCACGCTTGCGAATGGCGAGCAATACACCGCCCTTCAAGGTGTAGCGCAGCGCATTCTGAGTCAGATTCAAAATGACCTGCCTCAGGAGATTGGCATCCGTTATAGCAAAAGCTGCTTCGCGTGGCAGATGCAAGCGCAGCTGCAAATTCCTGTCTCGTGCATCTGGCTCAAACAATTTGGTGATATCTTGCAGAAAGGGTTGCAGGTGAACAGGTCTTTGCTCGACTTGAATCACGCCAGATTCCAGTTTCGATAAATCGAGTAAAGAGTTAAACATCAGAGTCATGGATCGCATACTTAAACGCAAATCTGAAAGCGCTGGTGTGAGTGCTTCATCTTGATTGCGCTGTGAAACGGCTTCCAAAAGCATGCTCATGGCATGCACGGGTTGTCGCAAATCGTGGCTTGCAGTCGCAAGGAAGCGATTTTTTGACTTTAACGCGTCTTCTGCAGCCTCTTTGGCAATTTTGAATTGATCTGCCAGCTTCGTGCTGCTTTCTTCAAGCCGCACTTGTTGCAGAAAAAACTTGTGCGCCATAAGTGCGTGTCGATAGATGCCGAAGGTGTGCATCAAGATCATTGGCGTGATGTAGTACCAGTGATTTGGATAAGCAATCACTGACAACAAGCTGGCTAAATTCCAAGAGCAATTAAAAAAGCGAACAAAAATGCCCAGCGCTGGCGTCTGGTGTGTTGCATTGCCAGCAAGAATTGCTGCCAGCACTAAATACCATAGCGTAGTGAACTCAAAGCTATTGTTCTGAGCTGTAAGAATGAAGGGTAGACATAAAGCTAGGCCATGCAGTGTTGCGACACGCATGAGCCTAGGATACCATCGGTCAAACATGATTTTTGCATCTAGATTTTTCTCATCGTGAGCAAAGGCGCGCGCGCGACGCTGACCAAACCAATAGTTGAGGCAGTAGCCTGTTGCCCAAATAGCCATCCATACTGACTGGTGCTCGCGTGAGTAAAACAACATCGCGAATGTGGCAACCCAAGGCATTGCAGAAAAGCTATAGACCAAACGCTCGTGCGTCATCTTCAGCAGCTGTACATGCTTGATAGCTGAGATATCTTCAGCCGGTTTGATGAGCGACAGATACTCGCGAGCCAGCGGTATGTGATCTATCAACTTACTCCATGAATTAACCATGATGCTACCAAGCTTGAAAGCTACGATCTTTGAGTTGTGCAATCGCCTCAATGCGCGATTTGACGCCGAGCTTCTGCAAAACACTTGTGACGTGTTCTTTGACGGTTGCTTCCGTCACATTCAGACTCTGTGCAATACGCTTATTTGGCAAGCCTTCCAAAATCATCGCCAAAATCTGCCCTTGGCGAACAGTCAAGCCAAGTTCACGCGCCGTGATTGGCCATAGATTTTTTCGAATCGGCGAAATCATGGGTTGATCAGACAAAGGCATAAACCATCCCAAGCCTTGAATCACAGCGGATACAGCTTCGCGAATCACCCCCGGCGATGCTTGCTTGTTGATAAACCCTTCGGCACCCCATTGCTGGCATTTGCTTTGCACCATGGGGTCGTCGTCTGCGCTCATCATCAAGATGGGAAGCGACGGGTAATCTGCATTCAAGCGAGTGACCAAGACTTCGGATACTTCGTTGCTTAACCAAAAATCGATCACGGCAACGCTTGGCATGCCGTGGTTGGCAATGTGGATGAGACATTCTCTCTCAGATGTCGTGCAAACGCTGTTTGTGAGCAGCGGATGATCTTTTAAAAGCTCTCGCAAGCCGCGCCCTACTAAGGGATGGTCATCGCAAATCATGGCGTAAGTCGGCGGCGGCATGGGGAGTTCATCCTGCGCAATAGCGGAGTTGTTCATTTTGTGAGCCACATCAGCATAAGCGGCAGTGTAAGTTTGGGTGTCGTCTACTGGCATGTATTGCACCATACGTCATCGCAGTCATGAGTGCTACCCCGACGTGAGTCGGGTATTCAGCGCGTGACTTATCTCACGCATCTTCCCTTTGCTACACAAATTGCAGCACTGTCCCGACGCTTGTCGGGTTGTTGAAGCTTGCCATTGCATAAATACTCGCAACTCTTGATCTTCAGCAAAAGGGTTTTATGTTTTCTAGATTATTTTGTGTTGGTTTATTGCCACCTTTTATCCTTGCGGTTGCAGCCTCTGCGCATGCTCAATCTTTCCCACGAGAGCAGCTTGGTGATACTGAGTTGGGCTGCCAAGCGCTGTATGACGAAGTCAAGCAGATGGATGCCACGATTTCTGCCAACGCACCCAGTCAAACGACGACGAACAACCAAGCAGCAAACACAACAAAGGCATTCACAGATATTGCGGCGCGTGAAACGCGCTCAGGCGAGGTAGCTCAATTCGCCAATTTGCTAGGGCGCTTGACTGCTGGATTCGGTGGCGATCCGCAGCAAGCCGAGGCCAACAAAGCGCTGGCTCGCAACAGCGCTGCAGAGCGCAAGCAATACCTCACGTCGCTGTTCAACAGCAAGAAATGCAGGGTCAGCACATTGCGTAAGTGATGGCGAAGATATTTTTATTGATGAAGAAGGAAATTAATTTATGAGTAACCTCACACAAAGCGTTTTTCGCAGCCTCTTCGGGCTGCCGCTGCTAGTCGTCATCCTCGCGGGGCTTTCTGCTTGCGGTGGAGGCTCGGATAATGCCGTCCAACCCCCGCAAACCAGCTATGAGCTCACTGTAGCTAAATCAGGCGCAGGTACTGGAACGGTCATCTCTGATCCCGTAGGCATCAATTGCGGCACAGCCTGCAACGCATCCTTCACAACCGCTACTGTGGTAACGCTTTCGGCAACACCAGGCACGAGCCAAACCTTTTCTGGCTGGAGCGGGGATTGCACTGGCTCGGCTAGCAGTTGCGTGGTGACGATGGATCAAGTGCGATCCGTCGTTGCGACATTTGCACCCGTAGCCGGGCAGACTAATTACACCTTAACGGTCTCTGTCTCGGGTACAGGCACGGTCGCTTCTCAGCCAGCTGGTATCAGTTGTGCTTCTGCAAGCTGCAGCTCTGCATTTTCAGCCAATACGCTCGTTGCCTTGACGGCGACGCCGGCTGCAGGCCAGAGCTTTGTGGGCTGGACCGGCGCTTGCACGGGAGCCGCCAGCAGCTGCACAGTTACGCTGGATCAGGCGCGAGCAGTGGGTGCGACGTTTCAAACCGTTGCAGGAACCAGCTTTGCATTGAGCGTCTCGGTGTCGGGCAGCGGTAGCGTTGCATCCGACCCAACTGGCATCAGTTGTGGCAGCACTTGCAGCGCCAACTTCGCAGCAGGAACCGCCGTAGCGCTAACGGCAACGCCAGCAGCTGGGCAGCGCTTTACCGGCTGGGGCGGCGCGTGCAATGGGGCGCAAAGCACCTGCTCGTTGCAGCTGACGCAAGTGCGCGCTGTGCAAGCCGCCTTCGCTGTGATTCCACCAGTAGGCACCAACTTCCAAACGCCGCAGTTACTGGAGTCAAACAATGATTTCAACGTGTTTAACAAGCTCGTGGCAGTCAACAGAAATGGCGATTCAATGGCTGTTTGGGAGCAGTCTGACGGCGCGCCAGCTGGCGACACAGTCAAGGTATTTTCGCGTCGCTACACTGCTAGCACAGGCTGGCAAGCAGCAGTACAAGTTCCTGGCTTGACTTACACCACAGGCAGTGTCACGGGGGATTTCCC
>JANMDU010000077.1:0-25886 GCA_031376455.1 Variovorax sp. | reverse complement strand
CCAAGGCTTTTCAAGGCATCGCGCTAGAAGACTACCTGCTGGCTGCCACTGCCCGCGCCCACCGCTGCCCGCTGTGGACGCTTAACCGCAAGCACTACCCGATGGATGATGTGGCGTTGTTTGGATGATGGGTTGGGAAAGCCGCGACGTTTCGCTCTTAATTCAATAGCACTCTGCGCATATTTTATAACGGCTAGTGGCCTAAAACGCTCTAAAAAAGCTCTGCCACCCGCAATCAGACCGCCTCACTCACGCCAATGCCGCCAAAGCATCCAGCGGGCTCGCCGTCCCACCTGCTGCCAATTTCAGCACATGGGTGTAAATCATCGTGGTCGACACATCCCAATGCCCCAGCAACTCCTGCACCGTGCAAATATCCGTGCCAGCTTGCAGCAAATGCGTGGCAAAGCTGTGGCGCAGGGTGTGCGGCGTTGCGGGTTTCACAATCCGGGCTGCATGCATTGCTTGCTTGAAGGCGCGCTGAAACGTCTGGTCATAGGCGTGGTGTCTTCGCACCGTTTTGCTGCGCGGGTCAGTTGACAGCGTGGCTTGGGCAAACACCCAGTGCCAGGCCCATGTTTGGCCCGCCTTGGGGTATTTGGCATCCAGTGCATGGGGCATTTCCACACCGGGCACTTACGCCGCCCGATCTTGAACCCAAAGATCATGGCTTAAGCGGCATTGATGTTTCAAAGCCTCCAGCAAGATGCTGGGCAGCAGCATCACCCGATCTTTGCCGCCCTTGGCCTCTCGCACAATGATGACCTTGCGGTCAAAATCAACATCTTTGATTCGCAAGCGCAGCCCTTCCATCAAGCGAATGCCGCAGCCATAGAGCAGCGATGCCCGTAACTTGTGCTGCCCCTCCAGTTTGCCCAGCAATGCTTGTACTTCAGGCCTTGTCCAATGTCGTGAATGCTTTGTATCAATACCTAAAGCCCTGTTGCTCGGACATCGCACTTGACAACAAGCTGGATGGTACTGTTGGGCGGGAAAGCGGGAATTACTGAGCCTGAGCTAAAGAAATTGGTGCTTCCAACCGGGACTGCTGAGCCCAAAGTCAAGCCTGCGGGGCAGCTAGCGCCGCCGCTCGTGCTCTGGCAAGTCACCGATATGCAGAATAGCCCAGCACTCGCCACGTCTCTTATCACTGAGTTGCCTGCGTCCGAAGGGCCGCCGTTGCTGACAGTAATAACGTAGGCCGTGGTGCTGCCGGCTACCAATGTTGTTGTGCCATTGTCTTTAGAAATACTCAAATTGACAAATTGCAAAGCCGGCGTGGCAGCAGTGCTGGTGTTATTGACCAAATTAATGTCAAGTTCTGGCGATTTGATATTGCTATTGGCAACCAAGCGCGTACCAGTCGTGGGCATCGTGGTTGTAAAAGAGCGGATCGTACTTTGCCCGGGCGCGAGATTGCCCAAGGTAAACGTGAGAATTTGGCCATTACTTAGCGTGACCGTGCCGACAGCGGAAGTGGCTGTCAGCGCGCCGTTGCCCGAGGCGATATTTGAAAATTGCACCGTGCCCGTGACCACTGTGCCTGCAGTAAAACCGCTGGTCGGCATTGAAACGACGGATACCAGATCAACGGAAGGTGGAAGGATCAAAAGCGTGGCTAATGCCGTGTTGTTGGTCAACGGGCTTTCAGCTTGCCCGGCGATAGCAATGCTGGCGGTATTCAATACGTTGAGGCTGATCGTGCCGGTGTTCGTGGCAAGCGCATTGACTGTGATGGCATTGCCAATCACATTGCCTGCGGGAATGGGCAGTGCGCCAATGTATCGACAGCTCACTGTGCTCGGCGCAGCCGAGGCAGAGCAATCCCATGCAGGGCTTCCGTTGACATCAGCAGCTCCGCTAATGATGAGGTTGGTCGGCAGAAGGTCTGTCACGGTAATGGTCGAGAGCGGTTGCGCTCTGATGATGCCAACAGTTGCGCCTGCGTTATTGCGAGGCACAAGGGTGTAAGTCACAGTGTTGTTGGCATAGACACTTACCGTGCTGACTGACTTTGCAAGCACCAAATCTGGCAGGTTTACAAGTACGCTGGCAGCGTTAGACCCCGGTGAGCGCGCCGTGAGGCTAGGTGAATCACTGCGAAAATCGTTTGTGTAGATATTATTAGGCACATTGCCACTGCTCTGCAACTGAAGATTAACAAGATAGAGCTGCCCCTGAGGTGTACAAGGCACAACACCAAAGCCTGGGCAAGCTGATGGTGCGCCAAAAAATGGCAACACCATCACGCCGGTAGCAGCCGATAAATTGGCCGGGAAATTCGCTGAACCAAACTGCACTTGGGTACACCAGTTGGTCGATGTGCCGCTGTTCGTGCCCAAGCCATCGAGCTTGTGATGCGTATCCGCGGCGCTGGGGCCATACGGGTCGCGGTTGATACTGGCCGGTGTGTTGTTGGTGTAGAGCACCCGAGCCGTCGGGTCTGCGGCGGTCGCCGGTGGCACGGCATTCGCTATTGGCGGTGTTACGGGCGCGAGCAGTTGAAGACTACTAGTGAAGTTGCTTGCTGGCGAGCGGCCATCGCCGTTGTAGGGCAACACATCCAAGACACGCAGATTGGCCAACGCAGTGCCGATTGATCCATAGCGCAAGCTGTAAGTCAGCGTTCCGTTAGGTGCTATCGCAGAATTGCTGCTCTGTTTCGACAACGAGATACCAGCTGCGCTAGACACTTGCAAAAGCCAGTTACTGAATGAGCACTGAAGACTTACGTTGGGGCATCGAAATCCATTTGTGGCGCCCGCATAAGCCGCATCGCTATACAGATTAGCTGAGGAATCAACCATCACCGTATTAAACAGATTACCCGGTGTCGCATTCAGATCGACGAAGACGTCAAACAGTAATTGAGGTAGATTGCCTGCTGTGGCTCCTATGGATGCTGCCACGGCAGTTTGATTGTTCAACGTCCATTTGCAAGCCTTGTAGCCTGCAGGGACGTTACCGGCAACCGTTGCTGGCGGGCCAACAGTCGCTGGAAATAGTGCTACGGGCAAGCCGGTTGATGCACACACCGGATCAGGCAAGGGTGCGCCACCATATGTTGAAGAACCCGCACTGTATTGCACCTTATCCGGCAAAACATCCCATACCTCTACAGTAGTCGTGCGCACACCGGTAGACGACGTTAAGTTAATGTTTAGCGCGTAAGTGATTCGATTTCCCGGGGCGACTAGTGTGTTGGCCGGGTTGGTCGGTGAGCTTTTTGTAATTTGTACATATTCCGTTGACACGATTTGTAGGGTGTCCGCCGTGCGACCGATGCCATCGACACTGCCAAAGAGCCCGGCAATCCCCGTATCCCAGCGGGCTTGGTTGCTAGAAAAAGCACCTGCGGTTGACGCGCCGGCGGCAAAGCTGCCACCGCCAGCGCCAACATCTGTTGTTGCGTAGGCAAAACTAGACCGAGAAATCATCGGGATCGCAAGGGTAAGCTGTGTTGAATCGCCCCACGACGTGTATTTGGCTCTAACAGCCGTGATTTCCTGCAAGCTTTTGCTAGCAGCAAGCAAGGCGGCCACTGATGGATACCACGTTGCGCTAGTGTCAGAGCAGTCGGTGTCGGCTTGGCTTGAGCCCGTCCGGGCAGGTGTGCCGAACACGTTGTTGTTAGCGTTGTAACTTGTCCATCCGCCGCCAGTGGTGCCAGCTGTATGGATGCCTAGCTCAACCACCAAGCCTTGAATGCGTGATCGGTTCGCAGCAGGGTTAAAAAACAGGCCTACTCCCGTGCCCGCGTCTTTGAACCCACGCGCGTTCACAGCGGTGTAAGCGGCGTTCGTCGTATCGAAGAAGCTCAATCGGGTGTTATCGATTTTGTCGCAGATTTGGCCAGGCCCAAAACGCGTCACGCCACTGTTGAAAAAAATCGGTGCCGCCGCATGAACTTGGCTCTGGCCAATATGCTGAACAGCGCCGCCCCCGTTGACCGGATCAGTTGAGGCAACGGGTAGGTTGAAGGGGTTGCTTAAATAGTTGGTAAGCGGATACCCGATCTTGAACAGACCTCCTGCCGTTTCACGCCTAGCCGTCATTGCCGCTGTGTTGTCAGCAGTTGTAGGCTCAGTGTTGGGCTGACCCGTCACGGAAACACCGCTGAAACCAATCGTGTTGGTTAAATTTTGTGAATTGGGGTTGGGCACAGCGGAGATATCGCTAAGCGGCACCCACACCATGATATTTTTGCTGGCTACCCACCACTCATTGCTGGCTGCATCTAGGTTAAAAGGGTCAACCAAAACTTTTCCAACGACGCCTTGTCGCACGGGATACCTTACGAGAGACCAGTCCGTACCGGTCAAACTGAAAGTGGCTGTTTTTGCCGCTTGATTGAGACCAGTGTTTTGACACCGACCACCGCGCGCCACAGAAATATTGGACGGCGTAGAGTCGGTGTTGCCATCGTCGGTTGGGTTAGTACCGTTGCCGTCGTAGCCAGCGTACAGAGATTGCGTGTTGGCGCAAAAATCGGGAGCGAGGTTGATAGTATTCGCTACGTTTGGATCTTTGATGCTCCAAGTCACCAATTGTGCGTTGGGTAGATTAGGGTTGTTCCAGTTTTCTGTGAAGTTGGCCGTGCCTAGGGCTTCAAGGCCTTTGCGCGAGCCCATTGCGAAGATGCCGACGTTCCATGAAAACAGATAGCCGTCTGCTGCGCCCACGCCCCCAGGGCCTGATCCAGGAGGGCCGCTTTCGTTAATGAATACGGCTCGTGGATTTGATGGGACAGACTTTTTCAAATTCCAACGTGGGCTAGCCCGAACAGTCAGCGTGGGCAAGCCATAGAAGCTTTCAGCACCAATAACGCCATTCAGCGCCGTGACGCTTGTGGTCGCTGGGTTGCTGCTTGATACAAACTCGAACGCTGGCGGGTTCATGGTGGCACCGTTGGGCGCATCGCCTCGGATGCTCACACGAAAATCTTGATTGTTTCCCCCAGAGTTGGCAGGCTGCACGCAATACAGTGTTTGCCGATCTGCGGATACGCCTGAGGTGTTGCCTGCCGCGATTTGAGCGTTTGTCAAGGCGAGCAAGCTGATGTTTTGGCAGCCGCTTGTGCCGGTAGGTAACAGGAGTGCATCAAAGAAAGCAAGCTGTGTGAGTGCAAGGCCCGAGTAGCCGCTAGGCAACGTAAAAGTGCCCATGGTCAACTTAAGCGTAGCCGTTGGATCTGAGGGGGAAATCGAATAACCGACCCGATAGATAGCAAGATCGTTTGTACGAATATCTGCGTTGGACGCGTTGGCATCTAGCGCGTCAAACGGTATCGTTCCAGAAGCTGACATACCCGCAACGAATTGATTGATTCCAGCTTGGGCAGGAGCAATAAATGAAAGCATCGACAGCAGCAAAATGAACTGAAAAAAGTGGTTCAATCCAGCGTGCAAACTTGTAATACATTTTTTTTGAAGGGGGCTTGCAAGGGTAGGGAAGAAATTTTGATTCATAAGCATTGGTAGGAAATCTGCGTGCGAGCACCTTTTAAGTGTGATGTTTCTGGGTGATCGGCGCTGCTTCTAAACTGCATATGACTGCCTACTAAACCAACACTCGTTTCTTATCTAATTTGTAGTGTGTCGCAGCTCGCATGCTTTGTCAGTCCCACGCACATGGGACAGAGGCGGTTTTGGTCTGGCTGCTCCTACAACATAATCATGCAAATGAAAATTGCTTTTGTTGAGGACGGTGCAGTCGCACATGAAAACATACGTCGTATGCTGGCGCTAGGTTTTGCGCATGCGCAGCTAACAGCCTTTCAAACACTGGCTCAAGCAAGTGCCTTTGCAATAGACGAGCCGCAGGACTACTGGCTGGTAGATTTAGGCTTGCCAGATGGCACAGGAATTGATCTGATCCGCATGGTGCGCAAGCATCATCCACACACCCATATTTTGGTATTAACCGTTTTTGGCGATGCGGACAATATTGTGCTCAGTATTCAGGCTGGCGCGAATGGCTACCTGCTTAAAGAAGATTTGCAATCAGATGCCACGCTGCCAGCGACCATCCATGCTATTGAAAATGGTGGCACGCCGCTGTCGCCACTGGTTGCCAGCAGACTGCTTAAGCGCATGCAAGCGATTCCCGAAGCAGCCCCGCCCAATCACGCAACGCTTGCAGTTTCAGACCACGGCCTAGCGCCGCGTGAAGTTGAGCTGCTACAACTGATGGCACGAGGCTATAGCTACCAAGAGGCTGCTGGCCTAATGCAAGTGAGCATAGGCACTGTGCAAACCCTCATCAAACGCACATACAGCAAGCTAGCGGTCAACACGCGGACGCAAGCAGTTTTTGAGGCACGCGTTTTGGGTATCTTTAAATGAAGCGCTATGCTGATCTGATCGCAGAGGTGTGTGCGGTTTTTTTTCTGGTGCTGTGTATGGGCATCGCGCAAGCGCAGCCCTTGCCCCCTCCACTAAATGCTAAGCCAAACACCACACTGCCTCTGAAGCTAACACAGGCGGAACTAACAGCCACAGTAACAGAGCGCGACGGCGAGGCCACGCAGACCCACGCGCTGGGTATGCAGCAACTGCCATGGCGCTGGGATCGAACATTTGCGCGTCAGCGGGGGCTCATGCAGTTTCGGCTTGAAGTGCCCTTGGATGCGCAGCTTGTCAAGCAATTGCAGGCTTCAGACAAAGGCTTAGGCTTGTCTGCATCGAACATGGGCAACCGCTACCGATTGCGCGTGAATAGCAGCGAATGGACGTACGTTGGCTGGGACGAGCCGACGACACAATTTAGACAAAAACCACGCTGGCACATGCTCGCAGCCAAAGAGCTTCGGCCTGGCAACAACGTGATTGAGTTAGAGATTAAGGCTGAGCCTGCTAATGACGCCGGCTTGAGCATAGTGGAACTGGGCGAAGCCGAGGCTTCTTTGAAAGCGCATACCAATAGTTATGCAGCAATTTATTCATTAGCGGTGTTGGTGGCAGTATTGTCATTTCTTGTTTGCTTTTTAGCGCTGGTTATAGGCGGATTGACGCGTGAGAAGTTTTTTTGGGTGGCCGGATTAGGCGAGGCAGCATTTTTCCTGCGTCAACTTGATTGGTGGATTGAGTATCCGCCTGTACCGACCTGGATTTTTAACGGCAGTCGGGCATTGCTGTTTGCTTGGTATACGGGTTTGATGTGCTGGATCACGCTAATACTGGTGAAAAAGCAAGCGCCATGGCTTGAACGCTGCATAAAGGCGTACATGTATGCAGTGTTTCCGGTCATCGTATTCGGCGCATATGTTGGGGAACACCGTATTTATCCTATTGGCTGGGGAGGCATCGCGGCAATTATGGTTATTGCTTGTGCGGTGCGAATTACATATCACGCGTGGCGGGATTCTGATGCCGCTATTTACATCTACACATTTGGCGGTTGGGTAGCATTGATCTTTGCTTTGTATGACTACGCCGGGGAGCTACTGCCCACAGGGTTTGGGCAACTGCTGCTGGGCAACTATTCGCTGTTGGTCTTGAGCATCGCGCTGTGCGTAGTCATTGTGCAGCGCTATCTATTGACTCGCAAGGCCTTAGATGATCTCGCTACATCACGCAACCTGCAAGCCGAAACAGCCACGTACCGTGAACGCCAGCGCATGATGCAAGACATTCACGACTCAGTAGGCTCGCAACTTGTAGCGTTGCTGGGGCTGGTCAACAGCAGTGCACCGCATGCGCAAATCAAAACACACACCGCGCAAGCGCTGGACGAGCTACGCATGGCTGTTGATGCCATCAGCAGCGTGGACGGTGAGCTGGCTGTGGTGCTGGGCAGCTTGCGTCACCGCCTGCAACCTCGACTTGAAGCGGCTCAGCTGCACCTAGTTTGGATGGTGGACGAGCTACCCAAATTTACAAAGTTGACGCATCACGACATTCAGCACATTCAGCGTATCTTGCTGGAGGTGATTAGCAACATCATTCAGCATGCGAACGCCACTCAGGTCATGCTTAGTGCGCGCTATGACTCTGATGCTAGGGTGTGTCGCATCTGCATTAGTGACGATGGCACGGGCTTTCACCCGGGCACGACAACGGGACGTGGCCTGATCAACATACAACACCGCGCTGAGCTGTTAAGTGCAACGCTTTCAATTACGCAAAACGAACCCCGTGGAACTGTTGTTACATTGGGCGTCATAGCGCACTAACTGCTACTAGCGGAACAGTGTTTCCTTCACCGATTCACTCAGCCGGAATTTCAGCTATCTTTCGGAAAATACTGTGCCAAGCCGTCCAACTAAATCTGAAATCAATATGACCTACGAACACAATAAGTTCATCAAATACAACGGCAAATGCCAAAAAGACAATCAGGGGGAATCGGGGCTTTTGCAGCAAGCACTATCGTTGCCCATCAGGTCAGTTGATGAGCTGATCCGCAATTCATTTATGCACAATGAATACAGTCGCGTGAAAAAGATGATAAGCGTTCTTTTTCTTTTGCTTCTATCCGGTCTAACATGGGGCGGGGATGGGTTGGAATGGGCGGACTCCGACAATGGCAAGGATATCAATTGGTACAAAGCCACTCAGTATTGCGCGAGCAATGGCAAGGGGTGGCGCCTGCCGACAGAGGCCGAGTTGCTGGCAAACTTCCAGTCTGGACACGAAAAACTATGCGGCTTTTACAGCGCAAAATGTAGAGTTTCCTCAAATTCCCGCCTCACAGGATCGGCCTTCTGGACCAACGAGGAGCACCTCTCCTTCACAGCTTGGTCCGTCAACCTCATCAGTGGCTCTGCGATTGGCCGCAACGTCGAGCACCGTAGCCACCTCCGGGCTCTTTGCGTTCGGCGTCTCTGAATATCCCAAGGGGCAGTGTTTTTTCAATACCCGATAGCCGATCAAATTTCAACAGTACAAAGACGAGGAGCTGATAGTGAATATGCAAAGTCGTAGCAACAAAATTCTGTTGCCAATCATGGCTGTGATCGCTTTGGTGACAGCTTCCTGCTCTGGACGAGAGCTGTATCCCACGGAGTTCAAACTTGAGCGGGTACTGCATCAAACGGAAGAGCAACAACCGTTTGGACCCGGCGGGTTGAATCAGTCTTTCACCATTTACGAACTCCCCAAAGACGTCTCTGCAACGATTGCAGACAGAGGCCTGCCATATTTAAATTCCCTGCCTTCGGTTATTGCACAAGTGAAGAAAAGCAAACCGCCAAAAGTTGAAGTCTCGTATTACAAAAATAGTGACGACAAGATATTCACCAACACGTCAACGGGGCCATATTGGGCACCTTTTGCTGTCTGGAATGCTACCCCCATCGCAATAGACGAGAAATGGCTGCGGAGGGGACGCGTTTCAGCGAAGGATTTAAAACCCTCAATCGAAACTTTCTACGCGAAAGAGGAATTTATTGCCAAGATACCGACTGAATTCAGAGATCAATTTCGCGAGGCGATTTCGACGCCAGGTAACTTCTATGCGTACGGTTTTTACCGTGGCATGTGCCTTCTTGTTGTTTCGTCAAAGATGGGGAAAGCGTTCTATTTATTTAGAGACTAAGTGCAACTTATACGAGATGCGATTCGGTGGCTTTGCACTTTATTGCCCGAAAGATAGTTGAATCTCTAGCTGATAGAAGAAGGCTTCTTGGGTTGCCACCCAACATGCTTTTGACGGATTCAGGCATCTCGGCTACTGCCTTCTCTGCCGCAACTATCTCTGGCTCTGAGTCGCGGTCAGTCTTTCCTGCGCCGACTCCGATGATGAGGTCGGCGGCGTTTGAACCTCTCTTTGCTTCCGAGTTACCAGCGATGCTTTGCATGGAAAGCGATGCCTGTTGCATGGTGAGGCTCAAGGAGGAAAAGGCGGCTTGTATCGCATAGATCGGAGCTGCAGGAGCAACAGTTCTTTCTTCCAATCGAAGCAAAGTACGGCACAAAATGACAGCTAACCCCTCATGTCAAACGTTAACTAGCTAATTAGTTCTCGGCAAATCAGTGTTGCGTTCGGTACTTAAAAATGATCCTATTATTAAATGAAACGGCGGCATCAGCGAATTGTTGAATTCATCTTTTCGCGGCCGACGAGCGGTAATGTCCAGTGGCGCGATGTTGAAGGGCTCTTCGCTGAACTGGGTGTGGAAATTGAAGAACGGGCAGGAAGCCGGGTTTCTGTTTTTTTGTTTGGCGAGGTGCGGGTCTTTCACAGGCCGCATCCATCACCCAACACAGACAAAGGCGCAGTAGCGGCAATCCGCAAATGGCTGGAACAACACGGAGTCGAACCATGAACGTAATGACTGTTGATGACTATCACGCAACGATTGAATTTGACGCTGATCTTGATTTGTTCAGGGGGGAGATTCTCGGCCTCAACGGTGGCGCTGACTTTTTCGGAAAAAATCCGAAGGAACTTCGTCTGGAGTTCAAGCGATCGCTTCAGGTTTTTTTGGAGGTTTGTGCTGAGAAGGGGCTTGAGCCAAGGCGTCATTTTTCCGGCAAATTCAATTTGCGGATTTCCCCGCAGTTACACGAAAAGCTCGCTATCGCAGCACAGGCAAAAGGCAAAAGCATCAACAGCTTGGCGCAAGAGGCTTTGCAGGAAAGCTTTGCGTGAATTGGACACAAGTTAACTGGTCATTGCACCGGACGCTTTGCGTCGGTGAGTTTTGACGTTAAACCCCCGCGCATCGCTTGAACAAGCGAGATTTTTAATCGAAATCGACCTCTAGCCGGCATAAATACTGCGCAAGACGCTATTAATTTCGTAGTGATTTAACGCGCAGCCTGCTCTTGGTTTATGCTCAAACACATGACCCCCGCCCGCCGCCGTGTGCTTCAAGCTCTGTTGTATTAAGTGTTTGCCATTGCCTTTGAGAGACCGGTGCTGGGGTGGCGTTTGACAAGCCACAGGCTACTACGCTGTTATTGGCGGTGCTGCTGGTGCCGGTGATGGCTGATCAGTTAAGCAACTTGCTTCGGATGGTTTTTCAGCCAGTCGCGCAGTGCGTTGTTCATCCGGGTTTGCCAGCCTGCACCCGTTTCTTTGAATGCACCGAGCACATCAGCGTCTAGGCGGATGTTCACATGCTCTTTGGTCTGCGCCAAAGCTGGGCGGCCTCGCTTTGGCGCGAGCATTTCTTTGGCGGCTGTTTTGCCAAACATGCCTTCCAGCAGTTCGGTGGCTGGACGCGCTTTGGCGAACCATTCAGCTCCCAGCTCGGGTGCGTCATCATCTAGGCGCTCAGGATTGGGTTTGCGTGGCATAGCGTGTTCTTTCTCTTCGGTTGGCTCGACGCAGGCTGATCACATGAAGGTCACCCTCACGCGGCGTGAACACGAGCATGTGCAGGTGTTCGTCAATCAAGCCGAGTGCTTGGTAGCGCTTTTCGGGGTAAGTCTGACGAGTATCTTCGGCAATCAAGGCTTGACTCCAATCAAAATCGGCAGCGAGTGTGAAGGGCAATCCTCTTTCATCCTCGTTGCGCCGGCTTTTAGCGGGATCAAACGTGATTTCCATCTATTTATTGTACCCACAATAAATAGATGCGTCAACGCATACGGAGGCTCAACCCAAATGCTGCCCGAAAAAAGCCAGCGTGCGCTCGCGTGCGAGGATGGCACTCGGAGCATCAAAAGAAGCACGCTCATCGCAGTTGAATCCATGTTTGGCTGCGTAGACATGGACTGCAGCGGCTGGATACGCTTTTTGCAGGGATGCCACACCGTCCATGGGGACGTAATCGTCTTGATCAGATAAATGCGCCATCACGGGGCAATGCAACTCTCCGCTCAGTTCATTGTGCATGCCACCGCCGTAATACGGGGCGCTGGCAGCGAGGCCTTGGAGCTTTTGCGCGGCGCGCCAGCTCATCAGGCCGCCCCAGCAGTAGCCGACGATGCCGACTTTGAGCGCTTTCGGTGCGCCGGCAGCCTTGCTGCCTCGTGCCGCGTAGTCAATCGCGGCTTGCACGTCGCCCAGCAATGCGGGCAGCAAGGCCTCGGCGGCCGCTTTGAGCGCCATGCCTTGCTGCATGTCTGCTGCCGTGTAGCCCAGCTCCGTGCCTGCGGCCACGCGGTGAAACAAAGCGGGGGCAATGACGTAATAGCCTGCTTGCGCATAACCATCAGCCACGCTCCGTATGTGGCTGTTCACACCAAAAATTTCTTGCAGCACGACGACCGCGCCTTTGGGGGCGCTGCTGGGCAAAACCTCGTAGGCCGCAATCTGCGCGCCGTCCGTACTGGTTAAATGAATCATCTGTCCCATGTTGTGCGTCCTTTCAAGACATTAATTTCCGCTCTACAAAATCTAAGCGATCTTGCCCCCAAAACATTTCACCATCGACGATATACGTCGGTGCGCCAAACACGCCAAGGTCGATAGCGCGCTGCGTATCGTTGTCGTATCTGTCTTGCACGGCTTGACTTTGCGCCTGCGCGATCCTCTCATCCGATAACCCGAGGGAGTGCAAAATTTCTGCGAGTGTCACTTTGGAAGCAATATCCCGTTCTTCAGTCCAGCATGCTTTTTGAATGGCACTTGCCACGCGCATGGCCTGCGCCGCTCCGTCTTTCAGGTCAACGGCGATGATCAACTTGGCCGCATCATCACCGCCCACTGGAAAATACTTGGGGCTTGTGTTCATGGGCAGCTGCAAATATTGGCTGAAGCGCGCAAGCTCTGCCAAGCGATAGGCTTGCCGCTGTGGCGCGCGTTTGGGCAAAGGCAGCCCGCCCGAGACGGGGAAGACGCGCCCCAAATCGATGGGCAACACGCGAATCGCCGCGCCAGCTTTGGCAGCGATGGCCGCAAACCGCTCATGACCCAGATAAGTCCACGGCGATTGCGGCGCAAAAAAATAGTCAATGGTCTTGCTCACGGTTGCAGCCCTCTAGGTTTGTTAGAGTAGCAAACTGTACCGACAAAAACCCATCTCTGCTGAAGACATCATCATGCCCAAAACCCTCCTGATTACCGGCGCATCGCGCGGCATCGGCGCAGCCACCGCCATTCTCGCGGCAAGCCAAGGCTGGCAAGTGGCCGTGAATTACGCTTCTAACTCGCTCGCTGCAGACGGCGTGGTGCGGCAGATTCGCGCCTCGGGCGGCGTGGCCATCGCTGTGCAGGCCGATGTGAGCTTGGAAGCCGATGTGTTGCGCCTCTTTGAAGCGGTGGACGCCAAGCTCGGGCGACTAGATGGCTTAGTCAACAACGCTGGCGTGGTGGATATTGCGCAGCGTGTGGATGAGATGAGCATCTCGCGCCTCACGCGCATGTGGGCGACCAATATCACCAGCAGCTTCGTCTGCGCGCGCGAGGCGGTGCGCCGCATGAGCACGAGGCATGGCGGCTCAGGTGGCGCGATTGTGAATGTCTCCAGCGCCGCAGCCCGCATCGGCTCGCCAGGCCAGTATGTAGATTACGCCGCGAGCAAAGCAGCGATTGACACTTTCACCATGGGGCTGGCTAAAGAAGTCGCTCAAGAGGGCATCCGCGTCAACGCCGTGCGTCCCGGCATCATCGAAACAGACATCCATGCCAGCGGCGGTGAGCCAGATCGCGCGGTGCGCATGGCCGTGCATGTGCCCATGCAGCGCGCAGGCTCAGCGGAGGAAGTAGCACAGGCCATTGTTTGGCTGCTCTCAGAAGAGAGTAGCTACACCACTGGCTCGGTGCTGGATGTGGCAGGCGGGCGTTGAGTGATACAAATCAATCACTATTAATTTAGTAGCGTTCCGCGCAGTAGATATGCCGGCTACACTCTGATTTCGTTAAAAAAAGAACATCCATGGACACCAAAGCCCTCGTCACCCTGCTCGCCATCGTTAACCCGCTGGCCTGCATTCCTTTTTTCATCCACTACACCCAAGGCTTCTCGCGCGAGCAAAGGAAGCGCACCATTCTTGTCGCCAGCTTCAGCGTGTTTGTGGTGATTGGCCTGTCTGCTTTGCTCGGCTTAAAACTGCTGGAGTTTTTCGGCATCACGCTGGCCAGTTTCCAAGTCGGCGGTGGCATGCTGCTGCTCACCTCATCTCTGGCCATGCTCAACGCGCAGCCCGCCGAGGCCAAATCCGCCCAAGCGGATATGGATGAGGCCGAGATGGCCGCGCGCACCAGCATCGCCGTCGTCCCGCTCACGATTCCGCTGCTCACCGGCCCGGCCACGATGTCCACCGTGGTGATCTACGCCGAAAAAGCCAAGACCTTTTTGCAACTCGGCACTCTGGTGGGCTACGGCGTGGTCATCGCACTGGCCACCTATGTTTGCTTTTCATTGGCAACGCCGATCGCCCGCATCCTCGGCAAAACAGGCATCAATGTCATGACGCGCCTCATGGGCTTGATCTTGGCTGCGCTAGCGGTAGAGGTGATGGCAGACGGGCTGATCAAGCTTTTTCCGACGCTGGGCAAATAGCAATCCATCCACATAAAGAAAAATGGCGCATTGAATACGCCATTTTTTATCACTTGACGCGTATCAGGCAGTTGGTGCTGCCGCCACAGCCGGCGTACGCAACTTAATATGCAGCTCGCGCAATTGCTTCTCATCCACCAAAGACGGCGCTTGCGTGAGCAGGCACTGGGCGCGCTGGGTTTTGGGGAAGGCGATCACATCGCGGATGGAATCAGCCTTGGTCATGAGCGTGATGATGCGGTCTAGGCCGAAAGCGAGGCCGCCGTGTGGAGGTGCGCCGTATTGCAGGGCATCCAGCAGGAAGCCAAATTTGATTTGCTGCTCTTCTGGCGTAATCTTCAGAGCATCAAATACTTTGGCCTGCACATCGGCGCGATGAATCCGCACGGAGCCGCCGCCGATCTCCGAGCCATTCAAGACCATGTCGTAGCCTTTGGCGATGCATTTCTCAGGCGCTGTGACCATCCAGTCTTCATGGCCGTCTTTCGGTGCTGTGAATGGATGGTGTACAGCGGTGTAGCGTTGGTTTTCTTCATCGAATTCAAACATCGGGAAATCAACCACCCACATCGGCGCCCAGCGGTCTTCGAACAAGCCGTTCTTTTTGCCGAATTCACCGAGGCCGATTTTGATGCGCAGTGCGCCAATGGCATCGTTGACTATTTTTGAGGTGTCAGCGCCGAAGAAAAGAATGTCGCCATTCTTCGCGCCAGTGCGCCTCAAAACTTCTGCGATCGCCGCATCATGGATGTTTTTGACGATCGGCGACTGCAAACCATCGCGGCCTTTGGTTGCGTCGGTGACCTTGATCCAAGCCAAGCCTTTTGCACCATAGATTTTCACGAAATCAGTGAAATCATCAATCTCTTTGCGCGAGAAGCCCGCGCCCTCTGCGCCGCCGCCGGGCACGCAAAGCGCCACCACGCGGCCATTCTTCATGTTCGCAGCGGCAGAGAACACTTTGAAATCCACATCCTTCATCACGTCGGTGAGCTCAGTGAGTTCGAGCTTGATGCGCAGATCAGGTTTGTCTGAGCCATATTTGTGCATCGCATCCGCATACTTCATCACTGGGAATTCGCCCAAATCCACATTCATGGTTTGCTTGAACACATCAACCATCATGTTCTGGAACATGTCGCGAATTTCTTGCTCAGTGAGGAAGCTCGTCTCGATATCGATCTGCGTGAATTCTGGCTGGCGATCCGCGCGCAAATCTTCATCGCGAAAGCATTTGGTGATTTGATAATAGCGGTCGTAGCCGGCCACCATGAGCAATTGCTTAAACAGCTGAGGCGATTGCGGCAGCGCGAAAAATTGCCCATCATGCACACGGCTGGGCACCAGATAATCGCGCGCACCTTCTGGCGTGCTCTTGGTGAGCATCGGTGTTTCGATGTCGATGAAACCAGCCGCATCCAGATACTTGCGCACAGCCATGGCCACTTTATAGCGCAGCATCAAATTGTTTTGCATGTACGGGCGGCGCAGATCGAGCACGCGATGCGTGAGGCGAGTGGTCTCACTCAAATTATCATCGTCAAGCTGAAACGGCGGCGTGACCGATGCATTAAGCACGGTGAGCTCATGACACAAGATTTCAATCTTGCCGCTTTTGATGTTGTCATTCGTCGTGCCGGCAGGGCGCGCGCGCACGAGGCCTTTGATCTGAATGCAAAACTCATTGCGCACACTCTCAGCGGCAGCAAACGTCTCAGCGCGATCAGGATCGCACACGATTTGCACCGCGCCTTCGCGATCACGCAGATCAATAAAAATCACGCCGCCATGATCCCGCCGGCGATTGACCCAACCGCAAAGCGTGACGACTTGGCCAAGATGCGCTTCAGTAACGAGGCCGGCATAGCTGGTGCGCATGGAAGTAGCTTGAGACATATTGGTTTCTTTCAGTTTTATTTGGCAGCGAGCGCAGTGGGCGCAGTGGACGCAACGAGCGCAGCGGGCGTAGCATGCCCGCCGGGCACGACCACGCCCATGGAGACGATGTATTTAAGCGCTTCATCGACGCTCATCGTCAATTCAATGCAATCGCTTTTTTTGAGCAACACAAAATAACCGCCTGTGGGGTTGGGCGTAGTGGGCACATAGACGCTCACGAATTCATCGCTGCCACCATTTTTTAAATGTGCTGCCACATCGCCTGCGGGCGTTCCAGTGATGAAGGCAATCGTCCAGACATTCTCTCGCGGCCACTGCACGAGCACTGCTGTGCGAAAAGCATTGCCACCATCAGAGAAAAGCGTATCGGAGACTTGCTTGACGCTGGAATAAATCGAGCGCACCACAGGAATGCGGTTGAGCAAGGCATCCCACCAAGAGACGAGTTTTTTGCCCAGAAAGTTGCTGGCTGCCGCGCCCACGATGAGCAAAATCGCAAAGGCCAAAATCACGCCAAAGCCTGGGATATGAAAACCGATCAATTTATCGGGATGCCAATTGCCGGGCAAAATTTGAAGCGTCTTGTCGAGGCTAGAGACGATCCATTCCAGCACCCACAACGTGACCATGACCGGCACAATCACCAGCAAGCCGGCGAGCAACCATTTGCGAATCGATTTCATCATTTTTAAGCCTTTTCAGCTCTTTGCCGTCGCAGAACCTGCAGAAGGCGCTACTGATTTAGGAGCGATAGGTGCAGGTGCGGGAGAAGGCGCAGGAGACGCAGCAGGAGCAAGCGCTGCTGCTGGGCTGGCTGCAGGCGCGCCCGCTGCCGGCGCATCTGTCTTCGGCTTGGAATCCTCAGCCGCTTTGCCCACGCCGCTGTTCGCGCCGTCGCCATTCCCCCGGAAATCACTGACATACCAGCCAGCGCCCTTGAGCTGAAAACCCGCAGCGGTGACTTGTTTAGAAAAGGCCACAGCGCCGCAGGCGGTACATACGGTCAGCGGATCGTCGGAGATTTTTTGCAGCACGTCTTTAGCGTGGTCGCAAGCGGAGCATTTGTAGGCGTAAATGGGCATGATTGGACGGCCTTTCAGGGCAACCCAGCATTATAGTTTGCCCCGCGCCGTCAACGTATTAGTCTAGCGCGTGCCGAGGGATCGGATGGCCTGAATTTTTGATGATTTGCGGCATGAGCGAACCGATCAGCATCAATAGAGCGGAGGCAAACAAACCCATCAAATTCGCAGGCACGATGAATTCGGTGGCAAATTTCATCATGCCCAACCAGACGGCGAGTCCGCCAATGGCCGCAAACAGCGCACCCTGCGTGGTGGCTCGCTTCCAATAAGCGCCGGCCACCAAGGGCACGAATGCGCCCGCCAAAGTCACGTTGTAGGCGTTTTGCACCATTTCATACATCGTGCTTTTGCTGTTGAGCGCAAACAGCAAGGCAATTGCTGTGAATGTGACCAAAATAATGCGCAGCGTGAAGAGGAATTGTTTGTCATTCATCTTCGGCGCAAATGGCTTGAGCACGTTTTCCGTAAACAGCGAAGTAGGCGCAAGCAACGCACCGCTAGCAGTCGACAAAATGGCCGAGAGCAAGGCGCCAAAAAACATCACTTGTGCCCAAAGCGGCATTTTGCTCAACACCAAATCGGGCAACACCTTTTGAATCTCTCGCGCATCATCGCCCGCAAACAGCTTGGCCACAGCAGGATCGGCCACCACAGCCGCATAAGCAATGAAAATTGGCACGAAGGCGAAGCAAAAGTAGATCAAACCACCATAAATCGTGCCGCGCACAGCTGTTTTCTCGTCTTTGGCGCTCGTCATCCTCTGAAATACGTCTTGCTGCGGGATCGAGCCAAAAGCGAACGCAAAGAACGCGCCCGCCATCGCCCACCAGCCTTTGGCATCTGCGGGGATCCCATTGAATTTGCCATCAGCCGCAGCTTGCGCGATCACCTTTTGCGCCCCACCTGCCATATCACTCACCAGCCATGCCACGAGGCTCAGGCCAATGATGATCACAATCGTCTGCAGCAAATCAGTAAACGCAATCGACCACATGCCGCCAAAGAGCGTGTAGATCAACACCACGCCAGCGCCGATCAGAATTGCTGTGTTCAGCTCAATCGCCCCGCCCGAGAGCACATGAATCACCAAACCCAGCGCCGTCATTTGCGCGGATGTCCAGCCCAGATACGATGCCACGATGGCAAAACTGGTGATGACCTCCACGCCTTGGCCATAGCGCTGCCTGTAAAAATCGCCAATCGTCGTGAGGTTCATGCGATAGAAAATTTTGGCAAACAAAAGCGCCGCCAATACGAGGCAAACCGATGCGCCAAATGGATCGCCCGGAATGCCGCCTAAGCCATCTTTGGCAAACGTGGCCGACACAGACAGCACCGTTTCCGCGCCAAACCAAGTGGCAAACACGGTCGCCATGTTCATATAAAGCGGCAAACTTCGCCCCGCCACCATGTAATCCGCCGAGCTTTTGACGCGGCGCGCGGCAACGAGGCCAATACAAATCGTCACGGCCAAATAAAAGGCGACAAAAATAATCAACGAATTCACGGCTTAAAGTCTCCACGCAAAGAATGACAGGCATTTTATGCATCTTGCATGCCAATTCGCATGCAAGATCTGGCGACAAAGGGTTTTTACGCAGAAACTGGGTTGCGTGAAATTACTATGAATTCTATAGCGTACTACGCATAGTCTGTGCCGGGAAACTGCTGTTTTTATCTTAAAAATCTAGAAAAAACTCACCACAGCCTAATGCGCAAATACACCATGATCAGCGCCATCCCAACCACAAAACCAATGGCGCTGTAAACGATTTTTTGCAGCAAGGCATTAGTGCGCTTTTGCTCTTGCAGCAGCTCTTTGATGAGCGCGTCGTTGCCGCCACTCTCAGCGCGCTGCAAATAATTTGTGAGCAACTGCGGCAATTGGGGAATGAGCTTGGCATAACGCGGCGCTTGCGCTTTAACCGCATCCGTAAATCGCTGAGGGCCAACCTGCTCGATCATCCATTTCTCAAGGAATGGCTTAGCAGTCGCCCACAAATCCAAATCGGGATCGAGCTGGCGGCCTAGGCCTTCAATGTTGAGCAGCGTTTTTTGCAGCAGCACGAGTTGCGGCTGAATCTCCACTTGGAAGCGGCGCGAGGTTTGAAACAAGCGCATCAGCACGAGACCCAAGGACAATTCTTTCAAAGGCCGATCAAAGAAGGGCTCGCACACCGCGCGAATGGCTGATTCCAGCTCGTCAACCCGCGTCTTTGCAGGCACCCAGCCCGATTCAATATGCAACTCGGCGACGCGTTTGTAGTCTCGGCGAAAGAAGGCGGCAAAATTTTGCGCGAGATAGTCTTTGTCGACTTCAGTGAGCGTACCCACGATGCCAAAATCGAGTGAGATGTAGCGGCCAAATGTGTCTTTGGCCGTGCTCACCTGAATGTTGCCGGGGTGCATATCGGCATGGAAAAAACCATCGCGGAAGACTTGCGTGAAGAAGATTGTCACGCCATCGCGCGAGAGCTTTTTGAAATCTACGCCGGCGGCTCGCAGCGTGTCCATCTGGTTGATGGGAATACCCGTCATCCTCTCCATCACAATAACTTCTGTGTGGCAAAAGTCCCAATACATCTCAGGGATCATCACTAAATTTAAGCCGGCCATATTGCGGCGCAGCTGCGCGGCGCTTGACGCTTCTCGCACTAGATCGAGCTCATCGTGCAGATACTTATCAAACTCAGAGACTACCTCCAGCGGCTTCAAGCGCTTGCCATCGTCCGACAAACTCTCCACCCAGCCGGCCATCATGCGCATCAGGCTCAAATCTTTATCAATCACGGGCAGCATATTGGGCCGTAGCACCTTCACCGCCACATCGCGCAATTGCCCGTCTTTGGTTTTAAGCGTGGCGAAATGCACTTGTGCAATGGATGCGCTGGCAATTGGAATGCGCTCGAAGCTCTCAAAGATATCGATGAGCTTGCGGCCAAAAGAGCGCTCAATCGTGGCCACCGCAATACTTGAATCAAACGGCGGCACGCGATCTTGCAGCATCGCCAGCTCGTCAGCAATATCTGTGGGCAACAGATCGCGCCGCGTGGATAGCACTTGGCCGAATTTCACGAAGATGGGTCCCAGCGCCTCCAGCGCTTCGCGCAGCCGCTGACCGCGCGGGGCGCTTAAATTTCTGCCTAACGAAGCGACGCGAGCAATCAGTGTGAGCCAAGGCTTTTGAAAGCTCTTGAGCACAAGCTGATCGAGTCCATAACGCAACACGATAAATACAATGAAGCTACCTCTTCCAAAGCGAGAAAACCAATTCATCGCGAAGCCGATTCCGCGCTGCTCACATCACTGGGCTGCGCATTCATATTCATATTCATATTTATTTTTGGCGCAATGAATTTTTTAAGCGCATCCCCGATGCCATGCACCACCTTCATCAGCGTATGCGCCGGCACATCGCCCACAATGCGCGAGAGATCTTCCTCCACATCCCAGCGCACATGATCGACCAGCCAATTGACTTCTGCAGCCAACATCACATCGCCGGCAACTTCCATGCGTGGTTTTTCACCACTGAGCAGGGTTTGCAGGATGGCCAGTGGATTCGTATCGAGCACTTTGAGTGACAAATCAGTTTCCGCATCTGGCTTTGCCAGATCAAGCAAGCCAGCCGGCGTTACTATTAATTTCATAGCAATCCACGCAGATTCTATGCCGGCGATCTGCCCTTTTTGCCTCTTTAATCGCTCAATCGCCGCAGGTTCTTGCTGCAAGACATGATTAAGAAGCAACACAACGCGCTGCTGCATCTCGCGCATCAACCAATCGGGCGGCTGGGGCAGCGGGAAACTGGGGAAGGACGGGGCTGTACTCATGCTTTGCATTATCTCTGCTTATTTTGTGGCTACTGACAATTGGGGGCTTGACGTTTTTGCTTGAGTGGAAGGCTGTGGCCTGTGGAAGCGGTATTCGGGCGGACTCATGGTTCTGCTCGCGAACATGGCGACACCTGTCGCCGTAGAAGCCTAAAACCGCAAGCGCTTAAAACGCTGCGCTGCAAAAATCGCCCGCCCGAATACCGCTTCCACAGGCCGATGGTTGGCGCGGCGCAGTCCTTCTTGTTGCCGATCCACGTTTATAAGTGTCGCCGGTAGGCTGAGTCAGCGAAATCGCCATCAAGCGGCTGAGCAGTGGCGTGTCAGGCTAGGCGCAAAGCACAGTCGTGCCGGTGGCACGACGCGCATTTGCAACGACGCATGACGCGGCAAGGCTCAGTCGAGTGATGACGAATTTCGTTGATTCAGCCTACAAGGAGCAGGACTCATGAGGCAGACGCAGCAGCCCCAATCCTCGTAGCCGCTTTAACCAAAAGAAACCCACCGAACACTACAAAATAAATAGCACTTCACGCAGTAAATACGGCGGACATAGCCCAATAAGACGTAAAAAAGCCCAGTAAAACTGGGCTTTTCTAAACAAGCAGGAAAGATCAGTTCAAAGCCTGCAAGCCCGCCACCAGCCAACCTGCGCTGCCATTTTTCGGTTTGGTCATGTTCCACACTTCGCGGAACGGGCCAGGGCTTTGCGATGGATCTTCTTTGATCATGCCGGAGAATTCGACGCTGGCCATCCAATCGCTGCCAGTGTCTTCAATGCCGAGTAACTTTGCATCCAGCGCGGCAACTTCTGTGTGATTGGCTGCACTGCCAACATGTTGATCGCGCTCGGACAATTGCTGGCGAATCTCGCGCAACATGTCATCCGTCATCATCGTTCCGAGTGTGGAAACATCGTTTTTGTCCCAAGCGGCTTGCAATGCGACGAAAGCTTGCTTTGCAGTCGTCAGGAAAGCAGGCGCATCGAAATCAGCGGGCACGCTCCAATTGGTTGAACCACCAGACAGACGTGAGCCAATCAAGCTGCCACCCGTACCCGATGAGCCAACTGATTGGTTAGCCTGAAACGCTGTGGAATTGCGCTCCCATGGGCGCGCTGATGCATCATTGCCAACATTCTCAGGGCTGTAGCTGCGTTGGGTTGATACATCTGGCGCTGAGCCGTTTGCGCCGGCCATAGCGTAAGGAGAGTTTTGTTGCTGACCGCCTTGACCCGCAGCGCGCCGACGCATGAACCAGCCTACGGCCACCATGATCGCCAAGGCGAGCAAACCAAACATCAAAATTTGGCCGAATGCCTCGCCTAAGCCCAACGAGCTGGCAAGCCATGCGAGGCCTAGGCCGGCAGCCAGGCCGCCAAGCATCATGCCCCAAGGTTTCTTGGTTGCTGCGGCTGCTGCACCGGCAGCAGCAGGCGCTGCCGCAGCGGCCGCGCCGGGAGCAGCGGGCGCAGCTTGTTGCTGCGTCACATTATTAGACTGCTTGCCCATGGATTTACCGCCACCCATGCGTTTGGCAGCGTCGGCATCCAAGCTCACGAATGCAAGGCTCAATGCCATTACACCTGTTGCAATGAAAGAAAGAAATTTCATACTTTGCCTCTTAAAAATATTATCAACAACGAATATAACGCTGACTTGCCAAATTTCGAGTCGCCTGATCCCTTAAGAAATCAGCACTTGATCCCTACATGCAATGCCACCACGCCCGCTGTCATATTGTGTATATCGACGTGACCAAAACCTTGCGCTATCATCATGGATTTTAGCGTTTCCTGATCAGGATGCATGCGAATACTCTCTGCCAAATACTGATAGCTTTGCGCATCACCTGCAACCATTGTGCCTAATTTTGGCAGGATGGAAAAGGAATACCAATCGTAGGCCTTTTGCAAAGGTTTGGCCACTTTGGAGAATTCGAGCACCAAAAGCTTGCCGCCCGGCTTCAAAACGCGGCACATTTCTTTCAAAGCGGCTTCTTTGTGCGTCATATTGCGCAAACCAAAAGCGACCGTGACCACGTCAAAATGATCACTCGGCAATGGCAGCTTCTCGGCATCGCACACAAGCGTCGGCAACGAAAACCCAGCATCTTGCAGCCGATCTCGCCCCACGCGCAGCATGGCTTCGTTGATATCGGTATGCACGACTTCGCCTTGGCCGTGCTCCAGCCCCACCTTCTTAGCAAATGCCAGCGCCAGATCACCTGTACCTGCGGCCACATCCAAGACCTTCGATCCCAGAGCCGCGCCCGAGACGAGCACGGTGTAAGCCTTCCAGCCGCGATGCAAGCCCGCCGACATCAAATCGTTCATCACGTCGTATTTGGATGCGACAGAATCGAATACGCCGCGCACATTGCGGGCTTTATCGCCTTCGTCAACGGTTTTGTAGCCAAAATGCGTGCTAGCCATGATATTCACTGCCGTCTAAGTTGTGGCGCTGTTGATTTGAGAGTAATTAATGGCTGCAGCCTACGCCATGCACATGGCCACCCGCTGCGATCATCGGCGCATCGCGATCAGCCCCAGCCTCGGTCAACCGAGCCAAATAGCGCGTCCACAAATCATCTTTCTGGCTGCCGAGGAAATACAAATAATCCCACGAGAAAATCCCGCTCTCATGCCCATCGGTAAACACCGGTTTGATCGCGTAGTTGCCAATCGGCTCCAATTCTTGCAAGCCCACGTCGCGCTTGCCCGTTTGCAGCGTCTCCTGCCCTGGGCCGTGGCCTTGAACCTCAGCGGATGGCGAATACACGCGCATCAGCTCAAAAGGCAGCTTGAAAGCTTTGCCATCAGAAAACGAAATTTCCAGCAGCTTAGATTGCTGATGGACTGTGATGTCCACAGGCGTTGGGGTATCTTGCGTGAGGCCTGCCATGTTGTCTCTTTTCTTCGTTTAAACCAAAACGCGCTCAATGCCGCCTTCGTTGGCTTTTTTCACGTAATCTGGCAGCCAATTCTCGCCGAGGATTTGGTTGGCCATCTCGACGACGATGTAATCTGCCTCTAGCAAGCCGTTTTGCAAATCATTGCCAAAACGCGACAAGCCCTGCAAGCAGCTTGGGCAGCTGGTGAGGATTTTGACATTGGCCTTCGCTGCAACAGCGCCGCTGGCTCTGAGCTGCGCTTCGCCGATGCGCAACTCTTCTTCTTTGCGGAAACGAATTTGCGTAGAAATATCGGGCCGGGTTACGCCGAGCGTGCCCGATTCGCCGCAGCAGCGCTCGTTTTTGAGCACGTTGTCGCCCACGAGCGCCTTGACGGTTTTCATCGGATCTTGCAGCTTCATCGGGCTGTGGCAAGGGTCGTGATAGAGGTAGCCGCCCTGCTGCGAAGCATTCAAAGTGATGCCTTTTTCCAGCAGGTATTCATGGATATCAATTATGCGGCAGCCGGGGAAGATTTTGTCGAACTGATAGCCCTGCAACTGGTCATAGCACGTGCCGCAACTCACCACCACGGTTTTGATGTCCATGTAGTTCAGCGTATTGGCGACGCGATGGAAGAGCACACGATTGTCCGTGATCATCTTCTCGGCTTTGTCAAATTGCCCCGAGCCGCGCTGCGGATAGCCGCAGCACAAATAGCCCGGCGGCAGCACAGTTTGCACGCCCGCATGCCAGAGCATGGCTTGCGTGGCGAGACCCACTTGAGAAAAGAGTCGCTCTGAGCCACAGCCGGGAAAGTAAAACACGGCTTCCGTCTCAGCCGTCGTTGCCTTTGGGTTGCGAATGATTGGCACGTAATCGTTGTCTTCAATATCGAGCAAAGCGCGTGCGGTTTTCTTCGGCAAACCGCCGGGCATTTTCTTGTTGATGAAGTGGATGACCTGCTCTTTGATCGGCGCTGCGCCGAGCGTTGCAGGCGGTTTAGCCGTTTGTTTTTTCGCCAAGCCGCGCAGCAGATCATTGGCTAAGCGCTGCGCTTTGAAGCCCACATCGACCATGGCAGAGCGCATGAATTTGATCGTCTCAGGATTCGTCGCATTCAAGAAAAACATCGCCGCCGCGTTGCCGGGGCGGAAAGATTTTTGCCCCATCTTGCGCAGCAAATTGCGCATATTCATCGAGACATCGCCAAAGTCAATCTTTACCGGGCATGGCGACAAGCATTTGTGGCACACCGTACAGTGGTCGGCCACATCTTCAAACTCTTCCCAATGCTTGATGCTGATGCCGCGCCGCGTTTGCTCTTCGTACAAGAAGGCCTCGATCAAGAGCGAGGTCGCCAAGATTTTGTTGCGCGGCGAGTAAAGCAAATTCGCGCGCGGCACATGCGTGGCGCAAACTGGCTTGCATTTGCCGCAGCGCAGGCAATCTTTGATCGAGTCGGCAATGTTGCCAATGTCCGATTGCTGCATGATGAGCGATTCATGACCCATTAAGCCGAAGGACGGTGTGTAGGCGTGCGTTAAATCGGCAAACCAGACATCAGCCGCTGTTTTTAAAGCATTTTTGCCATCTAGCCGGCTAGTATCCTGCGCAGGGCGCTCCTGATTTCGTAGCAATTTGCCTTTGTTGAAACGTCCTTCAGGATCGATTCTGGCCTTGTAATCAGCAAAAGGCTTGAGCTCTGCATCGCTCAAAAATTCTAGCTTTGTGATGCCAATGCCATGCTCGCCCGAGATCACACCATCTAAGCGTCGCGCC